>CAMJWT010000037.1:0-3210 GCA_946409545.1 uncultured Clostridia bacterium | reverse complement strand
ATTGCAAGAGAATTACTTGAATATGCTATAAATGATGCTAAAACTAAAAAAATGAGTGGTGTTTGTACAATTGTAACCGAAAAGAAAAAGCCTTTTATTGGTGATAAGAAGTTCTTTGAACATTTTGGCTTTAAAGTTGTTGATACAATTAATGATTATCAATTGATGGTATTATCATTTGATGATAAAGAAACACCTAAATTTAGTGATACAGCTAGACGTATGGAAATAGATAATCAAGATTTTACTATTTATTATTCTAATGAATGTCCATATGTTGAATATGAAGTTAAAGAATTAACTGATTATGCTAAAGATAAAGGTATTAAATTAAACTTTATAAAAATAGATTCACTAGAGAAAGCTAAGAATGCACCATGTGTCTTTAATAACTGGGCTAACTTTTATAAAGGTAAATTTATATCAAATACAATATTAAATGCAAATGCTTTATCAAAATTATTAAAATAGAGAACATATTATGTTCTCTTTTATTGATTATAAGGTAATTATCATATATAATATAGAGCCATATAAAGGTTTTGGTGAATTATAGTGTATATGTTAAATAGAAAAACAAGATATGAAATAATTAGAGAAATGATAATTAATGCTGATGCTGAAACTATTATGGAACTTATTAATAAATCAGGTTTTAAAGATGATTCTAATAATCAAGATATCGAATATCGAAGACAAGAATTATTATCTTATTTAGATGAAATGCATAAATGTTGGAATGATAATTATACTGATATGACTGATAGACAATATATTAAGATATTAGAATAAGAGGTAACATAATATGTATGAAGAAATAATGAAAGCTAATAGAGTAGTAGTTAAAGCTAAAGAAAAATTTGATAATGAAGTACTTAATGTAATTAAGACGGTTATTGAAGAAGCAAATCAAAAAATTGAAGAAGAAAAACTTGGTCCTATTCAATCATATATATTAATAATGAAACGTGTTAATGAAACTTTAAATAATATAAAAATTGAATGTGGAATGGATCCAACTGAAGAATTAGATGAAAATTTAATGAATCAAATATATGAAATAATTGATCCATATGAAGAAAAGATGGAAGAAGGGTTAAGATTATTTGTTAGTCGTGGAGATAATATAGATACATTAGGAGAATTATTAGAACACAATCGAGAACTAGAAAGAATAGTTAGAGATATTGATGAATATTATTCCGCACAAGATATTATAATAAGATAATTAAAGAACAAATATTTGTTCTTTTTTATTTTAATTATTACTATGTTATAATTAATTTAGAGATTGGAGAATTAATGTGAATGAAGAAACTTTTATGAAACTTGTTAATGATAACAATGGATTTGAATTTGTAATAGGATATAAAGATTTTGTTGATCATCGAATTGGTGGTACGGGTAATAAATATTGGTACTTTATAGACTATAATGGTAAGAAACAAGAATACTTTCTTGGTACATATGATAATGGTACTTGGACTGATAAATTTTATACAAAGAAGGGTAGTAAACTAGATTCTAAGACTGTTGAAAGTGGTACTACTATAAATAAGATAATTGAAAGAGCTTATTTTTATCAAGATAAAACACAAGGTAAAAAAGGAACAGAAGTAGAAAAACATGGATTTATGTGTACTCACTTTATGTTTGGCTTTGGTGAGAAGGCTGTTGAAATTGTTAATGAATATGGAGTTACTGTTGACTTTAATGACATTAATGATAATGATTCTGCTTATCACTTAAGAGATATTTTAATTGGTAAAGACGTAGAAAAGCCTGAAGAATAATATAAAAAGAGAACAATAAAGTTCTCTTTTTGTCATGTAGATTTTTTAATTATAATATTTAATTATTGCTTCATACAATTCTTCGGTTTTCTTAATTGAACTATAATAGATATATTCATTCTTTTGATGAGATGTATCAGGACCTGGTCCTAAGATAATAAAGTTTTTATCAATCTTAGATCCTTCTGTTAAATAACACTTTGTTTGTTTCTTAGTAGATATTTCTTCTAAGAAACTAATATCATTCTTATTAATCTTTGGTTCTATTCTTTCAAGAACATATAACTTAGAATTATAATTTTTTAGTAGTTTCTTTATTTTGTTTTCAATTAAACTAATATCATCTTTATTTGCAATCCTAAAGTCCATTGTTATCATACATTTTCCAGGTACTGAATTAACAGTTTCACCACCATCAATCATTCCTATATTCATTGTTGTATATGGTATTTCAAAATCAACAATGTTTTCTTTTTTTAATACATTTTCATAAAACTTTTGGATCTTATTAATGAAATCGACACATTCATAAATAGCGTTTACACCCTTATTTGGTGTTGATGAGTGACACTTGATACCATAAAATTCTATTTTTAATTCTAATAATCCTTTTGTACCATAAATAGGTATGTTATTAGTTGGTTCACCAATAATGATATTATTTGGTACAATCATGTCTTTAATATCCGTAATTCCTTCCATTCTTATTTCTTCATCATTAGTAAAGTAAAGGGCGATTTTATTCTTTGTAAGATCTATTTTTGATATAACGGATAGAATAGCAGCGTCGCCACCTTTCATATCACATGCTCCAAGTCCTATTAATTTTTCTCCATCTTCTTGTAGTTCAAATGGGCTTCCATCCCATGATTCATAATCAACTGTATCTGTATGTCCAATAAAACCTATATTAGGCTTTTCATCGTTATAAGCAATTAAACACTTTTTAACTCTTTTAGTAGTAAAATTATAATTTTTAAGATATTCTTCAATAAAATCCATTATTTCTTTATTTTGATTATCTCTTATAGTGTTATAACTTACTAACTTTCTTAATATTTCTTTAACTTCCATTTTAATTCTCCTTTCTTAACTGCTTATACCTATATACAAAAAGAGTACAGATTTGTAATAAACCTGTACTCTTATTAATCTATCTTCATCATACAGGTATAAGCAACACAAAATACACTTATACCCATATCGATTTATCTACCGATTGATATAAGTGTTACCTACATGACGCCATTTTTTACTTACAATAACATTATTCATATAAATAACATCCTTTCCTCAGGCTATTCCTGATGCCTATAAACTAACATATTTTTTTAAATATGTCAAATTTTATTGTTTATATAATCATGATATAATTTATTTAGGTGATTGCAATGATCTTAAATATTAGTGGAAGAAC
>CAMJWT010000036.1:0-3563 GCA_946409545.1 uncultured Clostridia bacterium | reverse complement strand
CCTAAATAATATGCTAAAGAGTAAGAGTAAAGTTTTACGTGATGGTAAAGAATACAATATTGATTCAGAATATATTGTTGTAGGTGATATTCTCATACTTGAAAGTGGTGATCGTGTAAATGCTGATGCGAGAATCATTGAATCAGTTAATCTACAAGTCGATGAATCAGTCTTAACTGGAGAAAGTTTTAATATTCATAAAGATAGTGAAATAATAAACGATAATGTTATTCTTGCTGAAAGAAAAAATATGCTTTATGCAGGTTGTAATATTATTACAGGAAGAGCTAAAGCAATTGTTACATCAACTGGTATTAATACCGAAATTGGTAAAATATTTAAACAAGTTGTTGATACTAAAGAAGAGAGAACACCTCTAACTATTAGAATGGAAAAATTTTCTAAACAAATTAGTGTTATCATCTTAATAATTGCTGTTATTTCAGCAATTGTATTATATATAAATGGCTATAAACCAAGTGCTATCTTCTTATCAGTAGTAGCTCTTGCTATCTCTGCAATGCCAGAAGGACTTCCTCTTGCTTTAACAATGGCTTTAACGATTGCTTCTAATAAAATGAGTAAAAAGAATATAATCGTTAAAAATTTAAGTTCTGTAGAAGCCCTTGGAAGTTGTACGGTTATTGCTAGTGATAAAACAGGAACCCTTACAGTTAATGAACAAACGGCCAAAAAAATAATATTAAAAAATGGTAATAGTGTTGATGTAACGGGAACAGGATATAATGATAATGGTAAAGTTAATGTTACTAATGAAAAAGATAAAGCATCTGTTACGAAAATAATTAATTTATGTGCTTTAAATAATGAAGCGAATTTTACTAAAGAAGATAATAAATTTAAATATTTTGGGGACTCTATTGATATCGCTTTTTTAGTTTTAAAAGCAAAATATAATACAAAAATTGATTATGAAGTAGAAAAGATGATATCTTATGAATCCGAAAAACAATATTCAGCGGTTTTCTATCAAGAAAATGGTAGAATGAAATGTACAGTTAAAGGTTCACTTGAAAAAGTAATGGCATTTTCAGAAAGAAATGAAAAATATATAAAACAAAACGAAAAATTATCAGAAGATGGTTATCGTGTTATTGCTGTCTGTGATGGTTATGTTGATAGTACTGATGAAAAAGAAATCAAAAATCTTGATTTCTTAGGTATGGTAGCTTTTATTGATCCCGTAAGAAAAGAAGTAAAAGCATCAATTAAGGAATGCCAAAATGCTGGAATTAAAGTATTAATGATAACTGGTGATCATCCAGCTACAGCCTTAACGATTGCTCGTGACTTAAATCTTGCTAAAGATAAAAATGAAGTAATAACAGGTAAAGAATTAGAAGAAGTTTATCAAAAAGGAGAAGAGTATTTTGATGAATATATAAAAGATATTAAAGTCTTTTCTCGGGTAACACCAACTGATAAATTAAAAATAATTGAATCGTTAAAAAGACGTGGTGAATTTGTTGCTGTTACAGGTGATGGTGTTAATGATGCACCTGCTATAAAAAATGCTAATATTGGTATTGCTATGGGAAGTGGTACGGATGTTGCTATTGATACGGCTGATTTAATTGTAATGGATGATAATTTTACTTCTATTGTCGAAGGAGTAAAAGAAGGAAGAATAGCATATTCTAATATAAGGAAAATTGTATTATTCTTATTATCTTGTGGTATTGCAGAAGTCTTATTTTATTTATTCGCGGTATGTTTTGGATATGAATTACCACTAGTTGCTATTCAATTATTATGGCTTAATATTGTTACTGATGGTCTTCAAGATATGTCATTATCTTTTGAAAAAGGTAGTAGTGATATTATGAAAGAAAAACCTAGAAGTACAAAAGAATCTTTGTTTAGTAAAGATTTAATGATTGAAGTATTAATATTTGGACTTACAATATCTTTTCTAATTTTCTCTGTATGGAAGTTTTTAATGGATAATAATATTAATATCCTTATTGCAAGAAGTATTATTATGTTAATAATGGTCTTTATCCAAAATCTTCATGTATTAAATTGTCGTAGTGAAAAGAAAAGTATCTTTGCAACATCTCTATTAAGTAATCCTTTAATTATATTTACGATTATTGGTTCTATCTTATTACAAATGATTGTTATTAATGTTCCAACATTATCTAAATTTTTGAAAATATCAAGTTTATCTCTAAATACAGTAGTTCTATCTTTTATCTTTTCATTATTTATAATTGTTGTAGCAGAAGGATATAAATTTTTATATAGAAAGTTTACTTCACAAAAATAAGAGAATTTTAAATTCTCTTTTTCTTATGGTAAAATAATAATATATTATGACTCAACCATTGGTATGTGTAATTAATTTATGGCTTATTATATAATGAAGTCATGAAAGGAGAGATAGTTCATGGATTTAATTAAGATTGGAAAATTTATTGCTGATTGTCGAAAAAACAAAAATATAACACAAGAACAATTAGCAGAAAAACTATATATTACAGATCGTGCAGTATCAAAATGGGAAAGAGGGTTATCACTTCCTGATCCTGATAAGATGCTTGATCTATGTAATATCTTAGATATTAATGTTAATGAATTATTAAATGGTGAGAAGATTAGTATGAAAGATTATGATAAAAAGAACGAAGAATTATTAATTGAAATGGCAAAACAAGAAGAACAAAAGAATAAAAGATTAATGCTTGATATGTGGGTTTTAACAGTTTCAGCTCTAATATTTTATTTAGGTATTATTACTTTAGCATCTTTAACATTAGAAGATGGACCAGTATTAGGAATAGTTGTGTGTATATCAACAATATTATTTGTATGTGTTGCTTTCTACGGATTAAAACTTGAAACTAGTGCCGGTTATTATGAATGTCAAAAATGTTATCATAGATTTAAGGAAGATAATTATTTTAAAGCAATGATAACACCACATATTGGAACAAGTAGATTCTTTAAATGTCCTAATTGTGGTATGAGAAGTTTTGCTAAAAAAGTAATGACTAAAGAAAAAGAGAATTAATTATTCTCTTTTTTTATGATAAAATACTATATGTTATGAAAACGGGCGTATATTCCAGTTAAAATTGGTAGAGTATAAAGTTCATTTATTATATGATTATTCACGAAAGAAGGGATAAAATGGAAATTGGAAAAAAGATAACAGAATTAAGAAAGAAGAGTGGGTTATCACAAGAAGAACTAGCAGAAAAAGTTGGTGTTGCAAGACAAACGATATCAAAATGGGAATTAGGTGAAACATCACCAGATTTAAAACAAGGTAAAGAATTATCTAAAATCTTTAATGTTAGTCTAGATGAATTAGTTGATAATGATATTAAAGATATTTTAGTAGAAAGAACATCTAATACGGAAAAACTAGCAGGTTTAATATTAAAATTAATTCGCTTTGTTGTGATTTTTGTAATCGTGGCTCCTATTCTTTATATCATGTTATACATTGTTGTTAGAAATATAAGAGAAAGTAATAAAGGCAATTTAATGGATGTAACGATAACATGTACCTTACATGATGAAAAATATAGTTACTC
>CAMJWT010000035.1:0-4971 GCA_946409545.1 uncultured Clostridia bacterium | reverse complement strand
ATATGGAAAGAGATAAATATACAAGTATTATTCATGAAGAATTAAATAAACTTGGTATTGAATTTACAAGATTTAAAGATCGTTTTGATAAACTATCTAAATCAATTCAAACCGTTAATAAAGATGTAGAATCTTTCCAAGTAACAACTGATAAAATAAAAAAGAAGTTTGATAGTATAAGTAATGTTGAAATAAAAAATGATCATTTATTAATGGAAGATATTGATGAAAGTATTTAATAAGTGACAATAAATTTGACGAAAACACCTCCTTTTGTTAGAATAGTGAGACATAAACGAGGTGTTTTTACATGTTTTATGAAATAAATCAAGCTGTTAATCTTTGTAACGAAGACAATAGTTTGATCTTTAAACTAATAAAAGATGATGAAAAGGAAGTTGTTAGTAAGATACTAAATAATAAGGAATTTAATATCAATATTTGTGATAGTAATGGTAATAGTTTAATTATGAGATTACTAAAAAAAGGATATTATGATTTAGTTCTTAAAGTAATGGATAATCTAGATTTAGATATTAATCATCAAAATAATGATGGTGATACTTTTGCGCATTTTTTAGTAACAATTAATTATCTAGATGTTAAAGATATTATTGAAAAATTATTAAAGAAAATTGATTTTATGCCTAATATAAAAAATAATAAGGGTGAAACAATTCTTGATAAATCAATTAATAGTAATTATATTTATACAACTGCTAAAATATTATCTGATAGAAGGTTTAATAATATTAATATGGTATCATTTAAGAATTTATATGATACTTATATTAAGAGTAGTAATTATGGTAAGTATTCAAAGTTAGATAATTTAACGTTAATTGTTAATAATCTTCAAAAGAAGAATTTATCGGATAACTTAGATTTACTAATAAGATTATTTAGAAGAAATCGTAAAGTTATTTATGAAGAAATAACAAACTCTGATACAACAAGAATGGATTATTTAATTGATTACGTTGTAAAAGAAATGATTTAATAAAAAATACTTGATTTATTTAATAAATTAAGATATTATTATATTGCTACTGATTCGTAGTTATTAGATACCTCAATCGGTAACTCCGAATTTGGTGAATATAGAGATTAGGAGGGATAATTTATGGCTTTAACAAAAGAAAAGAAGACAGAAATTATTAAAAAGTATCAATTAGATGATAAAGATACTGGTTCTGTTGAAGTTCAAGTAGCTTTATTAACTGAAAGAATAAACGAATTAAACGAACATCTTAAAGTTCATAAACATGACTATCATTCTAATAGAGGATTATTAAAGATGGTTGGTCAAAGAAAGAGTTTATTAAGTTATTTAGCTAACACTGATGTTCAAAGATATCGTGAACTTGTTAAAAAATTAGGATTAAGAAAATAGACACTTTTTTGGTGTCTATTTTTTTCAAAATACGAAAAGGAGAATGGAATGGAGAAGAGAGTATTTGAAAAAGACTTCCGTGGAAGAAAATTAGTAGTTGAACACGGAGAACTTGCTAAACAAGCCCATGGTGCTGTATTAGTAAGATATGGAGATACCGTTATTTTATCAACGGTAGTTGTTAGTAAAACAGCTAATGTTTTATCTGACTTTTTCCCATTAATGGTACTATATCAAGAAAAATTATATTCTGTTGGTAAAATACCTGGTGGATTTATTAAGAGGGAAGGACGTCCAACGGATGCTGCAACACTTGCTGCACGTATGATTGATAGACCAATGCGTCCAATGTTCCCAGAAGATTTTAGAAATGAAGTACAAGTTGTTAATACAGTTTTATCAGTTGATACTGATAATTCACCTGAATTAACAGCAATGTTTGGATCAAGTTTAGCAACTAGTATTAGTAAAATACCATTTGATGGCCCAATCGCTGGTGTTAAAGTAGGACGTGTAAATGGAGAATTTATTATTAACCCTACACCAGATGAACTTGAAGTTAGTGATATTGATTTAACAGTAGCTGGTACTAAGAAAGCAATTAACATGGTTGAAGCAGGTAGTAAAGAAGTATCTGAAGAAGATATGTTAGAAGCTTTAATGTTCGGTCATGAAGCTGTTAAAGAATTATGTGAATTCCAAGAAGAAATTATTGGTGAAATTGGCGAAGAAAAAATGGAATATGAACATCTTGAATTTGAAGATGAATTAGTAAATGAAATTAAAGAATTAGCTAGCGATAAATTAGATGCTGCAATGAGAATTAAAGAAAAACTTGAAAAATATGCAGCTATTGATGCCGTTAAAGAAGAAGTAGTAGCTAAATATGAAGAAGAGAATAAAGATAAACTTGAAGCAGAAGATTTAAATATCTTACTTACTAAAGTTAAACTTATTCTTGAACAAATTGAATATGATATCTTTAGAAGTATAACTGTTAATGAAAAAACAAGAAGTGATGGTAGAGCTATGGATGAGATTCGTCCATTAAGTACAGCTATTGATTTACTTCCAAGAACTCATGGTAGTGCTTTATTTACTCGTGGTGAGACTCAAGCTCTTGCTGTAACAACTTTAGGTGCTTTAAATGAAAACCAAATTTTAGATGGTTTATCACTAGAAACTGAAAAAAGATTTATGTTACATTATAACTTCCCAGCATTTAGTGTTGGTGAAACAGGTAGATATGGTTCTCCTGGTCGTCGTGAAATTGGTCATGGTGCTTTGGGTGAAAGATGTTTATCACAAGTTATGCCAAGTGAAGAAGAATTCCCATATACAGTACGTGTTGTATCTGAAATTCTAGAATCAAATGGTTCTAGTTCACAAGCTACAATTTGTGCTGGATGTATGTCTTTAATGGCAGCAGGTGTTCCATTAAAAGCACCAGTTGCTGGTATTGCAATGGGATTAATTACATCTAAAGATGGTAGTGATTATACAATTTTAACTGATATTCAAGGTATGGAAGATCACCTTGGTGATATGGACTTTAAAGTTGGTGGTACAAGAGAAGGTATTTGTTCACTTCAAATGGATATCAAGATTAAAGGTATTACTAAAGAAATTCTAAAAGAAGCTCTTGCTCAAGCTAAAAAAGCTCGTATGGAAATTTTGGATGTAATGGAAGCTCAAATTGCTGAACCACGTCCAGATGTATCAGAATATGCTCCTAAGATGTTAACATTTACAATTAATCCAGATAAGATTAAAGATGTTATCGGTAAAGGTGGAGAAACAATCACTAAGATTATTTGTGATACAAGTAACGTTGAATCTGTTAATGATGTTCGTGCTGTTAAGATTGAAATCGAAGATGATGGTCGTGTAATGATTTATCATATGGATAGAGATGTAATTAATAAAGCAGCTGAAATGATTAAAGATTTAACAAGAGAAGTAGAAGAAGGACAAATTTATCCTGCTAAAGTTGTTAAGATTGAAGACTTTGGATGCTTTGTACAAGTATGGCCAGGATGTGAAGGATTAGTTCATATCAGTCAACTTGCTAAAGAAAGAGTAGAAAAAGTAACTGACGTTGTTAAAGAAGGCGACGAAATCTTAGTTAAAGCTTTAGGCGTTGATAAAAAAGGAAGACTTAACTTCTCAAGAAAAGACGCTTTAAAATAAAAAAAGGGATTTAATCCCTTTTATGCCGACTTAGCACAGTGGTAGTGCAACGCATTCGTAACGCGTAGGTCGGGGGTTCAAATCCCTCAGTCGGCACCATTTATAATAAAAAAAGATGACATTTGTCATCTTTTATTTTTTTATCCATTCTAATCTTTTTATTTTAGGACACATAACTTGTTCATAATCATTATATATATTTGGTATATTAATATTCATTGATTGATCATTTATTGAAAACAAATAATAGATTTCTCCGAGATCTTCTATTGTAGGGAAAATAGTAGGTTTATTGGAAATAAAGCGAATTGGCATACCATCCCAGTATCTTAAATTAAAATCATCATCATCTACTAAGATACTTTGTCCATCATTACATTCTTTTGGCTTCTTTGCTTCACCAAAAATTAAATCAACTTCTTTTAATTCTTGCGAAAACATTTCTTTTTTAGCTTCTTTTTCACTTAGTGAAGAAATAGAAGTATAAATTATTGGGTCATATAAATTAGAGTTTTTAAATAAACGTATAAATTTTTTACTATTATTTATTTCAGGTGATTCTTGTAAGACTCTAGGCCAATCTAAATTCTTAAAGAATTCTCCAACTTTTCTATCAGCTTCAACATCACATCGATCATGAGTATCATAATTGATTCCATATTGTTCTAATAATAATTTTTTAGAATAACCAATGGTATCTAATAGAACACCATCACAATCGATATACACTGTTATTTTAGGTAATTCTATATTATATTTAAGTTTATAATATTCATTTAATAAGTTTATTGTTTCTATTTTTTTATTTAATGGCAATGATTTATAATGTTCATAAGAAAAAATATCTTTATTTGATACATCATTTATAAATTCTTCAAGTCTTTTCATATTTTGACCTCTAATAAAATTATTATCATATTTTTAAATATTGTTTGTAAATATAGATATGTAAATAATTAACTAAAAAAACTCAACGATTTGTTGAGTTTATTTTTTTATAATAGTTCGATCTTTTTCTAAACCTAATGTTTCATAAATTATATCTTTCATTTTACTTGGATCGTTAACTAATTCATATTTAGCGTATCCAACTTCTACTAAATGATCAATAGCGTCTCTAACATCAGTGAATTCTTCGAATTGGAATTTTGTTCCACGATCAATAACATAGTATTTGAAAGTTCCATTAGATTCTTCAATACATGGAGTACCTAATCCGAAATCAACACAAGGTCCTAGGTATGGATATGATGTATAAAATTCAAGTTCTTCCCTAAATCTTTTATAGATAATATCATTGTTTTCTACTGTAAAATATTTTCTTTCTCCTTCACTATGACCAATGATGTCATCGAATGGCTCATTTGTTATTTTTTCTAAATGTACAT
>CAMJWT010000034.1:0-5733 GCA_946409545.1 uncultured Clostridia bacterium | reverse complement strand
AGATACAATTAATAGAACATTTATTGTTTTACTAATAAGTATAATTGTTACTGTTGGATGTGGATATATCTTAGTAAAAAATAATAAGAAAAAGTCATTTAACTAATGACTTTTTTTATTATAAAAAAACGAACTTTTAAAAGATGTTCGTTTTTAATATTCTACTTGTATTTAAGAAGTTAAGTTTAGCAACTTCTTCTAATTTTTCTTTACCATATTTTTCAACTATTTCTTGTCCAATTTTATCTACTTCAGATCCTGCTCCTTTAGGAAGAGGAATATGTAAACTATCAGATAATTTATCAAACTCTTTTAAGAATAAATAGCGACTAATTATACTTGCACAAGCAACAGATAAACATTTGTCTTCAGCTTTTGTCATAAAAGTTATTCCTTTTTGAATATTAGTTGATTCTTTAATATATTCATAGTACTTTTGTTCTCTTGCAAATTCATCAACAATTATATAATCATATTTAGGATGTTCTTCATTAACCATTTGATATAATACTTTATTATGAAGAATAGCTTTTATTTTATTCATATTATATTCTTTACTATGGTTACTATTATATTCTTTATTAGAAAGAATAATACTTTTATATTTAACTCTTTTAGCGATTTCCGGTGCGATTTTTAAAATCTTTTCATCAGATATTTTTTTACTGTCCATTACTCCTAGTGAATCAAGAAATGCTACATCATCTTTTGTAACATAAGTTGCAGTAACAACAATTGGTCCAAAATAATCTCCTGTTCCAACTTCATCACTACCAACACTATTAACATTATGGAATGTTCCTTTATTTTCTTTCTTTTCACTAGTTAAGGTTTTCTTTGATTTATCATCACTATTAGTAACAATGGCTTTACCAGAATTAATCTTTTCGGTTTCTATCCAGTAGTCACTTGCAAGATCCGCATCTTTACCTTGGAAGACTGCTTTACCACTTTCATATAATGTTACAACAGTTTCACCATCATCTGCTTGAAAGATAGCATATTGTGGAGTTTTCATTCTTTTCATATCTTCATAAAACTCAACCATCATATTTTTTGTTTTTTCACATGTTTTTAATGTTATAACCATAATAAATCACCAAAGTAATTATACTATTAAATATAATTAAAATAAAGAAATACTTGAACTTTTTAATAGTTTGTGCTAAATTACAAGTATATTGTTGATTGAAAGAGTAAGTAGGTAATTATATAGAGAGATAGTGGTTGGTGAAAACTATTTAAGTAAACTATTGAAGACATCAATTGTAAGACAATCGTGTTATTACGTTATAAATAAGAGTGCATGAGTTCATGAACTAAGGTGGTACCGCGTATATTCGTCCTTAGATTATGGACTTTTTATTTTTATGGAGGAATGTATGAAAGAAAATATGTATCGTGATATCTATTGTGGAGAAGTAGATAAATCTTATGAAGGAAAAGAAATTAAATTAGCTGGTTGGGTAAACTCTATTAGAAATCTTGGTAGTCTAGTTTTTATAACACTACGAGATGAAACAGGTATTGTTCAATTAATTAGTGAAGATGTTGAAAAGTATTCTAATATTACTAAAGAAAGTACAGTAACTGTTACTGGTAAAGTAAGACTTAGAACACCTGATATGGTAAACCCTAATATGAAAACGGGTGAAGTAGAAGTACTACTTTCTAGTCTTGAAGTTTTAGGTCCTTGTCAAAATGTACTTCCATTTGAAGTTAATACATCAAAAGATAGTACGGAAGATACAAGACTTAAATATCGTTATTTAGATTTACGTAATGAAGCAGTACACAATAATATTTTATTTAGAAGTAAAGTTATTGATTTTATTAGACAAACTATGAAAGGAATGGACTTTGTTGAAATTCAAACACCTATTGTTACGGCAACTAGTCCTGAAGGTGCAAGAGACTTTATTATTCCATCAAGAAAATTTAAAGGTAAATTTTATGCTTTACCACAAGCCCCACAAATCTTTAAACAATTATTAATGGTATCTGGTTTTAATAAATATTTCCAAATTGCTCCTTGTTTCCGTGATGAGGATCCAAGAAGTGATAGATTATATGGAGAATTTTATCAATTAGACTTTGAAAGTTCTTTTGCAACAGATGAAGATATTTATAAAGTTGGTGAAAAAGTATTCTATGATGTCTTTACTAAATTTAGTAATAAAGAAGTTAGTAAGCCACCATTTAGAAGAATACCTTATCGTGAAGCAATGTTAAAATATGGTAGTGATAAACCAGATCTTCGTAATCCTTTAATAATTGAAGATATAACAGAGATTTTATCAAAAGCTGATTTTGCACCATTCCATGATACAACAATTAGATGTATTAAAGTAGAAAACTTAGATAAACCAAATTCATGGTATAAAGGTGTTGAAGAATATGTTAAGTCAATTGGTGGTGTTCTTGGTTATATTAAAGTAACTGATGAAGGATTTAAATCAAGTCTTGATAAATTTTTTACTGATGAAATAAGAAAAGAATTAAAGAAAGAATTAAAATTAAAAACAGGTGATGTCGTATTTATTATTGCATCAAATAATTGTGCTAAATTAATGGGACAATTAAGAATATATTTAGGTAATGAACTTGAATTAATTGATAAAAATAGATATGAGTTCTGTATTGTTAATGACTTTCCATTCTTTGAACCAGATGAAGAAACAGGAGGCGTTGCTTTCTCTCATAATCCATTTAGTATGCCTCAAGGCGGTATGGATAGTTTGATGAACAAAGATCCACTTGATATTCTAGCTTATCAATATGACTTTGTATGTAATGGTTATGAAATGGCATCAGGTGGTGTTCGTAATCATGATCGTGATATCTTACGTAAAGCTTTCGAAATTGTTGGTTATGATGAAGAAGTAATTCTTAAACGTTTCCCAAGTTTATATGAAGCATTTAAGTATGGTGCGCCACCACATGCTGGTATGGCTCCTGGAATTGATCGTATGTTAATGCTTTTATTAGATGAAGAAAATATTCGTGAAGTTGTACCATTTCCACTGGGTGCTAATGGAGCAGACTTAATGATGGGTTGTCCAAGTGAAGTATTTGAAAAACAACTTCAAGAAGCTCATATAAAAATTCGTGATTAAAACAAAGAGTAATCTTTGTTTTTTTCATAAAGTGTGTTATATTAATAATGGTGATAATATGAATAACAAGGGTTTTACTACTGTAGAAGTTATTGTATCTTTTGCTTTAGTTGTTATTATAATGGCTTCAATGACGACAATGCTTATTGCATATCGTGATTCTATTAATATTGAAGAAACAAAATCAAAAATGATTGAATTTAAAAATACATTTACCTATATGGTTTATCAAGATATTATTTATGATGGTGTAGTAGGTATTCAACCTTGTAAAGATAATACTGATGATACGTTAGTTAATTTATGTGTTGAATTTATTGGAACAAGAGTTGTTGATTCTACAACAGGTAGAAAAGCAGTTAATAGATTAATACTTGAACCCGATGTTTTAACAATTGGTAGTGAAGGTGAAGAACAAAGAAGAGTTTACTTAAACTACAATGGAATTCGTATGATGTTACCTGATAGTGATTTAAATAAAGTTATTAAAGAAAAAGATGCTAGTGGTAAAATATCTGTAACTGGAGAAAAAACAACTGCGCAAATTCATGATTTTATTTTAAAAAAAGATCAAGTAAATGAAGTTTATAGTCTTACAATTCCTATTGAACATAAAGGAATAGATTTTAATGATAATATAAAAATTGTTGTAGCCAATTAAAGAAATAATATATTTCTTTTTTTGTAGAGGTTAAATATGAAAAAGAAAACAAAGAAAAAAATAAAAAAGATCTATAGATCAATAATTGAATATGTAAAAGAAGAATATAAATTTTTAATAGTTTGTGCGTTAATCTTTTTCATCTTTTTATTTCGTTTACCATATAATATTTATACTGGTGGAGGAATAATTGATATTCATAAAAGAGTAGAAGTAGAAAACGGATATTCTTCTAAAGGTAGTTTTAATATGGCTTATGTTGATGAGATTAGAGCAACTATACCAACATATTTACTAAGTTATATTTTTAAATGGGATGTAGCTCCTATTGAAGATGAACTTATTGATGAAAATGATACTTTAGAAGATTCTTGGAAAAGAAATAGATTATATTTAGAAGATAGTAATGATAGTGCGTTAATTAGTGCATTTAAATTAGCAAATGAAAGAATTGATATAAAGAAAAATTATGTTGTTGCTTTATATATATTGCCAGAGGCTCAAACTAATTTAGAAGTTGGTGATATTATATTATCAGTTAATGGAAAAGCAATTAATTCTCAAGATGAATTAAGAAGTATTATTAGTTCTTATTCTGTTTCTGAAAGAATTAATATGAGAGTACTTCGTGATGATAAAGAAATTGATTGTTATGCAAATCTTATTCTTCTTGATAATCAAAGTAAAATTGGTATAAGTATGTATAATAAATATCAATATGAAATAGATAAGAAAGTTAATTTTAAATTTAAAAGTAATGAAGCAGGTCCATCAGCTGGTTTGATGCTTGCTCTTGAAATATATAATCAATTAACAAAAGATGATCTTACTAAGGGAATGAAGATAGCAGGAACAGGTACAATTGATGCTAATGGAAGAGTAGGAAGCATTGGTGGTGTTAAATATAAAATAAAAGGAGCTGATAGCGATGGAGCTAAAATCTTCTTTGTTCCAACAGATAATTATTTAGAAGCCTTAAAAGCAAAAAAAGATAATGATTTAGAAATAGAATTAGTTCAAGTAGATACTTTAGAAGACGCTGTTAATTATTTAAAGGGGGTAAATAATAATGATTAATTATATAATATTGGGAGTATTAGTTATACTTATTATTTTAGTAATTATATTAATCTTTAAAGTTAAAGATCGTGATACTGATAACTTAGATATGTTAGAACGTCTTAATCGTTTTGAAGTAAATATCAATAAAGAATTAAATGATAACTTTATAAAAATGAATGAGAATATGGAATCTAAGTTAAATAACATTAATGATAAAGTTCATGAACGAATAGATCAAAATTTTGAAAAAACAAATAAAACATTTATTAGTGTTTTAGAACGACTTAGTAAAATTGATGAAGCTCAAAAGAAAATAGATGGACTTACAAATAATATAGTTAACTTAGAAGGTATCTTAACAGATAAGAAAACACGAGGTATCTTTGGAGAAGTTAATTTAAATAATATTTTATATAATGTCTTCGGTGAAGGTAACGATCGACTATTTAAAATACAATATCATTTACCTAATGATACGATTGCTGATTCTGTTGTCTTTGCACCAGAACCACTTGGCATGATTGCAATTGATTCAAAGTTTCCTCTTGAAAACTATCGACTAATGGTTGATAAAAAGAAAAGTGATGATATTAGAAATAATGCTTATAAACAATTTAAAATTGATGTTAAAAAACATATAGATGCCATTAGTTCTAAATATATTATTGATGGTGTAACTAGTAATCAAGCTATTATGTTTATTCCAGCAGAAGCAATATTCGCTGAGATAAATGCTTATCATGAAGATATTATAAATTATGCATATAAGAAACGTGTTTGGTTAACATCACCAACTACTTTAATTTCAACATTATCAATGATTATGATGATTTATCAAAATATGGAAAGAGATAAATATACAAGTATTATTCATGAAGAATTAAATAAACTTGG
>CAMJWT010000033.1:0-7077 GCA_946409545.1 uncultured Clostridia bacterium | reverse complement strand
ATTAAAGGTAGTGATACTAAACATATTAAGATTAAAGATTATAAAAAGATATTAAAGAAAGTGAGTAGTAATATGAATGTTAGAATTAATAAATTAGATGATGTATTAAATACTTATCATAATAAATTAAATACTATTAAGAATTTACCATTTGATAAGAAACATATTATTATAGATAAAGATATATTAGATGTTATGAATAGCTTAGTTAGTGAATCAAATAAGGTAAAAGAAATACAACCTAAACTATATGCTGTTTTTGATGAGATTAATGATTACTCTAAAAGTTATAATACAATAGAAAAAGAAAATCAAAAGTATAAAAAAGAAGTAGATAATCTTAAGAAAAGAAACAATGAATTAGAATCAAAGATTATTAATCTAAAACTTAAAATAGATTATCTATTGGATCAATTAAAACAAATATTAAAAGATATATTACATATTGGTAATGACAAATCTAAAGATAAAGTAGAATATAAAGTTAAATCTTATTATGATAATGATACCATGACTGATGATGACATTATAGATATTGCAAGTAATACAGATAAAGAACATGTTTTATTTGATTATGCAGATATACCTAGTTATATGAGAAATGATGAAATAGATGATGAATTTGTGAAATAAATAAAAAACTCAAGAAATTACTTTCTGAGAATCTTTTTCTAAATCTTTAAGTGCATATTCACAAGCAAGAATAACAAATCTACTAAATGTAGTATCTTCCCCTTGGATTGCTTTTTCGATTTTATTTACAAGTTCTAATGGGAATCTAATTGTTTTATTCTCTGTTTCTTTTCTTTGTAATTCTAAAAGCCATTATAATACAACCTCCTACAAAAATAGTATTACAAATTGCATTTAAAGTAAGCATTGCAAAATGTATTGTAATATTTAATTAATTATTATATACTTATTACAGTGAATAATAATTGTGATAATAAATCATAATTATATATAGTAAAAGAGTTTGTAATGAGGTGCTATAATGAATAAAAAGAATGGATTTACATTAATAGAGATACTTGCAGTTGTTACAATTATAGGACTAATATTTATATTAGTTTTACCTAAAATAACTAATTCGTTAAAAAACAAAAAAGGAGATGTGGATAGAACAACTACTAATTTAGTTTTATCAGCGACTAAATTATATGTATCTGATCATTCATCAAAGTTTGAAAAAACAGATGGTAATATATCTTGCATGCCACTACATCAATTAGTAAGAGAAGGATATTTAGAAGGTCCGGTTAAAAATGTAACTGATGATAAGGATATAACTAATGGGAAGAGTGTTAGAATAACATATGATAAGGGATTTAAATATGAGATAGTTAATAAACAAGAATGTAAGGTTTATTATTGTAAATATGATTTCTGTGATAATGATGGTAATGGATATACAGAAGTGGAATATTTAGAATCTACAGGGACGCAGTATATAGATACTGGAGTAAAACTACCATTTACTGTAGAAGTAAAAGTTAAATACACCAGTTTTGCTGTTGTAGATTCTAGTGATAAAAATTCAACTATTCTTGGTAATCAAAATAATTCTGAGCCTTGGAATTCGACATATATTAGATATAAAGGAACATTGAAAGATTTTGCATGTAAATGTTCAAATAATTATGTTAAAGAAGGAATACAATCAGATTTGAATATTCATACTTTTAAATTAACATGTTTTAAAAATAATGGTGTATTATATATGGATGATAATTTAGAAGGAAGTATAACATCTACTGGTGATTTAATATCACGTAATATATATTTATTTGCTACAAATTCTTCTGAAAATGCTATTCATAATATGAGTGGTAGAATATATTATGTAAAATTTTATTCTGATGCAGATGGTACTGTTTTAGCGCATAGTTTTATTCCTGTGATAGATTCCACTGAAAGACCTTGTATGTTTGATAAAATAACTAAAGTGTGTCACTATAATCAGGGGACAGGAGAATTTCTTTGGGGATAATATATAAAACCATTTGTATGGCAAATTGGTAACTCACTACTATATTGACTAGTCAATATAGGTGAGCAAAGGGATTATTCCCTTTTGAAACTCTTTAAGCAACATAACTACAACTAACGTAGGTAGTAATGTTGCTCTATTTATTTATCACAAAATAAATAAATAGATGGAAAAATTATCCCCACTTTCATTGAACGTAGTTCAACAAAACGTGTGGTATTTTTCCAATATAAAATACCTCTAGTGAGTATTCACTAAAGGTATTTTTTCTTTTGCTCAAGCCGAAAGTGAATCTACATCACAGAATGTAAAAATGGGATTGGTTGCTAAAATGAAACGAGGAGAGCCTATTGGTAATCAAAATTGTTATGGTTATATTTGGAATTCACAAACTAAAAAGCATGAAATAAATGAAGAACAAGCTATTGTTGTTAGAAGAATATTTGAAATGTATGCTAGTGGTGTTGGAGGAAGAACGATTGCTAAAAGATTAAATACTGATGGTATTCCTGCTTATTTGGGTAGAAAGTGGACTCAATCATCAATAAATAGAATAACACAGAATGTAACTTATGTTGGTGACTTGTTAGGACAAAAAGCATATACATGCAATCCTATATCACACAAGAAACAACTTAATTATGGAGAGAAAGAACAATATTATGTTAAGGATCATCACGATGCAATAATTACTCGTGATACTTGGGATAAATGTCAAGAGATACTAAAAAAGAGAAATCAAAATATAATACCTGATGGTAAAAAGCATTCTCTTTATAGTTTAAGATATGATTTAAGTGGAAAGATGAAATGTGGATTTTGTAATTCTATTTATGTAAGAAGACATGGAACAAAAAAGAAAGATGGTACTACTATAATTTATTGGAATTGTTATCAAAGAGTAGAAGATAAAGCATATTGTAATCATGCTCATCTTACACGTGATGATGTAATTAAGAGTGCATTTGTTGAACTGTATAATTATATTTCTAAAAACAAGAGTAAAACTAAAAATAAATTATTGAGTGCCATTAAAAAAGTAATTAGAGAAGATAATTATAAAAAGAAACTATCTATTGTAGAAAATGATTTGGATAGTTTACGAAATAAGTTATCTAAACTTGTTGATATGAAACTAGATGGAGTTATTGATAATAATGTTTATATTGATAAAGAAAGAGAATTGAAAAATCAGATAAACAATATTGAAGAAAACAAAAATGAGTTATTAAGACAGAAAGATTTAAATGATAGTTTATCCAATAGAATAAATGCAATAGAAAGTATTATAAAAGATTCAAATGAATTATCTGAGTTTGATAGTGAAACATTTAATAATATTATTGAAAAGATAATTATAGGTGAAATTGATGAAGATGATACACCTAATCCTAATGCATTTAGATTTATTCTCAAGAATGGAACTGATATAAAGTTAAAAAATTGTATTATTAATTTTAGCGAAAAAGAAAAAACAAAAAATAATTAGATATTAATTGCTATTATTGGACAATGAGTCAATATAATGATTCATCTTCTGAAGTTTGGTACGTGAGAAGCAGTGGCTTTGTTGGACCTGTCGGTGTATACAGCAACAACTACACCTATGGCGCTGTTCGTCCAGTTATAACTATTTCTAAAACATTCTTAAACTAGGAAATCCTAGTTTTTCTTTTTGTTTATTTATTTTAAGTATTATATGTGTTATAATTTAAGTGGTGATTAACATGAACAAAGATAATCCTAATATTACAATTGAAGATATAATTAATGATGTAAAACGTTATTTAACTGATGAAGAGATTACTAAATTAAAAGAAGCATATAAATATGCTAGTATTGTACACAAGAATCAAAAAAGGTTAAGTGGTGATGATTATATTAAGCATCCACTTAATGTAGTGCATATTTTATCTAAATTAAATGCTGATTCTGATACTTTAATTGCTGGTATGCTTCACGATACAATATCTGTAGGAGGAATAAAAGCAAGTGATATTGAATCTAGGTTTGGGGTAGATGTAGCTTCTCTTGTAAAAGGTGTTACTAAAATTAATAGATTACATTATAATGGGTCAAATGAAACAACTATTTCTAATCATAGAAAAATATTAGTGGGTCTTACGGAAAATGTTAGAGTTATATTTATTAAGCTTGCAGATAGATTACATAATATGAGAACTATGTATATGTTATCTGATGAAAAGAAAAAATTAAATGCTAGTGAAACTCTTGAGATATTAACTCCAATTGCTCATAGACTAGGTATTAACCAAATAAAAAGTGAATTAGAAGATTTATCACTTAGATATTTAAAACCAGATGTATATTTTTCTATAGTAGAAAGACTTAATAAATCTAAAAATGAACGTAATAAGTTTGTTGATGAAATGATGGATAATGTATCTAAGTTACTTAATGAACATGGAATAAAACATGAAATAAAAGGTAGAGCTAAAAGTATTTATAGTATTTATAAAAAACTTGATAAAGGTAAAAGATTTAGTGATATATATGATCTACTTGCTTTACGTGTATTTGTAAAAGATGTGTCTGATTGTTATCAAGCAATGGGGCTAATACATTCTAAATATCGTCCTGTTCCTAAAAGATTTAAAGATTATATTGCGATGCCAAAAAGTAATATGTATCAATCACTACATACAACAGTATTTGGCCCTGAAGGTAATTTCTTTGAAATACAAATTCGTACATACGAAATGGATGAAATTGCAGAAAGAGGTATAGCATCTCACTGGTCATATAAAGAACAAGGTAAAAACCTTATGAAAGGTATGGAAGAAAAATTACAATTCTTTAGATCAATAATGGAAATAAAAGAATCTGCAGAAGATATAGATACTAAAATGGAAGAGTTAAAAGATACAGTTTATGTATATACTCCAAAAGGGGATGTAATAGAACTTCCATATGGTTCTACACCAATTGATTTTGCATATAGAGTACATAGTAAAGTTGGAGATTCAATGGTAGGAGCTATAGTTAATGAAAATATAGTACCACTTGATTATGTGTTACAAGATAATGATGTTATAAAGATTAATACAAGCAATAATTCTAATGGTCCATCTAAAAGTTGGTTAGATATTGTATATACGTCTCAAGCTAAAAATAAAATTCGTTCATTCTTTAATAAAATTGATAAAAAAGAGTATTTAAAGAAAGGAGAAGAAGTATTAGCTAAAGAACTTAGAAAGAAAAAAATACCAACATCTGATCTATTAACTGGAGATAATTTAAAGAAAGTACTTGATGATTTACACCTTGCCAATATTAATGATTTATATATTAATGTAGGTAGTGGTAAAATATCAGCAAGTCAAGTTATTAATACAACTAATGATAATGATAAAAATAAAGAAGAAACATTATTAAATAAAGTAATGAATACAAACTTAGAAAAAGAATCTAAGGGAGATATTATTGTAGATGGTATTGATGATATTAAAATTAATGTAGCTAAGTGTTGTAGACCAGTACCAGGTGATGATATAGTTGGATATATTCAAACAGGTATTGGAATTAATATACATAAATCTACATGCCCTAATGTATCAAGCGTATCTGAAAGATTAATAAATGTTAGATGGAATGATGATATAGAAAAAAGATATGCTACTAATATTATTGTATATACTAATACTAATAAAGATTTAGTATTAACAATTGCATCTATTACACAAAGTAATAATTTGAGTATAAAAAGTATGAATACTATAAAAAGTGATGGTAAATATACATTTGAAATTAAAGTTGCAGTTAATAATTTAGAAAAATTGAAAAAATATATGAATGATATAGAAGCACTAGATGAAGTTATAGGAGTAGAAAGAGTAATAAGATGAGAGTAGTAGTTCAAAGAAGTAAAGAGTCAAGTGTTAGTATAAATAATAAGATTGTAGGAAGTATTGAGAAGGGATTAGTTATATTAGTTGGTTTTACCGATGGAGATAAAGAAGAAAATATAGATTATATTGTAAAAAAAATAGTTAATTTACGTATATTTGATGATGAAAATCATATTATGAATAAATCGATATTAGATGTAGGTGGAAGTATTTTAAGTATTTCACAATTTACTTTATATGCTGATACTAAAAAAGGGAATAGACCTAGTTATATTAAGGCTATGAAAGGTGATTTAGCTACTAATTTGTATGATTTATTCAATGAGAAATTAAGAAAATATGTTAGTGTTGAAACTGGAGTGTTTGGTGCTGATATGTGTGTTTCTATAAAAAATGATGGACCAGTTACAATTATAATAGAAAGTGGTGATTAGATGAAAGATAAAATAAATTTTAAATTAGTCAATTTAACTTTAGTAGTATTAATGATCTTCTTCTTATATAAGACAGGACATTTATGGATGGGAATAACCGATAAAATAGTAGATATAATTATTCCTTTCTTATTTGCTTTTGCTCTTGCTTATGCTCTTCATCCAACATTACAATGGATGCAGAAAAAAAGAATTCCAAAAGCACTGGGAGTTACAATTATTGTTGTTGTACTTCTTGCAATTATTACAGGATTAATATATGTTGTATCAACAGTATTAGTAGGACAAATGGCAAGCTTATTTTCAAATATTTTAGATTTTATAAACAAATTATCAGAAATGGATTTTGGTTCTGAATTTAATTTAAGTGGACTTGAAACAAACTTGAATGATATATTTAAAAATATTATGGGTAGTGTTGGAAATTATGTTTCTAACGGTACAATACATTTAGTTAATACATCATTAGCATTATTTACTAAAGTTTGTATTGGTGCAGCTGCATTTGTATATATATTAATTGATATGGATAAAATTAGAAAAGAAGTTAGAAATTTCTTTTCTAAGAGAAAACAGAAGACATTTGATTTTGTTGCATCATTAGACAAACAAATGAAAAAATATTTAAGCGGTTTGGTAACAGTTATGATAATTTCAGTATTTGAATATGGATTTGTATATTCTTTAATAGGACATCCTGATGCATTATTATTAGGACTTCTTGCTGGATTTGCTAATTTAATACCATACTTTGGTGGTATTATGAATAACTGTGTTGCAGCTA
>CAMJWT010000032.1:0-7256 GCA_946409545.1 uncultured Clostridia bacterium | reverse complement strand
ATTGATACAAAAGGAATCATTCCTTCAAGAGATAAGCCGTTAGCAAGAACAAGAGCATGTTCTTCTGCAATACCAACATCAATAAATCTTTTTTTATATTTTTCTTTAAATGGTATTAATTTACTACCACTAGCCATAGCAGGAGTTATAACCATTAATTTTTTATTAATTTTAGCAAGATTAATTAAATGATCACATATTACATTAGACCATATTTCTTTGCTTTCAGTAACACCTTTAGCTAAATCAAATGGTCCTGTTCCATGATATTTACTAGGATCAAGTAAAGCTTTTTCATAACCTTTTCCTTTTTCTGTAATAACATGTAATAATACAGGTCCTCTTTCTTTTTTAGCAATTTCCATATATTTATTAAGTTCTTTAAAATCATGACCGTTAATAGGTCCATAGTAAGAAAATCCCATTTCTTCAAAAAAGTAACCCTTTTTTAGGTAAATACTTTTTAAAGATTCTTTAGAGTTTTCAATAAATCTTCTTATTGGTTTTCCAATTAAAGGAATATGATTTAAGAAACCTTTAGTTCTTTCTTTAGCATTTTGATATTCATGACCACTTCGTATCTTATCTAAATAATTATGAATAGCTCCAATATTTTCATTAATACTCATTTCATTATCATTTAAAATAACAATTACTTTTGTTTGAAGCTCACCTAGTTGGTTCATAGCTTCATAAGCAAGTCCATTTGATATTGATCCATCACCAATAATAGCAATTACTTCATAATCTTTATTTTGAATATCTCTTGCATATGCCATACCAAGTGCTGCACTAATACTTGTTGATGAATGACCTGCTTCATAACAATCATAAATACTTTCATTACGTTTTTGAAAGCCACTTAATCCTTTATATTTTCTTAATTTATTAAAATCTTTTAATCTTCCTGTTATCATTTTTTGGGTATAACTTTGATGTCCTACATCAAAAATAATTTTATCTTTAGGTGGATTAAAATTTTTATAAATTGATAAAGTTAATTCAACAATACCTAGATTACTAGATAAGTGACCACCACAAGTTGATACACTTTTTAATATTTCTTCTCGTATTGATTCACTTAGTTCTTCTAGTTCTTGTATTTTTAATTTCTTAAGGGCTTTTGGACTTTCTAATTCATTTATTTTCATATATATATCCCTCAGCAATAAGGATATTATAATTCTATTTTAATTATTCTACAAGAAAAAATTATTTTACAATGTTGTATAATTTTATATTATTTTTATCTTTAATAGATGTTTAAATTGTAAATATATATTACTTTGTGATAAAATACATATGACGGCGGTGATAAATATGAAGATGCCTACAGTAGCTCTTGTTGGACGCCCAAATGTTGGAAAGAGTACGCTTTTTAATAAGTTAGCTGGTAAGAAAATATCAATTATTGAAGATACACCTGGGGTAACAAGAGATCGTATATATAGTGAAATTAACTATAATGGATATAATTTTAATTTAATTGATACAGGTGGTATTGATGTATCAAAAGAAGTATTCAATAATGAAATTAAAGTACAAGTAGAAATCGCAATTGATGAAGCAGATGTTATCATCTTTTTAGTTGATGGAATTGAAGGATTAACACAAAACGATTATGTTGTTCGTGATATGTTACTAAAAAGTGGTAAAAAAGTAGTAGTCGCAATTAATAAAACTGATAATAAAGAATATCTAAATCATAAGTATGATTTCTATGAATTAGGCTTTGATGATTATATTGAAATTAGTGGTGAACATTCAAGAGGAATAAATGATTTAATGGATCTTGTTTGTTCTGATTTTCCTAAAAACATTTTAAAAGAAGAAGATAATCGTCTTAAATTTTCAATAATAGGTAGACCTAATGTTGGTAAAAGTAGTTTAGTAAATGCGCTTATTGGCGAAGAAAGGGTTATTGTATCTGATGTTGCTGGTACAACAAGAGATTCAACGGACTCGGTATTTAAATATAATAATGAAGAATATGTTGTTATTGATACTGCTGGTATGCGTAAACGTGGTAAGGTATATGAAAATATTGAAAAATATAGTTTGCTTAGAAGTTTAAAAGCAATTGATCGTAGTGATATATGTGTTCTTGTAATTGATTCAACTACTGGAATTATAGAACATGATAAACATATTGTTGGTATGGCTCTTGAAAAAGGCAAAGGACTTATAATTGTTGTTAATAAATGGGATGTTAAAAATGATTTAGATATTAATGCATATACAAAATTAATTCGCGCAGAATTTCAATTTTTATCCTATGTTCCAATTGTCTTTTTATCTGCTAAAACAAAGATGCGTCTAAGTACTTTAATGCCTGAGATAATTAAAGTTAGTGAAAATATAAAAAGAGAGATTAATACAAGTTTATTAAATGATGTTATAAGAGATGCTTATGCGCTTAATCTTCCGCCTTCATATAAAGGTAGGAGATTAAAAATATATTTTGTTAATCAAGAAGGTGTTAAACCACCTAAATTTACATTTCATGTTAATAACAAAGGTTTAGTTCACTTTTCATATTATAGATATCTAGAAAACAAATTAAGAGAATCATTTAATTTAGAAGGAACACCAATTATTTTAAAATTTAAAAATAAAGGAGAAGATGAATAATGATTATTGGAAAAAGTCAAAAAGGAACGGTTAGAGAAAATATTAATAACTTAAAAGGAGAAAAACAAGAAGATTACAATCCAATTGGACAAAGATTTAAGAAAGATGATCCTTTTCAATCTATCAAAGGTCAAGTAAATATGAATGATATTGATCCTGATGATAGAGGTGCTGATATTGAAGATGAAAGTACTTGGAAGGACTTCTATTGATGAAAAAGTGTACAGTAATAATTAATCCAACTAGTGGTAAAGGATTAAATCAAAAACTAGCTAAAAAGATAAGAGCAGTTTTAGAAAAATTTGAATATGAACCAAATGTCATTATTACTGAATATGCTGGACATGCTGAAGATATTGTTCGAGAAGTTGATTCAGGTCTTGTTATTTCTGTTGGTGGAGATGGAACGTTTTATGAGGTTATGAATGGTAACTTTAAAAGAGAAAATCAACTTGTATTAAGTCATATACCCGTTGGAACGACCAATGATATTGGACATATGTATGGACTAACTCATGATATTGTTACCAATCTTGAATTAATTCTAGAAGGATCTGTTCACAGTGTTGATATTTGTAGTATTAATGGAAGATGTTTTGTTTACGTTGCTTCTTTTGGTAAATTTATGGAAATACCATATGAAACTCCACAAAAATTAAAACATCGACTTGGACATGCGGCTTATATTTTAAATGGTGCTAGAACTTTATTTAAAAGAAATAAACTATATGATGTAACTTATGAAATAGATGGTGTTAAACATCGTGGTAAGTATACTTTCTTAATTGTTTCTAATGCTAATCGTATTGCAGGTATTAATAATTTCTATAATGAAATGAAATTAGATGATGGTAAATTTGAAGTAATGTTTTGTGGAATAAAAAGTTTACCTAAGTTAGCTAAAGCTTTTTATACATTAAAAACTAGTGATATATCAAATGTACTTGGTGTTGAAACATATAAGACAGATAATTTAAAAATATGGTTTAATGGTGAATTTAAACCATGGTGTCTTGATGGTGAAAAGTTTGATAGTGATGAAAGATATTATGTAATAGATACGAAAAAGAAAGTCGAGATGTTAATTCCTGAAGTTAATGTCGATAAATTATTTGTTAATAAATAGAATAGAGGGATATTATGGAAGAAGAATTTAGTGTATTAAAAAAATATGGTGAGAATTTGTCAGAAAGACAATATGTAACTAATCCTGCCATTGGTCGTGATGAAGAAATTAAACAATTAATTTTAACGCTTCTAACTCCAGAAAAAAGTGCCATTCTTGTTGGTCTTCCTGGTATAGGTAAAACGGCCATTGTTGAAGGACTTAGTTATCGTATTCAAAAAGATGACGTTCCTAACGGTTTAAAAGGTTATACAATTTATAAACTTAATACAGCAGCTTTAATTGGTACAATTCCAGGTACTAGCGAATTAAAAATTCAATCATTGTTAAATGAAGTTAAAAATGCTGATAAATTAATTCTATTTATTGATGAAATTCATACTTTAATTGGTGATGCTGATGAGTCAATGGACTTTGCTAATATTTTTAAACCAGTTCTAGACCGTGGAACAATTAAAGTTGTAGGTGCTACAACAACTCAAGAATTCGAACAATTTATTTTAACAGATAGAGCCTTCAATCGTCGTTTTCAAAGAATTAATGTAGCTGAGCCAACAAAAGAACAAACAGTACAAATCCTTTGTGGTTCATTACCTAAATATGAAGTTAAAACAGGCGCTAAAATGAAATATACGGATTTCATTAAAGAAAAGATAATGAAATTCATTGTTGACTTAACAGAAGATACAAATAGAGTATATGAATATGATGGAAGATATCCTGACATTTGTTTTTCGATTGTTCAACAAGCTTTCTCTTATGCCTTAGTAGATAATCGTGATCAAGTAGATATAAGAGATTTTAAAAAAGCTATTGAAAATACTAAATTAGTTTATAAAGATATTATCAATAAAAAAATGGATTTATTCTTTGAAGAATTTGAAGATATTTATCGTAGTGAAACAGTACAAAGGTTATAAAAATGAAAAAGAATTTAATAACTAAATTATTGTATTATTTGAGAATAATGGTTTTTATTATTCATTTAGTTATCGTATTTAATCTATTATATATAACATTACGTATGAGTTATTTTGGAACGATCTTTTTGATTATTGAATTTATTTATTCAATTAATATTTTAATAGAGATGGTAGGTTCCAAACTTAGATATAAAAAAGATTATATTTATAACATAATGAATTTATGTTATTTTGGTTATTTAATTAGTTTTTATATTAAAATTAAAAGTAATTATTTAACACCATATTTATCTTTTAATTTTTTAAGAAATAATTATATCGTTTTATCAATATTATTAGTATTGTTGATTATATATAGTAAAATAATTGTAAATAAGCGACAAGAGAAACTAAATTAGTTTCTCTTTTTTTTATTATTTTGTTACAATATAGGCAGGTGATAGTATGAAGGCTTTAATAACAGGTGCATCTTCTGGTATTGGTCGTGAGATGGCTAAATATTTAGCATCTCTTGGACATGAATTAATCCTAGTAGGAAGGAATAAAGAAAGACTAGAAGAGTTACAAAATGAATTAAAAGTTGATTCTCAAATTGTTATTGTTGATTTATCAGATATAAAAAAAGTTAAAGAATTATATGTCATAATGAAAAATGAACAAATTGATATTTTGATTAACAATGCAGGTTTTGGTGATTTTGGTAAATTCTATGAAACTGATATTAATAAAGAACTTGAAATGATTAATACCAATGTTACAGCAGTTCACTTATTAACAAAATTATTCTTACGTGATATGAAAAAAAGAGATAGTGGATATATTTTAAATGTTGCATCAATTGCAGCATTTGGACCAGGTCCATTGATGGCAACATATTATGCCACAAAAGCCTATGTTAATAATTTAACAGAAGCTATTTATGAAGAATTAAGACGTGAAAAGAGTAATGTTCATGTATCAAGTTTATGTCCAGGACCAACCGCTTCTGAGTTCTTTAATAGAGCAGGGGTAACATTTGCTGTTAAACCAATGGAATGTGAAGATGTAGCAAAATATGGAATAGATAAAATGTTTAAAGGTAAAGTTGTTATTGTTCCAGGATTTATCAATAAATGTTCCATTTTCTTTAGACGTTTTGCATCTCGTGGATTAGCAAGACGTGTTACTTATAAAATCCAAAAGGCCAAGAAAAAGTAGTTATCTACTTTTTTTATTTTGTGATATAATGGTTTGAGTGTGGAAAGAAGTGGTGCTATGCCAAGTTATATATCGCATGCTATTCATGGTGAAAAATTATTTGAAAAATTGAATAGTGAAAACCTTCTTAAAGAAGATGTTGAGTTATCAAAATTAAAAGCATATACCATTGCTTATGATTATGCTTATTTAGTTAAAGGTCTTGATAATCATAATTATAGTGCTAAAGATTATTTATTATATATTATTCGTTATATTAAAATAAATCATTTAGAAGGAAATATTTCTGTATTGGCTTATCTATACGGTCATGTAGCTCATTTCTTTTTAGATGCTTATGCCCATCCTTTAATTTATTATATTGAAAGAGGTTGTATGCCATCTAGTTTTATTTCCAGTCATTTTATGGTAGAAGGTTATTTAAATACTTATTTATCAGAAAGAGTTTTAGGTAAAGACATTTTAGATGTTCATGCTAATTATTTTAATGATGCTAATCTTAACAACAAAGATATTAGAGAATTAATCTCTTCATCATATTTAATGATATATGGTAAAAATAATGTTATAACATCTTTTAAACTAGTAAAGAAATTTTTTACATCAATTGAAGTATTATATAAAGATATCTTTAGATCAAAAAAGATGGTTAATGATCTCACTCAATTTAAAGTCTTTTTAGCCAAGAATAAAATAACATTACCTGAGATTGCTAATGAAAATCATGGAGCTTGGTATAATCCAGTAACTGGTAAAATGCATACTGATAGTATTTTGGATTTGTTTTATAAAAGTGTTGATAAATCTCTTGATACCATAAATGATATTAATAGATATTTTTATGGAAATGAATCTTTTGATAAATTAGAAAGAATAATCCCTGATATTTCTCTTGATACAGGTGTATCAAGAAAAAGAGGATTATTAATGAAGTATAAAAGAAAAATCTAGATATATTGCATAAAATGTGATATAATTAAGATTGTTCTGGGGCTGCTTGGTTTCGACGGGATTATGTGGACTTAGATTGCAAGTCGTAGAAATACGTAAAATTTTAAATATCTGGAAACAGAAACGCTTTAGCTTTTGCTTAATTTAATACAAAAGCATTCTTTTTATTTCTTTGATTACGAGAAGTAATTAGGATTTATATTTAGTAATCTATATTATGTTAGTGTTTAGATGACATAATGAATTATTCTAAACTAGTTATATATTTGGTTTGTCAATTAGCTTAGTATATAATGAAGCTTTATTAATTGAATAAACTTGTAGTAGTCTATTTATCAGTAGTTTCGGACAGGAGTTCAATTCTCCTCAGCTCCACCATATTGATATTTAAAACATAGTTGAACTATGTTTTTTTATTTTATGATATT
>CAMJWT010000031.1:0-7633 GCA_946409545.1 uncultured Clostridia bacterium | reverse complement strand
AAATATAGACACCACTACTTTTATCACAATCTTCTTTTTTATCATATGTTTTTAACGCATCAAGGTACTCGTGATCTTCAAGGGTTTCAAGAGATACAAAGTTATAGTCATCAATTGGTCGATCTTCACGGTTATCATTAAAGTAATCACTACCTGCGATTTTTAAGGTATCTTCCATTGATACATAATAATTTTGCTCCGCATTATCTTTAATATTATTAACAGTAAAAACTCCTATTCCTATTAATAATCCTAGAATTACTAGTACTGCTAACATTTCTACAAGTGTAAAACCTTTGTTTTTCATATTATCACCTATTATAAATTATAGTATAAAAAAAGAAGTTATTCAATAACTTCAATCTTCATAAAGTTTGTGTTTTTATTATTAATTGGATATTCACCAGTAATAACAATGATATCTTTTGGTAATAAATCAAATTCATCAATTGTTTTCTTAGTACAATTATTAAAAACTTGATTTGTGTTATTACATTCTTCTATTAATTTAGGAATAACACCATAAGTTATTGTAAGGGATCTTATTGTTTCAACACTAGTACTTAAAGCTAAAATAGGACATATTGGTCTAAAGAAACTTATTTTTCTTGCTGAATAACCACTACTTGTATTAGTAGCAATAGCTTTAGCATGAAGTCTTATTGATGAATCAACAACAGAATAAGCAATACTTGATGTTATATCTTGCTTTGTATCACGCATTGTCATTGATAAATTCTCTAAATAATCAAAATCTTCTTCGGCACTTTCCAAAACTTTATTCATAATATTAATTGTTTCAACAGGATGACCAACTGTTGCTGCTCCTGATAATAGAATAGCATCACAATTATCAATAACAGCATTATACATATCCATTACTAAACTTCTTTCTGGTCTTGTTGATTCAGTAATATCAAGTGATATATCAGAAGCAATAATACCAATCTTTTCATATTGTCTTGCCATTTTTAATATTTCTTTTTGATATAAAGGTAATTTTTCAATAGATGCTTCAAGTGATAAATCAGATCGGTCAATCATAACACCATCACTAACTTTAACAATCTCTTCTAAATTATCAAGTCCATCCTGAGTTTCAATTTTACTTATTAATTGAATATGATTATCATTATTTTCTATCAATAAGTCAGATACTGATAAAACATCTTGTTCTTCCGTAACACCAGATAAAACAACAAAATCAACTTTTTTATTAATACAGTATATAATGCTATCATAATCTTCTTTATCAAGAAATGGTAATTTATAATTTCTTTTTTTAAGATGGATTTCTTCTCTACTATGAATAACTCCTTCTTTAATAACTTCACAAAGAAGATAATCATTTTTAATCTCTCTAACAACTAATTCTACTTCATCATCAGAAAGCATCAAAACATCACCAACTTCATGTAATGTCGTAATATTATCAGTATTTGTACATAATTGATTATCGTTACATAACACAGGATAAGAATATATTTTTATTTTTTTATCAAGTTTTAAAGTTACTTCATCTTCATGTAAATCAGAAAGTCTTACAGCAGGTCCATTAATATCTAGCATAACTCCTATTGGTCTATTTAATTCTTTTTCTAACTTTCTTACTAAACCAATTAAATTATCACAAAACTCTCTATTAGCATATGATAAATTAATTCTTATTACATCAGTTCCTGCTAAAATAATATCCTTTAATGTTTCATAATTACATGTATCTTGAACAATCGTTGTTATTATTTTTGTTTTTCTCATATATTCTCCTTAATATTATTATATTACAAAAAGCCTAAATCCTAATTATTGATTTTTAATTTTATACAAGTATTTACAATTATTTGATAATCATTCTTTCTTTCAACTTTACCATTAATTTTAACAATATCATTTTTATTTATATTTTCAATTTCTTGATATGCTTTAGGAAAAACAACAAATTCTAAAGAACACTCTTCATCACTTCCTGTAATAAAAGCCATATCATCACCATTTTTAGTTTTAATTCTTGTAATCTTATCAATCATAATAATAGAGTCAACTGTTTTATTAAAATATTTTTTAATATCTATTAAATCAATAATATTATTATCTTGATCTTTATAAAATCTTACAGGATGATTAGTTAAATAAAAACCATATACTTCTTTTTCTTTATTAATTAATTCTAATTTATCAAATTCTTCTTTTATTTCGATTTCTGGTTTTAAAACAAAATCTTCTCCTAATGAATTACATAACTTACTATAATTTAATAAATTATCAAGATTTTCATATAATGTTCGATGATTATAATTAAAACTATCTAATAGGCCACTATCAATAATTGATATATATATCTTTCTATCAAAATCAGTCTTCATGAAGAAATCATAGATATCATTAAAACCATCTTTTTTAGCATTTAATAACTTTTTAACAATTAAATTACTTATTCCTTTAATAATGGATATAGGCATAATAATTTTATTATTTTTGATATACCATATATCATTACTTAAATTAATATCAGGTTTTAATAATTTTATATTTTTCTTTTTCATTTCAAAAATATAATCAATTATTTTTTTATCATTAGCTGAATTATTTAGTATTGAAATATAAAATTCTTTTGGATAATTAGCTTTTAAATAAGCCATTTTGTAAGAAACGATAGAATATGCTACACTATGACTTTTATTAAAACCATAAGAAGCAAACTTAACAATATCATCAAAAACTTTATTAGCAACTTCCCTACTATAATTATTACTAATAGAACCATTTATAAATTCATCACGCATACTATTAATTAAATCAATTTTCTTTTTACTAATAGCTCGCCTTAAAATATCTGCTTTACCTAAAGAGAATTTAGCCATAATAGATGCTATTAACATAATTTGTTCTTGATAAACAATTATCCCTTTAGTTTCTGATAAAATTGGTTCTAAATCATTTGAAATATATTCAAACTTTTTACCATTTCTTCTTTCTAAAAATTCTGGAATCATATCACTAGGACCAGGTCTATAGAAAGCATTAGCATTATAAATATCACTAAAGGTAACAGGTTTTAACTTTCTTAAAAAGTTTTGCATTCCAGGACTTTCAAATTGGAAGATACCTCGTGTATCACCATTTTGAAATAAAAGATAAGTATTTTTATCATCCATTGGAATATCATTAAATTTAAGATCATTAATTAAATTCAAACAATCATCAATAATTGTTAAATTACGAATACCTAAAAAATCCATTTTAAGTAATCCAAGAGACTCTAAATATTTAGCTTCATAACAACTTACATAAGATTCTCCATTATATAGAAGCGGAATAATATTTGATAAATTAGAGTTTGCCATAACAACACCAGCAGCATGAATAGAAGAATGTCTTGGAATATCAATGATTCTTTTGGCAACTTCATATAGTTTTTTCAGTTTTAAATCACTATTAATCATCATATAAATTTTATCGTTTTCATTATATAATTTAGACAAATTATCTTCATGATTACCAATTAACTTACATAATTCATCAACAGTATACAAAGGAACATTTAAAACTCTTCCCATATCACGTAAACTTGATTTAACACCAAATGTATCAAAAGTAATAATTGATGCTACTTGATTACTTCCATATTTGTTACGACAATAATCGATTACTAAATCTCGTTTATTATCTGGAAAATCAGTATCAATATCGGGCATGGTAACACGTTCACTATTTAAGAATCGTTCAAACAATAAATTATATTTTAATGGATCAACATCTGTAATACCTAAAGAGTAACTAACTAAACTACCACATGCTGAACCACGTCCTGGCCCTACTAAAATATTATTCTTTTTAGCATATAAAATGAAATCATAGACAACAAGAAAATAATTAGAATAACCCATTTTCTTAATTACATCTAATTCGTATAATAAACGTTCTTTATATTTAATTGTAACTTTATTATGAAATCTTCTATTTAATCCATTAACGCAAAGATTATATAAATATTCATCATCATCAAGACCTTTAGTATCATTATATTTACTAAAATCAGGTAGACTTAATCCATTATCTTCTAAAGATAAATTAAATAATGAAAAGAATTCTTCATAATCATTTTTATTCTCTTTATATAAAACATCAGAATCAAAATTAATATCATCACTTATTGTTTTATTATCTCTTAGTAACTCTAAATATTTTAATATTTCTAAATCTTTTTTATTTAAACATTTTATTGGATAAATATTTAATTCATTAAAGCTAAATTTATCTTTAAATAATTTATTAATATCACTTTCTTCTTTATAAACTAAAACTAAATCATTAGAGTATTCAGATAAATCATGATAATCAATTTCTTTTTCACTTTTTAATGTTACTAATTTCATTAAATTAACGTAACCATTATAATTTTTACAAAATAAGAGATAGTTATCAAAATCAACACCAACAATAGGATTAATATTATTACTATTACATTTGGTAATAAATTCCATTGTACCAAACATATTATCATCACAAATACATAATGATTTATAATTATTAGTTTTAGCCAAATCAATTAAATCATCAATTGTTATTAAACTAGATAAAAAACTATATACCGTTTTAACATATATTGGTGCCATAACTCCTCCTTAACTTCATTATACCAAGAAAAAACGAAAAGATATATTTCTTTTCGTTTATTTCTATTTATAATTATCCTTTTAACCACAAGTAACATGACATTGTAGTTTTCCTGCACAAAGAGCTTTAGCAATAGCCCATGTTGAATATGGTCCACCACTTTTACTTGCACCACTAGAATCTTTATAACCAATACTCCAATTTACATGAACATAGCCACTACAACTAGATGGTTTAGAACCAACAGTTGTACCAGGCTCGGGGCAATACAAACTTTTTAATTTATTAGTACAAGCTGTTGTTGCATCTGATTCACTAGACTTACCAGTTTCTTCGGCAGTATGACTATATTCACCAGTAGCTCCCTCACATGAATAACTAAATTGATAATAATACTTATTGCAAGTGGTTACATCAGGAGGTGTATCTGACTTAACAGTTAATGTACCATTCTTTTTTGTAATATTATAATAACCAGCTGCAGATGAAGGTGATACTGTTACCGTAGACAATGTCTTAGTACTTTCTCCTACACTTGTTTGGGAACCACTACATGTACATGAAATTGAATGACCAGATAATAAACTACCACTTGTTATCTTACATTCATTATTTGCTGTTAAAGCTGAGCCATTATATGTTTTACTTTGATCAGTAGCCGTTACAGTTAATGCTCTTTTATTTACTGTTAATGTTCCATTATTAGTGGTAATATCATAAAACTCACCAACATTCGTTGATCCTTTTTTTATTGCAACAGATTCCATTTTCTTAGTAGATTCACCTATTGCTGTTTGAGAACCACTACATGTACATGAAGCTTTATGACCAGATAATAATTTAATAGTAGAAGTTACCGAACATTTATTATCTGCTGTTAAAGCCGTTCCATCATATTCTTTACTTTGATTATCACATTTTATTGTTACAGCTCGTTTGTTTACAGTTAATGTTCCATTTTCTTCTGTAACTTCATAGTTATCTTTTACACTTTTTCCAGAACTATCTTTTATTGATACTGATTCTATTACTTTTGTTTCCACACCTGGATTAGTTATTGAACCGCTACATTTACATGTCATTGTTTGACCAGAAGCTACCTTCAAAGTACTTGTTACAGAACATTTGTTTGTAGCTGTTAAAGCTTTACCATTATATGTTTTACTTTGATTTGTACATTTTACGGTTATAGCACGAACTTTTACTTTTAATGTTCCGTTATTCTTTTCAATTTCAAAATTTTTCGTAACAGTAGTAGAACCTTTTTTTACAATTACTTTATCTAACGATTTTGTTGATTCACCAACGGAAGTTCTAGAACCTGAGTTTTCACAGGTTACAGTATGTTTAGCTGGGAGACCTTCAGCACTACAAGTTGCACTTGCTGTTAAAGCTTTACCATTATATGTTTTACTTTGATTTGTAGCTGTTACAACAATCTTACAAGGTGTTACTTCTAAAGTCCCATTTTCATATTTTATATTATAATATTTAGTAACCGTTTTAGTTCCATTTTTTATGACAGCTTTACTTCCAACATTATTAGATTTTCCTACATTTGTTTGGGAACCTGTTATGGTTACAGATGTAATTGTATCACCATATTCAGCTGCTGTTCCATTTTTATCACTATATGTTTTTTTAGTTAGAGCTGTACCATCATAAACTTTTTCTGCTGAATCAACAACAATAACAAGAGGCGATTTTGTTATAGTACAATCAATTGGTGTTTTTGCAATATAATAATTGCTATGTTTAAAATTACTAATTGATGCTACTTCATCACCAAAAGTAACTGTTGATACATAAATCATATCATTACCACTACCACTTTTTATTTTTGTTGGAGTTGCTATTATTGTTGCAGGTTCACCATCAAATGCTAAATAAGGTACTGCATAATCATGATTTGCTTGATTTGTTAAACCACCATAAGGAACTGAACATTTAACTGGAAATTTGGCTGGATATTTTCCAATTGAACAAGTATACTCGTGATCATCACTAGTACCATCATTCCATACGAAATTAGAACTTAATAAATGATATTTTACATCATAAGATCCAGCATCTTTTCCAACATAAGGTGTAATTGTATAAATATCATAAGAATTCCATTGAAGTCGATAAGCAGCTTGCGAGTCACCAACATGCGCTTCATGACCAGTTAAATTAACTAATTGTTGAGTATCAGCATTATAAATTAAATCCTTCTTACAAGGGTTAACACTTGGATTAAATTCAACTTTATAAGGCTTTATCGTACATTGAATCATTTTATATGTTCTAGTATTATCAGCCCATGTGTAATCAGCATCTGGCATCGCAATTATGGTATAAGTATCCGCTTCTGTTTGAACATTGTTTGTTAAATGATATCCTGTTTTTTCTTGTACTAAAGTTTGTGGTTGTCCATTATATGTAAAATCATTATTATTTTCACAATGAGGTTCGTTAGCAACAGGTATTGTTCCCCTATTTTCTCTTCCATATAATGCATGTCTACTTGTTTTCTCTACAGGTGTACTAGAAGAATATTTATCTCCTCCATAATTAGTATTATCATACCAATTAATACTAATCATACTTCCATTAACATCTATTTCCGTTAATAATCCTTCATATAATCCATGTCGATATACTCTAATTGTTCCTATTTCATGTTTCTTTTCGGTATTATCAAAATATATCATATCAACATTATATTTAATAGCAAACTCAATTGATTTAGTTGTTGAATTATTAGCATAATCAGTTACCGTTACAACTAATCGATACTTTCCACTTGATAAGTTTTCAAATATTTGTAAATTACTTGCCGTTAAATCTTTATTAACGATATTAACACTAGGGTTTGTATCCACAAGTTCTTTTAATGAGAATACTGCACTCTTATATCCATTATCATCATGAATATTTATTACTTCATTATTATAAGGAAACTCGTATCCATCACCTAAATCTTTTTCATTTTCTTGATCTTTAATATCAAAGGTTGGTGGAGTGTTATCAATTT
>CAMJWT010000030.1:0-9507 GCA_946409545.1 uncultured Clostridia bacterium | reverse complement strand
ATAATACCTACTATAATTTATATACAACTTTAAACAAATAAAAAGAAAGTGTTGCACTTCCTTTTTTTTTGTACTATTATAGAAAAAATTTAGAAGGATGATTGTGAGGTGTATTTATGAAAGATGATAGTATTTATATTTATCCTAATGATACAGTAGCTATAATTTGTACTGTTACTAAAAGTATTGGTGATTCTTACTATATTTCTACCGATGATGTTGCTATTGGAAGTGTTGATGATGATGTCTTTACTTGTGTAGATGATAATTCGGTATATGATTCTTTAGAAGCTAATATAAATAGTTTAAAAGAAGGAAAGAAATATTATTGTTTTAATAAATCTCTAGATGATTTAAGAAGTTTATATGGCCAAGATAATTATGAAGTTTATAATACAACAAGTTATTTTATGTATAGATATATGACTGATATTCATGATTTATATAATATTATTAAAAAAGATAAAAATGGATGTTATCATATTCATTCTATTCCTGTTGAATCTGTTGATAAGAATACTGGAGATCCTATTCAAACTTTAAATGATTATAATAATCCTCCGGTTCCTGTTGATGAATTCAAAAAATTTAATGCGACTTATTATATGCAAGAACTTAATCCTAATTTTGACCCTTTGAAAGATAGAGTTAATTTATTGGATTTTTATAATTATCTTAAAGCTAGAATTTTAGGAAATGATGAAATTTTAAAACAAATTAGTAAGCAAATTTGTTTTAATTTAAATGCTGATTCACCAACTGATGTAAAAAATATATTATCTATTGGACCAACTGGTTCAGGTAAATCTCAAACTTTTAAAGAAATTGGAAAATACTTATCTATTCCTGTAGTATTTTGTGATTCGACACTTTTAAGTGCTGCAGGCTATTATGGTGATGATGTTACTGATTTTTTGAAAAAAGTATATTTTGCTGCTAATAAAAAAATTGATGTTGCTAATAAAGCAATACTTGTTTTAGATGAAATTGATAAATTAAAAAAAAGTGACCTATCAATGAAAGAAGCTGCTCAAGATGCATTATTAAAGGTAATTGAAGGTTCTGTATTTAATGTTGATATTGATAAAAGTCGTGGTGCTTCAATACAATTAGATACAACTGGTATGACAATCGTAGGTTTAGGTGCTTTTTCTTCAATTTTTAAAAATAGAACTATGGAAGGTTATAAAGAACCTATGGGTTTTCACTCTAAATCTGAATTAGATTTATTAAAAAAGGAATATGAAGATAAAATTGCATCATATAATCCTTATGAAGTTTCCAGAGAAGAATTAATTGATTATGGTTTTAAAGATGAATTTATCCCTAGATTGCATTCTTGTCATATATTTAGACCGATGGATAAAGATGGAATTAGACGTGCTTTTGTTGAAGGCTTAAATAGTCCTTTATTAAGAAAAGTTAAAATATATGATCGTTTATATAATACTATTCTTATATTTGATGTTTCCTTTGTTGATGCTTTAACTGAAGCTGCACATAAATTAAATTGTGGTGGTAGAGCATTAGATAATGTATGTGAGATGGCGTTTAGTCAATGTGAATTTGATATGTATGTATTAAACTATAATAATCCGAATAAAAAATTAACTTTAAAAGTAACAGGTAAAACTGTCGAAAATCCTAAAAATTTTGAACTTTATTAAAAGAAAATGTAAAGCATTTTCTTTTAATTTATGATAAAATATCTATGTTGAAAACCCGATATAGAAAGAGTGATTTAAATGGGTAGAGCTTATGAAGTAAGAAAAGCTAGTATTCAAAAGAATGGTGCTATAAAAGCAAAATTATATAGTACTGCTGCTAAAGAAGTATATTTAGCTGCTAAAGGAAATCCTGAGCTTGAAACTAATGTAGTTTTAAGAAGAGTTGTTGATAAGTATAAACATCAAGCAGTTCCTATGGATATTATTAATAGAGCTATTGATAAAGCTAAAGGTAATGATGGTACTGATTATATGGAAATGACTTATGAAGGATTTGGTCCTGGTCAATCTACATTTATCATTACTACATTAACTGATAATGTTAACAGAACTGTTGCATATGTTAGAGAAGTATTTAATAAAATACATAAGAGTTTAGGTGTAACTAATTCAGTATCTTATAATTATAATTATGAATCATTAATTGGATATGAAGGAGAAGATGGAGATGAAGTTATGCTTGCTCTATTAGATGAAGGTATTGAAATTATTGATTTAGAAAATGAAGATGGTGAAGTTTTAATAACAGCTAAACCTAGTGATGTAAGTGCAATTAAAGATTGTTTAGAAAAACTTAAACCCGGCATTCAATATACTGTTGATGAAACTGGTTGGTATCCTAAAGAAAAAGTTACACTTGAAGGTGAAGATTTAGAAAAATTTAAAATGGCACTTGATAAGTTTGAAAACATCGATGATGTAACTAATGTATATCATAATGTAGATTTAGGAGAGTAATATCTCCTTTTTGTTTAAAGTGAGGTGTTTATATGCGCATACTTGTATGTGATGATGAGTTATTAATTAGAGAATTAATTAGAGATTATTGTATTAACGAAGGATATGATTGTGATTTAGCGGAAGATGGTAGTGTTGCTATAGATCTATGTGAAAGAAATGATTATGATCTTATTATTATGGATATAATGATGCCTAATGTAGATGGATTAACTGCAATTAAAGAAATTAAAGAAATAAAAGATATTCCTACGATTATGTTATCTGCTAGAAAAGAAGAAGAGGATAAATTACTTGGTTTTGATTTAGGAATCGAAGACTATGTAACTAAACCTTTTAGTCCTAAAGAATTAATGGCAAGAATAAAAGTAATAATGAAAAGATATAATAAACTTGATTCTATTAGTGTAGGTAATATTACTATTAATAATAGTACTCATGAAGTATTTATTGATAATGAAATAGTTGATGTTACTTCTACACAATTTGAATTATTAAAGTTATTTATAGAGAATCAAGGTTTGGCTTTATCGAGAGATAAAATAATTGAATGCATTTGGGGTTATGATTATGATGCAGATGATAGAACTATAGATGCTCATATTAAATTATTAAGAAGTAAGTTGGGTAAATATAGGGATTCTATTAAAACTATTAGAAAAGTAGGTTATAAATTTGTTTATGAAGAAAAATAGTTTATTCTTTAGAACTTTGCTTGCTATTTCAATATTTATTGTATTTGCATTATTATTTCTTTATTTCTTTCAAATTCAATTCCTTGATTATTACTATGAAAAACATCAAATAGACACTATTACTAAGATTAGTAGAAATATTAAAAGTAATAACATCGATGATGTAGATAAATACTTGGAAGAGAGCTCATATTCTAATAATATTTGTATTAAATATTTTAAAGATGGAAATGAATTTAGTTATAACACTAAAAAATTTGGTTGTGTTTTAGATTTTGATGATAGTTTTATAAATGGTTATATAAAAGATATTAAAGATAATGATTTGGATTATATTAAATTGCTTGGAAAAGATGATATTAAATCTATTCTTTATTTAGTTGAATTAAATGATAATGATTATGTTTTATTGAATTCTAATTTAGAAAGTTTAAATGTAGCTACTAGCTTATTAAAAGATCAAATTATGTACATAGTTTTATTATTCTGTAGTATTGGTATAGTATTTAGTGTTTTATTATCTAAGACTATTACAAATCCAATATTAAAGATTATTAATTCTGCTAAAGAATTAGAAAAAGGAAACTTTGATGTTAAGTTTGATGGTGGTAATGTAGCAGAGCTTTGTGAACTTGCTGATATCTTAACTGTATCTGCAGTAGAAATGAAAAACATTGATGAATTAAGAAAAGATTTGATAGCAAATGTTTCTCATGATCTTAAAACACCATTAACTATGATTAAAGCTTATGCTGAAAAAGTAAGAGATTTATCTTATAAAGATAAAGAAAAAAGAGAAAAAGATTTAAATGTTATTATTGAAGAATCTGAAAGATTAAATGGATTAGTTAATGATTTATTAGATTTATCTAAATTAGAATCAGGTTTTTCAAAAATTCAATTAGAGGAATATAATTTATTAGATCAAATTAATGATGTATTAAAAAGATATGAAATTCTTGAAGAAGAAAAGAAATATCACATTGATCTTAATTTACCAGAAGAACCTGTTATTATTAAAGCTGATAGAAATAGAATGGATCAAGTATTCTATAATTTAATTAATAATGCTATTGAACATGTTGGTAAAGATAATACGGTTTATATAAGTGTTAGAACAAGACCACATCATTATACAATTTCTATTAAGAATACTGGTAATGGTATCAGTAAAGAAGAAATACCTTTAGTATGGAATAGATATTATACTAAAAAGAAAAATCATAAAAGAAATATAGTTGGTACTGGTTTAGGTTTATCTATTGTTAAAACTATTTTGGAATGTCATAACTTTGATTATGGAATTGAATCTAAATTAAATGAATATACTAGATTCTATTTTAGAATCAAAAAAATAAAATAAAATGTTGTAAATTATAAAAATTAAGGATTTTTTCACATTAATTTCATATTTGTGTAGTATATTCTTTCTTGTGAGAAGGAATAAGAATATACAAAACGATCCTATACAACTATAAACATATAAACTTAAACTCACGCTAAAAGTTATTCCTTTTCATAAGATGTATTATTACATCTTTTTTTTATTTTCTAAAATACATAAAATGTCTTTGATTGTTTATAGTAATTGTGTTACTATATTAAGTATACATAGAATATTATTCGTCGGAGGCTATTATGGAACGTAAAGGAAATTATATATTTTTAACTGGATTATTAGTAATTACACTTTTAATAAGTGTTGTTGGTACTACTTTCTCTTACTTTGGAGCAACTAGTAGAAATGTTAAGGGAGAAACTACTGTTCAATTTTCTAAAGGTGTAGTTGGATACAATGAAGAAGAAGTACAAGCTGGAACTGTTAATCCTGGAGAAGTCATTGCTACTAAAACTATTACAGTTAAAGGTACAACTTCAAATGCCGATAATTTAATTTATAAATTTAATTTTAACGTTAATAATAATAGTTATCCTGATGGAGCACTTTTATATACGGTTAGTTCTGCTAATACTTCATCAAATGGTACTACTATTCAAACAAGTACTGTTCCAGTTTCAATTCCAACTGGTGCGAATATAATTGAAGTTGGTTCTGGTAGTTTCTCTGGTCCAATTACTAAAGGGAAACATACTTATACAATTACTATTTATAGAAGTGATAGTGTATCAACAGAGAGTGGAGATTTCTCTATAAACGGAAATTTTGAAATAGCTACAGAATCTTAAAAAGATTCTGTTTTTTTTAATATATTTTTAATAATTTGTGTTATACTAATAAATAAAAGAAAGTGAAGGATGTACATGAAATTTCTTGTTAATATAAAAGATTTTTTCAAAAATAATTTATACAATAATACTTATGTATTTAATTTTCTTTTATTCTTTATGAGTTTATTCTCTATAGAGATGATTGTTAGAATGATTAATGGTTATGACTTAACAAGTTATGCTGTTGTTAGAATAATAGTTTTACTTATTATTGTATGCTATGTAACTTGTTATGTATTAAATTACTTTAAAAGTGCTACTAGAAAAATAATAACTGCGATACTTGTATTTATTGGTTCTACTTATGCCTGCTTACAATTAGGATTCTTAAAATTCCTAGGAGTATATGCATCACTTCAAAGTGCTAGTCAAGCAGAAGCAGTTACAGATTATATTAAAGACTTTTTAAAAAGTTTTAGACCTGTTTTCTTAGCTACATATATTCCATTTATAGTATTAATTGCTATTTATGTAATTACTAAGAAAAGATTCTATAGAAATAATAAAACTAGAATGCTTTTCTCTACATTAGTAATGGTTGCTTTATTTGGATGTGTATATTATGAATTATTAAGTGATAAATCATTCCAAAATCCTATTCAAAGTATAGATAATGAAGAATTGTTCTTAACTGCATCTAATCCAAGTTTAACAGTTTCGGAATTCGGTATGTTCGGATTTGGAATGTCCGATTTAAGAAATAAGTTATTCCCAGCTGAAGTAAAAACTTCTCTACAAATTAGTAATACTCATACTTATGCTAATGGTGAAAAATTAATTAGTGGTATTGATGACAATATGTGGGAATATTTAATTAATACTGAAGAAGATGAAAATTATTCTTTCTTAAATAATTATTACTATACAAGAAAGAAAGCATCAGTTAATGATCACACTGGTTTATTTAAAGATAAAAACTTAATTGTAATTATGATGGAATCAGCAAATGATATATTTACTGAATATCCTGAGTATTTCCCTAACATTGCTAAACTTGTAAATGGTGGATGGAGTTGGGAAAACTATTATTCACCAAGAAACTCATGTGCTACATTAAATAATGAATTTAGTGGTATGACTTCACTATATTCTATTAGTAATACATGTACTGCTAAAACATATATTGATAATACATATTTTGAATCTATATTTAATATATTTAATGATTCTAATTATTATTCATTTAGTGCTCATAATTATACAGAACATTATTATCCAAGAAATCAAATCCATACTAACATGGGAAGTAATAAATATTATGGAGTAGAAGAGTTAGGTATTGATTATGATGATGTTAATTATCAAAACTGGTCTGATGATGATGACTTTTTGGCATCTGTTCTAAATATTCTTGAAGGTGTTGATTACACTAATGGAAACTTTATGACTTGGTTAACAACAGTTTCTGGACATCAACCATATTTTGTAGATTCAAATCAAGGTAATGAATACTTCTCAATGACTGAAGGAACTCCTTATGATTTCCAAATTAGAAGATACATGTCTAAATTAAAGGTTCTTGATGAAGGTATTGGTTTATTACTTCAAGGATTAGAAGAAAAAGGTATCTTAGATGATACAGTAATAGTTTTATATGGTGATCATTATCCTTATGGGATTGATACTAAGTTATTAAATACTGCTTTATCATATGATACTGAAGTAGATATGAATGCTGAACAAGTTCCATTTATTATCTATAATAGTGAAGTAACTGAAAAGGATCCTCATATTTATACTGATTACACAACTTATGTTAATATTTTACCTACAGTTGCAAATCTATTTAATTTAAAATATGAATCTAGATTATATATGGGTGAAGATTTATTCAGTCCTAAGTATAATTCTATTGCAGTATTCTCTGATGGTTCATGGAAGACTGAAAAAGGATTCTATAATGCTGCAACTGGTGTAATTAATTACTATACCGATGAAGAATATACTTTTGAAGAATTAAAGAGTATTAATGATGAAGTTAACTTAAAATTAAAAGCTTCTACAATATCTGTTACAACTAATTACTTTGCACATATTAAAGAAAAAATTGATAATAGATTATTAGAACTAGAATCTTTAAAGAATGAAGCTTGTTTACTAACTGATAATACATTATATGTAGAATCTGTTGATTGCTCTTCTGAAAATAAGGAAGAAAGTGAAGTTGTTGAAGAAAATGAAAATGCAGTTGATTAACTGCATTTTTTCTTGAATAATTTTTTTGGTTGTTTTGTATCTTCAATTTGTATTACTTTTGAATGATCAAATGGTTCTAGATTTCTTACTGTTTTTTCTAAATAATCATTTTCCTCTTCTTTGTTTATTTTAAGTTCTTTAAAATTGATTGGTTTTCCGATAACTATTTCCAATTTTGTGAATGGTATATATGTACCTTTTATTCCAAATGGTACTATTACTGTATTTGATAGTTTTGAAATTGCAGTAGCACCTTCTTTAAATTTATAATTAACTTTCATACTGTGAGTTCTTGCTTCAGGAAATATAACCATTTTTTCTCCGTCTTTTAATAGTTTAACTGCAGTACGGATTGAATTATAGTTTTTTGCAGAATCAGTTGTATTTGTATCTACTGCAACAGTTCCAAGTTTTTTGAAGAACCATTCTCCAAGTTTGAAGTTATATAATTTTTTATCAACCATGAATCTTAATGTTTCATCTGTAATTGTAATTAGTAACCATGAGTCTAATATATTAAGATGATTACCAGCTAAAATATAATTAGAATCTTCTGGAATATTTTCTAATCCTTTTACATCGATTTTATAAATAGTATTCATGAAGTTTTTAAAATGTACCTTTAAATTTTTATAGAATCTTTCACTATATTTTACTTCCATAATACCCCTGACTTTCTTAAAAACGTATTATAGCAAAGTAATTTAAAATTGACAAATAAATTGTAAATACCCTATAATTTATATAGGGAGGGTATTATGGAAAAGAAAGATAAAAAGACTAAGAAAACTAGTAATGTTAAAGCATCTAAGAAACAAGTTAAAAATATAAAAGTTAAAGATGAAATTAAAGTTCCTGAAGAAGAAATTATTATCAAAAAAATAACTGAAAAGAAAGAAAAGAAAATTAAAGTTAATAGAAAAGATATTGTTATTGCTGTAGTATTCTTAATTTTTGGTATGATTATTTCTCTTTTAATCTTTAAAAGAGCACCAAGACTTAAAGATGGTAACCAAATAGCTATTTCTATTGATAAATATTCTGTTTCTGAACAAGCTATTTATAATGATATTAGAACTGCTAATGGATTAAATTCTGCTTTAAGAAAAATCGATTTAAATATTGCTAAAACTTATTTCAATAATTCTTTAGATGAAGAAGCTAAAAATAATGCTCAAGAACAAGCTGAAACTTATATTAAACAATATGTTAATTATGGATATGATGAAGCTTCATTCTTAGCTTATTATGGTTTCGATACTAAAGATGCATTTATTAATTATTTAACTGAAGATTATATCTTAAATAAATTCTTTGAAGAAAAAGTTAAATCTTCAATTACTGAAGATGATGTAAATTCTTATTATGAAAAATATGGTACTGGTAAAAAGACTGTTTATATTTTCTCTGAAAAAGATTCTACTGATAATTTAACTAAGATTAGAAATTCTTTAAAGAAAGGTACTGCAGTTGATAAAGTAGCTTCTAAATATGAAAAGAATACAGCTGTAACTATTAATTCTAAAGTAGAAGTAGATTATTCTTCTATTTCTAGTTATAGTGATTCAGTTGCTGAATATATTAAGAAAACTAATGCTAGTTCATATTCTAAGATATTCACTGATGATACTTTAGGAAATGTATTTGTTTATGTTGTTTCAAGTGAAGATGCTCCAGCTTTAGATACTATTAAAGAAAATGTTATTTCTGTTTTAGTAGATAAAAAGAAAACTGAAGATTCTGAACTTTACTATAAAGTTTTCATCGATGCTAGAAATGATAAACATATCAAATTCTATGATGATGCTTATAAAAAACAATATGATGAATATCTAAAGAGTCATACTGAAAAAAAATCTAAATAATTTGGTTCTTTGTCAAATAGTGTTGGTAGACAATAAATTTGATAAATGAATTGATTA
>CAMJWT010000029.1:0-10546 GCA_946409545.1 uncultured Clostridia bacterium | reverse complement strand
TTGTAATCATATGTATCAACACCAAATTGATCCTTTCCTGTTGGTTTATTAGATTTACATTTTTTTGTTCCACCATCATAGTGCCATTTACAATTTTCACTAAATGATTGTGATGGCGGTGATCCTTTTTTCTTGTAGTAATAAATTACATCAATGTTTTTCTTTTCAGTAATAGTTCCACTAGCATTACTAGGTGTTGTTCCATTCCATTCATAATCTTTATATGAAGATTCTAAATCGCTTGATGCATAATATTTTGTTGAATAAGTTTTACCAACTTCAATAGATTGTTTATCATCAGCATGAACTTTTGTAGTTGATTTTTCTACATAATGATGTGTAGTAACTGTAACCTTATCAGGATCTTCCTCTGTAGTTTCCTCAGGTGGAGTTTCTGGATCTTTACAAGGACAATCTTTTAAATCAGTCTTCCATGCATATATACTAATTGTTTTATTTAAATCATTAGGGTCAATATTATAAGGAACTTCTTTTTTCCCATAAATCAAAATGTATGCTCCTGGTTTAAGGAATTTAGCATCTGTTACTTTACCAAAGCATTTAGTATCATCACATCCACCAGGGACATTAACAGATATCGTTGCACCAGTGGCAACCTTTTTAACTTTAACAGTACCTGAAACAGTCTTAAAATTACAATCTTTAATTCCAACTAAAACTGTTCCTTTACCACTTGGTTCAGATATATCTATATCTTTTCCTTCAAAAATAGCATCCATTTGGGTATTTATAGCTGCATTATCATTACCCATAGCTTCAAACAAGTATTGATAATAAGTAACTCTAACACTTGTCTTTGGTGGATATTCAATTACATCTTGAACAGTTATATCATAAGTTTCTTGATTTTTGGCAACCGTACCAAAACGACTAATTAAGCTTTCTGTAAAGATATCAGGATTTACAATCCACTCACCATGTAAATATTTACATTCACTTGGTTGGAAAGCTTCAGTACCTTTTAACATGCCATCACATTCACTCTCATCGTTTGGTCTCAAAATTTTATAATCAGTTGAATTCAAAAATTTAATCGCACTACCATCACTCGATTTTTTTGATGTACACAAACAAATTCCTCGACGATATTTAATTTCATCTCGAGCATCATACATTGCAGCTTCTACTGAACTTTTCATAAATTCATAATCTTGCTGATACGTTGTTGTAACATTACTCATAGTTCCAACTACAGCAAAGGTAATAAGAGAAATAATTATTAATCCAATTCCCCATACTCCTTCTTTCATAAATAAATCACTCCCTATCTTACTTAATTATATATTATTTATATTTCAATATCAAGAATATTTGGAAATATTTACTCCATTATTTTAAGGTATATCGTAAAAACTATGTAAAAGATTTTTTATTATTATTTTTTTATGTTATTATTACTTATGGGAGATGAAAATGAAGAAATTATTTAAGTTAACTTTAGTACTAATGTTTACATTTTTATTAGTAGGTTGTAAAAGCAATAATATAAGTAAAATTAGTTATGAAAGCTTTAAAGAAAAAATTGATAAAAAAGAAAGTTTAATTTTATTTTTTGGAGAAAGTGATATTCTTGAAAATACATTAAACAATGTATTAAATGAATACGATTTAAAAGCTTATAAAATTAAAGTAAGCAGTTTAGATGATGATCAATTATTAGAACTAAAAAGTATCATTGATTATGAAGAACCATCAATTTGCTTTATAAAAGATGGAGTTAATCCTACTATCTTAACAAACATTACTGATGAATATGTAAGAGAAGAAACAATAATTAATACTCTTAAAAATTTAGAGTTTATAAAAGAGAAGAACTAAATTTCTAGTTCTTCTCTTTTTTTGTAAATTGCTTTTATATATTTATATACAGATATTGCAATTGGAATAAAGATTACTATTCCAATAATTATATACAAAACTGTGTTATCAACATCCATTATCATTGGATTTTTTTTGTTATATTCAATATATTTATTTAACTCAGCTTTAAATTGTCTTTCAGTAATTTTTGTAGTAGAAAATTGATTCTTACAAAGTTTGAAACCAGGATAAGTTTTACAATCCTCTGAATTAATAAAATCATTAAAATAAGGTAATTTAACAGTTTTTATTACTAAGTCTTTAGCAATACAATCATTATTAACAAAAGCTTTAACCGTAACTCTTACACTTTCACCAGGTACATAGCCTTCTGGCTTAAAATCTTTACTTGAAGCAGTACCGTTTTCATCTCGTTTAAACTCATCAAAGCTCATACCAATCCAACTATAAATAATCATTGGCTTTACTTCAGTGGATATGTTATCAAGAATAATATCAAACGTTCCACCTACAACAACTCCATTAGAGTCTTTCATTTCTCTAAATTCATATGAATAAGTAATTTTACTAGCTTCTTTTTTCAAACGATTTAATTCATTTCTATCACAACCATCAGCTGAAACATTAATAGAAATAAGTAAAAGTAACACCAATATTATTCTTTTCATTTTTACAAATCCTTATTACTTTTGACTCTTCTTCAATAATTGACAAATTGTATCACTGTTACTAGCTGTTCCTCTTGTACATGCACCAATATAATAGTTAGGATTTCCAGAGGTTTCACTCTTTATTTTTTGATTAATATCTTGAGATAATCTTATAACATTATACATTGGTTCATTTTTCCATGTAGATGCTTTAATAATTCTCGTGAAATCATATTTACTATTTAACCAGTTAATACCAATCTTATGACTTGTTCCCTTTAAGAAAGGATCATTAGGATCAATATGTCGATAAATAATACCATTATCTACTAATTGAATATTACATTTTGTAGAATCACTTGCAAATCCATGATATCCAAGACCTGTTGCATTAACATAATAATTATAATTATCTGCACCAATGTATTCACGATTATCTGTTACAAAGAATTTTTTACCAAGATCACAATCTGAACAATTATAATTTCCATATACAATCTTACCTTTATTATTTAGATATGCCATTGGCATTTCTTTTTCTAAATAATGCTTTTCTTCATAATGGAAATTTTTTAATTTATCGCTTCCACTCTTATCTTTTGGCAATTTACCACAAGTAGGTTCAACTAATATGAAGTCACTTCCTTCAACGCCATTAAGAGTTACTGTAGTGAATGTTTTATTTCCTAATTTATCATTAATTACTACTTTAGATTTATCATCATAACTAGGATCCCATTTAGTATATGAATCTCTAATATATTCTAAACCTTCTAAGGCACTACTATAGAATTTACCATTCAAAGATACGATATCTCCACCTACTTTAGAAGCATATTCTTTAATGTATTTTTCTACTTTATCATATCGAGATTTATCAAATTTTCCTTCACAAGTAAAATCTGAAAAAGCAGTAAATTTATATTTAAATCCAGTTCCTGGGTATAAATATGCACTATTATTTGATTCTAAACTCCAGTCATATACTGGACCTAAAAATTGAGTATAGATATTATCTTTACATTCAATTGTATAAATTGCTTCGCATTTTCTTTTATATGTACCTTCAATATTTCCTTGACCATTACATGTTGTTGAAGTACTACCACTTGGTTCAGTTGTTGAACATTTAAATTGGCTTACACATTTTTTAGGATCATCAATACTTGATACTAATGTATATCCAGAATCTATTATTTCTTTACCATCAGTTACTTTAGAGTAAATACCCCAATATAATAAGTCATCCTTTTTATAGCAATGAGGTTCTGGGTTAGGTGGTTTCTTTCCACATCCACGAGTATATTTAGTACATAGCCAATATCCACCGCTTGTTTTTTCACTAGGACATTCGTATGCAACACCATATCCTTTAGCCTCAGCTACCTTTTTTGTAATTTTTGTATTAGCTTCAACCCATACTTTTGTATTTGAAGTTCCTGCTCCCCAAGGAGTCATAACAGTTACATCACCAGTTGATGAACTTGAATTATTACATCCATTAGTAGATGTAATCGTTATTGTAACATCTTGAGTACATGTATCAGTCTTTGGAGAACCAACGGCAGTTACAGTACATGTATTTCCAGTCATTGAAACAGTTGCCATACTAGTGTTACCAGATGAACATGATAATGTTCCAGACCCCTCAGCAGTCATAGTACAACCTTCACCATCACTTGAATACTTACCAGTACAACCATCAGTTACTTTTGGTTTAGCAGGCGTTGGACATGAACAACTACCATTTCCACTACTATTATAAGTTTCACTACTATTAGTACAGCTTACACATTTCCATGTACATCCTGGAGGACTACCACATGAGTTTTGATCTCTATTAGCACATGGAGGTCCCATACCACCATTATCTCCTCTACATTCGTAATTACAAGAAGCATAAACATTTATATTCATTCCTAACATTATCATTATGCTAAGTATAGAAACAAACAATAATTTTTTCTTCATAAAATACACCTCGTTACTTTCTACTATATCAATATTATTCTAACATTATTATATTATAATTATCAATATCATTTAAAGACTTTTTTCAAAATTTGTACATAAAAAAAGAACAAATATTTTGTTCTTTTTTATATTTTAATTATCTTTTAGCATCTTTAACTAAATTACAAATAATCGTATTATCATCCTTACAACCAAGAACATAATATATTGATGCCTTTTTATCCTTTGTAAGTTCTTTGATTTTTTGATTTGTCTGTTGATTTAAACGAATTGTTTTATACATTGATGTTTTATTCCATGTTTCCGGTTTAATAATCTTCGTGAAATCATATTTCTTGTTTTTCCAATTTATACCAATAACATGGCTTGTTCCTTTTAAGAAAGGATCTTTAGGATCAACATGTCTATATATAATTTGATTATCTAATAATTCTAATCGACCTGTTGTGCCATTGCTTGCATAAAACTCATCTTTTGTTCCAGTGAATCCCATATTTGTAACTTCTACAGTATAATTATAAGGACTCTTATTCTTTTTCATTTTTTCAATAACTTCACGATTTGATGAAATAAAGAATTGTGCACCTAAAGAATAATCTTCACTACAAGTACCACCATATGATATCTTTCCATCATTTGGATTTAAACAAGCCTCAGGTACAATTTTTTCAACACGTTGCTTTTGATCATATGTAAAGTTAGCATGTCCTCTTGAACCAAAGTTAAGTTTATGTGTTTCCTCATTAAGTTTAACTTTAGTATTTTTTATTAATTCGCCACATATCCATGTGTTTGCTTTTATATCAGATGTTGCTTTATTTCTTACAAGTTCTACTGAATAAGGTTCTTCATTATTCTTTTTAGCAACTAAGTCTGTTAAAACAACTTTAGGTTCAAAGGTATAATTCGGATCCCAATCAAGGTAACTTTTAGCAACTAAAGTACTAAAATCGGAAATTCTTTGATTATATAATCTTTTCTCTTCTTCTGATGAATCAGATGATAATGCAGCTAATTGAGAAGTGTATTCTTTAATATATTTTAAATACTTCTCATACATGCTATTATAAAACTTACCTGTACAATATAATCTTGAAGTAGCACCTAGCATATATTTAAATCCTGTTCCAGGATATAAGAAAGCATTTTGTGATGATTCTAAGCTCCAATCATACGCAGGACCTTTAAATTCCGTATAAATACCTTCATTACAATCTATTTCATAAAAATATTTAGTCGTTATTTTACCATTTTCGAAAAAATTTGGAACACTACAATATTTTCTATACGTTCCTTGGTTATCACCAAGACCATTACAAGGAGTAGTCTTTTTACTTTCTTTAGGCTTAATAGTTTTACAAACTGGTTTGTTTACACAGTCCTTTTCATCATCAATAGCTATTTCATTACTTTTTCCTGAACACACTATATAATTACCCTTAGAATCTTTGCAAGCTGTCTTGCTATATGAATATACACCCCATCGCATAAAGCCATCGTTATCTATATAACATTTTGCTGATGGAGTAGAATCACTACCACATCCTCTTGTATACACATGACATTTACAAGATCCACTACTACCAGAACATTGAACTCGATACACATTTAAGCCTTCATCATTTGCTTTTTTCTTTGTTATTCCATAATTTGTTGCACATTTATCAGTAAGATTACTCATTTTTTTTATTCCTTGATCTTCCCAATCAGGATAAATAAGTATTTTTGCTGAACCATCAGTATAAGAATAAGCATTATCACCATCCTTTGAAGATGCCAAAATAACATTCTGGCATTTACCAGAAGTATTTACTGCTTTAATTGTATGACCTGACTTTGATACATAACTAGAGCCACTAGTAACACTTAAAGTCCATCCTGACTTTCCTGTTGGAAGATTTACATAAAGTGTACTAGAATCACCATGAGACATTTTTTTAGGTGGGTCTTTAAATGATAATGTATGAGTAGCACATTCTGAAGAACCACATGTATTTGGACAAGTATAATATGATTTGTTTTCTCCTGAACAACAGCAACTCTGTTTAGTCTGTTTAGACCAGCTTCTACTATATTTACAAATAATATTAAGAAAGGAATAACATTTATCATTCTTTGTTTGAGTATGAGATGATCCTGACGTACTACATGTAGGAGCACCAGTAGTTGAAGAATATGACCCAACCCCATCTCTTGTCCAACTATCGGAAGCAGTCCATTTATAATCAGTACATGTGACTTGAGCTGCTTCTACCTTAATATTTATCCCTAAAATGAGCATTATTATTAAAAATATAATTACTTTTTTCTTACTCATAAAACCACCTCAATTATTTTATTAACCTATCTTACTAATATAAGTTTATCTTTTTTTTTACAAATTAGCAAGAACTATAAAAAAGTTAACATTTTTTTACAAATATCGTTGACTTTTTTAGCCTTTTATCATAGTATATAAATCGCCAGTTCGATTTAGGCGAATTGGTCGCTAGTATCACACTAGCCAACCCCTTTTTATTCTTTTTAAAAGGAGAGCCCAGGGGGTCTCTCCTTTTTGTGTGTCTTAAACTATCTCGAAATAATCATCTGGATTAAGACTTAAATTTTTATCTTTAACATACAAGGTGGCCAATAGGTCATCTTTTTTTATAATATCGCCAATCTCTTTTTCAACGACAATACCTACACTATGATCAATACTATCTTCTTTTGTACGACGGCCTGCTCCAAGAGATACGGATAGTTCTCCTAAAGCAAGAGCTCTAATGTTCTTTAAAGTACCTTCTTTTGTACTTCTAATTTCAATAGTTTCTTTACTAACTTCAAGAGTATTAATATCCCCTCCTTGCCATTTAACAAATTCTAAGAACTTGTTATAAGCTCGTCCACTTTCAATAGCATCAAGAGCTTCTTTTTTAGCTTCTTCATAACTAATACCTTTGGAGATACTAATCATATGTGAAGAGATATCAAGACATAAATCATATAGTCTTCCTTTTCTTCCTTTTAAAGTATCCATCGCTTCAATAACTTCAAGACTATTACCAATATTATGACCAAGAGGTACATTCATATCAGTAATTTCACAAATAACATCACGATGATATCTTTTTCCAATTTCTTCCATTATAGATGCAAGTTTCTCTGCATCTTCCATCGTTTTCATAAGAGCACCATCGCCAACTTTAACATCAAGTAAAATTTTATCAGCGCCACCTGCAATCTTTTTAGACATAATACTAGTTGCTATTAATGGAATTGATGCAACAGTACCTGTTACATCACGAAGTGCATAAATAACTTTATCCATTGGACATAAATTCTTTGTTTGACCAGTTACGGCAAAACCAATCGATTTAATTTGATTAATAAATTCTTCTTCTGTTAAGTTTGTATTAAAACCTTTGATACTTTCAAGTTTATCAATAGTACCACCTGTATGACCTAAGCCTCTTCCACTCATCTTAGGTACTGGTACACCACAACTTGATACAATAGGACCAATAATTAATGTTACTTTATCACCTACACCACCTGTTGAATGTTTATCAACTTTAATACCTGGAATACTTGATAAATCTAAGACATCTCCACTATCAATAAAAATACCTGTTAAATCAAATATTTCATTATCTGTCATACCATTAATACAAATGGCCATAAGTAAACTACTCATTTGATAATCTTTAACTGTACCATTTAAATAACCATTGAAAGCAAAATCAAGTTCATCATGACTTAATTCTTTATTAAGTCTTTTTTTGTTAATAATATCAACAATATTCATAAAGCTCCTCCTACTATAATTATACTTTATTTTATAGTTCTAAATCAATTGTTTTACTTCTTATTTCTTGAATAAAAATAGATTCTTTATTTTTATTACTCATAATAAAGATATTTTTCTTAGTACGAGTTAAAGCAACATAAAATAATCTTCTTTCTTCAGCATATGGATACTTTTCTTTATTCTTAAAAATCTTTTTATATATTTTAGGGTTATCAAGTTTACTAGGGAACCCCATTGTTTTATCACTCATATTAATTAAGATAACATTTTCACACTCTAATCCTTTAGCTTTATGAACTGTTAAATAAATTAGATGCATATCTTTATATTTAACTTCATCCATAAGTTCATTAATATCATTATTATATCTACCTAAAATCATGATATCTTTCATATTATGTTTATATAAATATTCCAGTAATAAATAAAACTTATACCTATAACTACTATTTGTATAATTAATAATCTTAATAGGATTTGTTAAACAAAATTTAGCTTGTAATTTCTTCTTTAATTGATAATGATTCTTTTTAATAAACTTTGTTGATATTTTAATTATTTCTAAAGAATTACGATAAGTATTTTTAAGATACATAATTTTACTATTTTTAAAATATTTATTAAAGTTCACAAAGATATCTAATGTACAACCAGAAAAAGCATATATAGATTGATAATCATCACCAACACACATTAAGTTTGCATTGGTTTTCAACAAAATCTCTTTTATTAATTGATATCTAATTAAAGAAGTATCTTGAAATTCATCAATAATAATATATTTATATTTTCTTTTAAGTTTATTATTTTTAACTAAATCACAAGCAAGAACAATCATATCATCAAAATCAATTGCGTTCATACTTTTAAGTTCTTCCATATATATTAAATATAAATGAAAGACAATAATTAAATAACTCTTATAACGACCATTAAACCTTGTTTTACGGACATATTCTCTAAAATTATCAATATTATGGTTATTAGTCTTAATTGTTCTTATAAACGTTTTAATAGAGTTTATAAAGGCTTCTAGTTCATCTTTATATAATAATTTTATTTCATCATAAGAATAATTGTTTTTAAAACGATTATTTAAATATTCACATACATATTTTTCATAATGATATTCATAAATGATATTATGAAAATATTCATTAACAACAAAATCTAATAAATCTTCTTTAGCAACAACTTTCGTAATATTATTATCTTTAATTATTTCCATCGCAAGTTTATGAAAAGTATAACAATCTATCTTATAACCAACTTTATTAATTAAGTTATTAACCGTTTCATTAGTAAAAGAAATACATAGAATATCAGAAGGTTTATAATGACATTTTTCAATTAAATATTTAACTTTACCAATAATTGTTAAAGTTTTACCAGATCCAGCACCGGCTACTACAAGAAGACTTTTACTATTATCAAGAACAATTTCTTTTTGATACTTATCAAGTTCATGACCATTAATACTATCTATCATAATAATCTATATTCCCTTGATATTATTCTTTTATCACTACAATACTCTATTAGATACTTATTATCTCTTCTAGTAATGATTATTCCTATTGTTTTATCTCGATTAATGCTTTTTAACTTTAATAGAACTTCTCTATAATGACTCCAAGATAATTTGGTCCACAATGTGGACCATTTTAAATTATTAAATGTTTCATAAAATTGTCTAATTCTTCTTAACGTTCTTTCATTATACTTTTTACCTACTTCTATCATTAAATTATTTGCGTATTGCTTTATGATATTTTTACCATATTCTTTACCAGCTTCACTTAATAATTTTCCCGTTTCATAGTACACTCTTACTTTGTTTTGATCTTTATAATAGTCTTTAATTCTATCATATATTTCACTTTTTACTAATATATCTTTTATCTCATTGTAATAATTCATGTTGTCTCCTTTATATTACTTTATATTCTCTTGATATTATTCTCTTATCACTACAATATTCGATAAGGTACTTATTATCCCTTCTAGTGATGATTATCCCGATGGTCTTATCTTGATCTACTCTCTTTAAACTTTTATCAACATAATTCATGTATGTTTGTATCTGTCCTATATGTTCTTTCTTTAGTTCCGTTACTTTTAGTTCAATTACAATAAAACAATTATAAATATAATTAAACAACAATAAATCAATGTAGTTATATCGATCACCTATTTTTATTTTGTACTCATTACTTATATAACAAAATCCTTCTCCTAATTCTTTTAAAAAGTTATTCATATCTTCAAGTATTAACTTTTGTAATACTTT
>CAMJWT010000028.1:0-14213 GCA_946409545.1 uncultured Clostridia bacterium | reverse complement strand
ACAGGAATGGCTATGGATATTATATTAATTTTTCGTGATAACTTTTTTTATAAAGAAGAGTTACTAAAAGGTAATAAAACTCGTAAAAATGTTCTTTTGTTTTCTTTTCTTTTAATAATCATTATATCAACAATTTTTACATATAATGGATTTTTAAGTTTGCTATCTGTTTTTGCAACAATGATATCTACTTACGCAATATGGCAAGATAAAGTAGAAGTGTATAGGTTTTTAGGTATTCCTGTATCAATGTTATGGTTAGGTTATCAAATATCTTTAAATGCTATCTTTGCAATCGTTTTAGAAAGTATCTTGTTAATATCAACAATAATTGGTTATGTTAAAGAAAAAAATAGAAAGCAAGTTTTAAAAATAAGACCAAATGTAACACAATAAGGCTTAATATTATTAAGTCTTTTTTATTTTACATATTTTTTTGTAAATAAAAATGTTCTATTTATCATGTTATGTTATAATATGCCCGAGAGGTTGTTATGGCTAAAGATAATTTCTTTTCTAAAGATCGAAAAATGTATGATTTAAGACATAATCGAGAATTTCTATCATGGTATAAAAATAAAATGAGACATGGTTATAATTCAATGTTCAATGTTGATGATCTTCAAAGATTAATTGATTTTATTTCTATGTGGTATTACATTAAATATCCAGATCGTTATTATGAAATCGAAGATGGTAATGTTGACCTTGATTTTTCTAATATAACAGATATATCAAATAATATGGATTTTAATGAAATGTTATATCGATTGCCTAAGAATATTATTGGTTTAATTATGGGAATATATCGATCTAATTATTCTGGTAGTGTACCTATTTATGATGATAAAGGAAATATTATTCGCTACGAAGGCTTGGTTGGTGCTGAGATTATTAAGAATAATCAAACTGATGGAGAAGGTTTATCAAGAATTATTCTTGAAGCAAGAAGTAGTGATGGTTTAGTTAATCCAAATGATGTTAAAAAGAATTTTCCAATGGTTAAGTTAACAAATACTAATTTAGATTTATTATTTGATGAATTAAAAGAATTAAAAGGTTTTGATTTAACACACTTGATGCAAATAATTTTTAATCATACAACGGATATTGAATTACGTAATAGATTAATATATTATATTTCTCTTAAAATTCTTTATAATAATTATTCAACTCCATATAATAATTATCGAAGAAGTAAAGCTTTTAATAAAGAAATAAAAGAAAATCTATTAATTAAATTAGATGAAAGTTACTTAGATGAATTAATGCAAAGAGAATTAGAAAAACAAAGTGTAAAATTAAAGAAATAGGGGATGAGTTTGATGAATTTTGATGATTTATCTAGATTTTATAAAGAAGATAAAAAAGAATATGATTTAGAAAATAATTTAGTTTTCTTAAAATGGTTCTATAAAAAAATAAAAATGGGATATAGTTCTTATATGAGTGTATCTTCATTACAAGCTTTTATTGATAAATTAGATTTATGGTATCGATTTAAATATCCAGAACGTAAATTAATTGAAGAAGAGGGTTTTATTGAAAAAGAATTTAATGATATTGTTAATGTTACATCATCACTTGATCACAAACAATTAAGATATCAATTATCTTATAATGAATTAAAATTACTTGATTCTTATTATCGTTCTAATAATGGATATAGTATTGTAGGAAGAAACAATGTTACTAATGAATATATAACATTTAATATATATAAGAAACATATTAGTAAAGATTTTGTAACAGATAATGAATTTCAATTATCAGCTTTATCAACTAATGGTAAGATCAAAGATGAAGATTTAACAACTATTCTTCCTAAAGAGAAAAAATTAACTTTAGATGAAATGTATAAAATATTAAAGGATAATCATGATTATGATGTTAGTGAATTACAAAGAATTTTATTTATTCATAATACAGATATTGAACTTCGTGAAAAAATCTTTAATTTTACAATGAAAAAAATGATTTATTCAAAAAGTACTACTCCAAAAAGAGGATATAAAAGATCTTTATCTTTAATTAAAGAATTAAATAGTTCAATTAAGAATCTGAATCTTGTATCTAATGATATTGACAAGATAATTGAAGATGACTATATATCAACAAGAGAGTTATGGATATGTAAATTATTTAAAAATATTCATAATCATATATGGTGTAAGATATACCTTTTATTAATAAAAAGAAAAAGAAAATAATGTAAATTTGATGTGTTAAATGACACATCTTTTTTTTATTTTTTACATTATAGTCTTGATAATAATTTCATAAATCTATATAATGGTATTGTTAAGATAAGATAGGAAGAAGGTATGATATTATAATAAAAATTAAAAATAAAACAATATCATATTGGAAAAGAAAGGATGAATATATGAGAAAAAGTTTTAAAATCTTAATGATATTAATGGTTTTTGCATTTATTGGTGTAGTAAATGTAAAAGCAGCCTGCCAATCAAGTGAATGGTATGAAGGATCAACTGGTTATTTCAACTGTGGTACACCTTCAGGTGGTAATACTGCTGCTCCTGGAGCTTCTACTCCTGGAACAACATACAATCAAATAGTAATCGATCAAACAAAATGTACTGCATGTAATAATCCATGTTATGCTATTAAACAATGGTCTAAAATATGTACAAAATGTGAGGCCGGTGAAAAACTAAAGGCAGATGGTAGTGGATGTGACACATGTCCAGCAAATACATATAGTGCAAATGGTATATCTTGTACAGATTGTCCATCAGGTCAACATAGTTCAGCTGGTGCAAGTTCTTGTACACCAGATAAGACTACACCAACTATTACAGTTTCTGGAAGAACAGGTTCTGGAGCTATTTCACATAGTGTATCTCCTAACATTGCAGGAACTTGGAGTTTTACTAGTGCTGATACAAGTATTGTAACTGTTGATGGATCTGGTAATGCAACATGTCAAAACAAACCTGGTACATATAATGGTAAAGTTACTGTATCATTTACACCAAGTGATACAAGTAGATATAATAAACCTGCTAGTAAAGATGCATATGTACAATGTGTATATGAACAACCTGCAGATGCTGTATTAACATCAGTATCATCTAATCAAGGAACTTATTACTTAAAAGAAACATCAAGTATTAGTGTTCCATTCTATGCAAAAGATAAAGATGGTAATCCAGTTAAAGCTAGTTGGACTGCAAGCAGTAATGTTGCTTCAGTAAGTTTAAATTGTTCTAACACTGCAACTTGTAATGTTGTTGTTAGTGGTATTCAATGTGGTAAATCAGGTAATGTAACAGCTGTTGCAACTGCAGGAGAAGTACAAAAGAGTGGTTCAGTAACTGTTGTTTCATACGGTGATTGGAACAAAGTTTCCGATCATGCAAAAGCACCATCTAATGCTTATACAAGAGCTGAAATGGAATCAAGAAAAGGATGTAAAGCTTATGAAAAAGTAGACCCATCTACTGGTTATGGTGAAGAATGGGATAGATGTTGTGGAGGAAGTACTCCTGAAGAACCTGCATGTTTCAATTGTAGTGGAACTTATAAATGGGGATTACCTTCAGATAATACTAATTGTACATTAATTGCAAGTATTACAGATGAGTCTAAATGTAAGAAACCATCTACTGATACTCCAGCTTGCTACAAATGTGGTGAAGAATTAAAATGGGGTAAATATGCATCTGATACATCTTGTACATTTGTTTCTGAAAATCAAGCTGATTGTGAAGAAAAACCATATTGTTATAAAAATGTTAGCACTGGTGAATATGACTGGGGTAAACATGCTGGCGATAGTGCTTGGGTAAAATACTCTGAAAATGAAGCTGATTGCCAAAAAGAACCAGAAGAAGAAGATCCAGCTTGTTATACTAAAAATGACGAATACTATTGGGGTAAATATAAAGATGTTGCTGGTTATACATTTACTAGTTTAACAGAAGCTCAATGTAAAAAATTCTGTTATAAAGAAACTGCAACAGGAGAATTTGTTTGGGGTAACCATGTTGGTGATGACAAATACGAAATTGTTGCTTCAATAACTGATAAAAATAAATGTCGAGCTGCATGTTTCAAATGTGGTGAAGAAGTTAAATGGGGTTCTTACTTCGATGATGATAAATGTGAAGAAGATCCAGGTGTAACAACAATCGAAGATTGTAAAGTTACTCCACCTCCAACAGGTTTATCAGTATCTAATATTTTATATGCTTGCGGTGCATTCCTTGTAATTATGGGTTCAGGTATCGTAGTATATCAATTAACTAGAGTTAAAAAAGAATTAGATTAATAAAAGGCGAGTAATCGCCTTTTTTTTTATTTATCAATTTCGTGTAAATAGTCTTTTAATAATAACTCCTTATCGATATAATGAAATTAAGAATTGATAAGAAAATAGAAATGTGTAAGGTGACTGTAAATAGAAAATATTTGCTTTTTGTTGATATCATTATTGCAAAAAATGATTTGCTTTACACCTAAAAAAAATAATTCTGTCTAATTTCATAAATTGTTGCATTTGCAACAAAGTTGTATAGATTAACAAGTTATAATTTTATTGTATGATAGGAGTGTATTTATGAAAGTTATTAAAAGAGATGGAACCGTTGTTGACTGGTGTTCCGAAAAGATAGAAAATGCTATTAATAGAGCAAATACGGAAGTAGAAGAAGAAGATCAAGCTTCTCCTGTCCAAATTAAAAATATTATTAAGTATATTGAAAAATTAGGAAAGAAAAGAATCTTAGTTGAAGATATTCAAGATATTATTGAAATGAAATTAATGTCTATTGGTAAGTATGAACTTGCTAAACATTATATTACATATCGATATACAAGAGAACTTGTTCGTAAGAGTAATACTACTGACCGTGCAATTAAAGAATTAATTGATGGTGAAAATGAGTATTGGAATACAGAAAATTCTAATAAGAATGCTCGTGTTGTTACAACACAACGTGATTATTTAGCTGGTATTACATCAACTGATATTACAAGAAGATTTTTACTTCCTGAAGATGTTGTTAAAGCTCATGATGAAGGTATTATCCACTTCCATGATGCAGATTACTTTGCTCAAAGTGCTCTACATAATTGTGATCTAATTAACTTAGATGATATGTTACAAAATGGTACTAATATTAATGGTGTTATGATTGAAAAACCACATAGATTTTTAACAGCTATGACAATTGCAACGCAAATTATTACAGCTGTTTCATCTAGTCAATATGGTGGTGCTACAATATCTCTTACACATTTAGCTCCATTTATTAGATCTAGTAAAGAGTTTTATGTAAAAAGATATAAGAGTCGTAAATTAACGAAGGCTCAAGTAGAAAAATTTGTTGATGAAGATTTAAAGAAAGAAATTATTGATGGTGTTCAAACTTTCCAATATCAAATTAATTCAATGACAACAACTAATGGACAAGCTCCATTCTTATCAGTAAATATGTATTTAGGTGAAACTACTGAATACAAAGAAGAACTTGCTCTATTAATTGAAGAAGTATTAAAACAAAGAATTCAAGGTATGAAGAATGAAAAAGGTGTATATATTACACCTGCATTCCCTAAGTTATTATATGTTCTTGAAGAAGATAATATTCATCCAGATAGCAAATATTATTATTTAACTAAATTAGCTGCTGAATGTACATCTAAACGTATGGTTCCTGATTACATTTCTGAAAAAATAATGAAAGAATGTAAGATTAATGAACTTGGTGTTGGTGAATGTTATCCATGTATGGGATGTCGTTCATTCTTAACACCAGATAGAACTATTTCTTTAGGTAATATTGCTAAAGCTAAAAACTATAAAGAAGGTGTAGGTAAGTATTATGGTCGTTTCAATCAAGGTGTTGTAACTATTAACTTACCAGATGTTGCTTTATCTAGTGATGGCGATATGGATACTTTCTGGAAAATCTTTGATGAAAGACTTGATTTATGTCATAGAGCTTTACAAATAAGACATAAGAGATTATCTCAAGTAACGAGTGATGTTGCGCCAATTTTATGGCAACATGGTGCTCTAGCTCGACTAGATAAAGGTGAAAGTATTCATGAATTATTACATCATGGATATTCAACAATTTCCCTTGGTTATGCTGGACTTTATGAATGTGTTAAATTTATGACTGGTAAAAGTCATACAGATAATGGCGAAGCTAAAGAATTTGGTCTTGCTGTTATGCAACATATGAATGATAAATGTAAAGAATGGAAAGCTGCTGAAGATATTGATTATTCTGTATATGGTACACCAATTGAATCAACAACATATAAATTTGCTAAATGCTTAAAAGAAAGATTTGGTGTTGTTAAAGGTATAACTGATCGTGATTATATTACAAACTCATATCATGTACCTGTATTTGAAGAAATTGATGCTTTCACTAAGTTAAAACTTGAAAGTGAATTCCAAAAACTATCTCCAGGTGGTGCTATTAGTTATATTGAAACACCTAATTTATCTAATAACTTAGATGTTATTCTAGAAGTTATGCAATTCATTTATGACAATATCATGTATGCGGAATTAAATACAAAGAGTGATTATTGTCAAAAATGTGGATATACTGGAGAAATCTTAATTGATGATGATCTTGAATGGTATTGTCCAAATTGTGGTAACCGTGATCATGATCTACTTAATGTAGCTCGTCGTACATGTGGATATATTGGAACTAACTTCTGGAATAAAGGTCGTACACAAGAAATTAAAGAAAGAGTACTACATATCGATAATAAAGCCGATTGCGGTTGTAGAGATTGTAAATAATGAGATACAATACAATACGTAAAATGGATATCTCTAATGGTCCAGGTGTTCGTGTATCAATCTTTATGCAAGGATGTCATTTTCATTGCAAAGGTTGCTTTAATGAAGAAACTTGGGATTTTAATGGAGGAGAAGAATTTACGGATGAAACAATTAATCGGGTACTAGAGCTTGCTAGTGCCGATTATATTGTTGGTTTATCTATCTTAGGTGGAGAACCAATGAATCCTAAGAATATTGATGGTACGACAAAATTAGCCAAAGCTTTTAAAGAAAAGTTTCCTAATAAGTCTTTATGGGCTTGGAGTGGATATCTTTTTGATAAAGATTTATCTGACAAAGAAGTTATGAAATACTTAGATGTATTAGTAGATGGAACATTTAAAATAGATTTATTTGATCCAACGTTAAAATGGAAAGGATCAAGTAATCAACGTGTTATTGATGTTCAGAAATCTTTAAAAAAGAAAAAAGTAGTTTTATATGAAGAATAAATAGATTTTATTCTTCTTTTTTGTTACAATAACTTCTTGAGGTGGGTTATGTTTGAAGATGATTATGATGATTTTGATAATCCAATGAATGATGATGATGTCGTAAGACTATTTAATGAATATAATGATATGTTCCCTGATAATCAAATTGATGAAGAATATGTAAGAGGTTATGGAATTAACGAAATTATTGATAAATTAAATAGGGCAATTAAAGATAATGAACCTATAAGAAGGTATTATAGATAAGGTGGAGTATGGATAAAGATTTTTTAGAATATTTATATGTAACAGGTGAACTTGATAAAGATGATTCTCTTAGTAATCCAACAATAAATGAATTATATAATATTTATAATTCAATGTTTCCAAGTAATCCTCTTGATAATGAATTTTTCTCATTAAGTTATAGTGAACAAATTGAACTACTTGAAGAATCTATTAATAGTGGATCACCAATTGTTAGAAAAACAAGATAAAAAGATGTCAAAAACATCTTTTTTTTATTATTATTTGTTATAATAACTACTTGAGGTGGGAATATGGATGAATGGTTTGAATATTTATATGTTATGGGTGCTTTAACGGAAGATGATTATCGTGGTAATTCGATGCTAAAATCATTAGTTTATGAATATAACAATCGTTTTCCGAATTGTCCTTTAGAAGAAGATTTCTTTTTTGATAATACTCAAGAAGAACAAATGCAATCTCTTCTTAATGCGATAAGAACAAATGAACCTATAATAAGAGGATATACAAAATAAAAAGACGTTAATCGTCTTTTTTTATTCCTTCAAAGTTCCAATTAGGAATAAATGATTCACTAACAGTTTCATCTTCTTGACAAAAGGCATTAGTTATACCTAAAGAATCTGCATAATCAACTAAATCATAATAATCATCTTTTTTAACAGGATGATTTAATTCTTCATATTTTAATTTTTTAATTGGAGTATATTGATTCATAATACTTATATAGATATCATCTTTATATTGTGATAAATATTTAATTATCTTTTTAGAGTCTTCAAGGTGTGTTGGTAATAATAAATGTCTTACCATAACACCTTTAGTAATCATACCATTTTTATCAAATTTGCATGGACCTACTTGTTTAATCATTTCAAGTAGAGATGCACTTGCGTGTTTAAAATAATCTTTAGCAGATGAATATTTAATAGCAATATCATCATTATAATATTTAAAGTCAGGTAGATAGACATCAATAATTCCCTTTAACATTTTAATAGTATCAATGTTTTCATAACCACTTGAATTATAAATTATAGGGATATTTAATCCATTCTTTTTAGCAAGTTTAATAGCTTTTATAATTTGTGGTACATAAATTGTTGGTGTAACTAAATTAATATTATGAGCGCCACTATGTTGTAATTCTAACATTATTTCGGATAATCTTTTAATTGTTACAACTTTTCCGATATTTTTAGTTGATATATCATAATTTTGACAAAACAAACATTTTAAATTACATCCTGTAAAAAAGATAGTTCCTGAGCCATTCTTTCCACTAATAGGTGGTTCTTCATAATAGAAGAGTTTGGCTAAAGCTAATCTTATTTTATTACTTTGTCCACAAAATCCTAAATCTTTATAACGATTGATATTACATCTTCTTGGACACAAGTTACATTTTATTAAAGGATTCATAAAAATCACCAAACGTATTATAACACAAGTCGTCAATTTGCAAAAAAAAATTAATTGCTATATAATTACCTGGTGAGGTTTTTATGACTTATTATTTTATTGGAATTAAGGGTAGTGGAATGAGTACTCTTGCCAATCTTATGTATGACCTTGGTAATGACATCATTGGATATGACGATGCTGAAGGTTATAAATTTACAATGAAAGGTTTACTAGAACGTAATATTAAAATATATCAAGGTGATGATTATCCAGAATTACCTAAAGGAACAATTGTAACTTATACAGCAGCAATTGATTTTAATCATCATGAAGTAAAAAGAGTTAAAGATTTAGGTTATGAAGTTATTCCATATAAAGAATTAATGGGAAGATTATCTAAAGAGTTTAATACAATATGTGTTTGTGGAACTCATGGAAAGACAACGACTTCATTAATGATTTATGATATATTAAATAAATCTTTAGGTTGTTCTTGTTTTGTTGGAGATGGAACCGGAAAAGGTAATAAAGATAGTAATATTATGGTAATGGAATCTTGTGAATTTAATAAACATTTCTTATCTTATTATCCATATGATATTGTTCTTACGAATATTGAACTAGATCATACAGAAACATATCCAACAATTGATGATATGATTAAAGCTTTCCAAGAGTTTGTTGACAAAAGAAAAAATAAAATTGTTTTATGTGGTGATGACTCTAATATTCGCAAGTTAAAAGTAGATAATGGTTATTACTATGGTTTTAATGAAAATAATAACGTTGTTATAAAAAATAAAGTTGTTAATAATAATAAAACTTGTTTTGATATCTATATTAATAATGAATATTTTGATCATTATGAATTATCAATATTTGGTGATCACATGATTCTTGATGCAACTGGTGCTATTACATTATCTTATTTATATAATATTGATAAAAAGATTATTAAAGATGTTTTATCTAGTTTTGTACCTGCTAATCGTCGTTTTAATGAAAAGGTAGTAGGTGATAATATCATTGTTGATGATTATGCTCATCATCCTACAGAAATTAGAGTTACTTATGATTCTGCTAAACAAAAGTATCATGATAAAAAAATAATTGGTGTTTTCTTACCTAATACTTATTCAAGAACAGAGGCTTTATTTGATGATTTTGTAAAAAGTTTAAGTTTATTTGATAAAGCTTATGTGATGGATATTGCTTGTGATCGAGAAAATAAAGAAGATTATCCTAATATTTCATCAGATAAATTAGTAGAAAATATTCCTAATAGTGAAATAATTAGTCTTGATACTGTTGATAAGTTAGTTGATTATCATAATTCAGTTATTTGTTTTATGAGTTGCGCTAATATTAGTAAAATGATTGACAAATATATATCAATAATAAAAAAATAAAAGGTGGTAATACCATCTTTTTTTTTATATAATGATATTAGGTGGTAGTATGTACATTGAATATGAAGAGGAAGATTATAACTACGATGATGAATTTCAATATGGTAGTGGTAATTTTTATCGTAGAAAACCTAAAAATGTAAAACGCAAAAAGAAAAAAGTTGCAACAGGAAATCAAAAAATGAAACGTATTATCATAGTTATTGTTCTTGTGATAGTAGCGATTGTTACTTTAATGGCTTTAAATACATATTTTAATTCATATGGTTACTTTGAAAAAGTAATGGTTAGAACTGCAGAGGAATATATCAAAAAGAATAATATGACAATAAGGGATAAAATATATTTAGATATTAAAAAAATAGGTATGGAACCTAAAGAAGGATGTACACTACTTAGTGGTGTTATTGTTGATAATAAAGGAAACTATACACCATATCTAAATTGTACTGATTATTCTTCACCAATTGTTGTAAATGATGATACAGTAGTTACCCTTAATGGACATGATGTTCATGCTATTCCAAAAGGTATACCTTATGTTGATGCAGGTCTTTCCGTTAGTAACTATAATGTTGTTGGTAAAGTAGGTACCGAGGAAGGTGTTTATGACCTTGTATATAACGTTAACTTAAATGGAACAAATCATACTTTAAAAAGAGTTGTTATTGTTACAGATAATAGTTATGTTAGAACCCTTTATCCTAGCATTTATGTTAATGGTAATAGTGTAGAACGTAGTATAAGAGGATATGATTATGTTGATAAAGGGGCAACTGCAACAGATAACACTGATGGTAATATAACCAAAAATGTTCGTGGTAGTCATAATATTAATCCTAATAAAGCTGGTGAATATGAATATATTTATATGGTTACCAATTCCCGTGGTTATACTAATCTTGTTAAAAGAAAAGTTGTAATTGTTGAAAATTATACAACAACCGTTTTAACGGCAACGGTATCTCCTGAATCGATGACTAATCAAGATGTAACTATTAAAATTAATGTGTTTGGTAATGATTATAAATCAATTACGTTACCAGATTATCAAACATTAAATGATAATGTAGTTGAGTTTAAAGTAAGTAAAAATGGTGATTATGCTTTCCTTGCTTTAGATAAAGATGGTAAGAATGTATCAAAGATTGTTCATATTGATAATATTGATAAAGTTGCACCAACAGGATCGTGTCTTGCTAAAGTATATCCAAAATATGTTGATATTCAAGTTAGTCCAACTACTAATAAACAAATAAGTGGTTATAATTATATTGTTGATGGTAGTCAATCTGGTTATTTAAACTCTATTACATATCGTATGATAAAAAATAATGCTAAAACGGTTAGTGTTCAAATAAAAGATACAATTGGTAATACTTCGACTGCTAAGTGTACAGTTAAGTATATGGATCCAACAATCGGTAATAATAAGATTAAATATTATACTTATAATGGTGTTGAATATGTAATACCTAATACTAAAAATGATTTAACATCATTTGAAAGAGCTACTTGTCATAAAATATCACAAGATGCTAACGTATCAGAATGTGGTAGTTCTTGCTTAAGTTTCTCTTTGTATCATTCAGCTGTTATTCAATATGGAACAATTGGTGAGATGAATGAAAATAAAGCATGTCATTATGGATATACGCATTTAGCTCATATTAGGACATTAAGTAATCCAACTAAGAAAGATGCCTTGAAAGTTGTTTATGATACTATTCTTGCTGGTGGTGCTCCGGTTCTTCAAGTAACAGGAACAAAAACTAGAAGTAGTAGACATTTCTTCTTGGTAGTAGGTTATCGAAGAAGTAAATATTCAGCTAGTGACTTAGTTGAAGAAGACTTATTATGTATTGATTCATGGAGTGGTTGCTTCTCATCACTTAGCTATGCTGATACTTCAAAAAGAACCATGTTTGATAATAAAGATGGTAAAGGATATCGTGTTGATTTAATGATAAGGAATTAGAAATAATTCCTTATTTTTTATTTTGCAAAGAAATTAGCAAACTAATATTGACAAGTGCTAAAATGCTAGTATAATTATAATTAGCAATCAAGAAAAAAGACTGCTAGGAGGTGGTATTTTTGCTAACCGATAGACAAAAGGCAATCTTAAAGTTAATTGTTAAAGAATATATTAAATTAGCACATCCGGTAAGTTCTAACTTAATATGTGATACCTTAAATTGTTCATCAGCAACGGTTCGTAATGAAATGATGGCTCTTGAAGAATTAGGTCTTTTGGAAAAAACGCATACATCTAGTGGACGTGTTCCAAGTGAAAAAGGTTATCGTTATTATGTTGATAATTTAATGGAAACTAGTGAGTTAGATTATAAAGATACATATAAATTACAAACAATCTTTAATAATCAACAATTAGCCATTAGTGATGTTTTAAAACAAAGCTTACAGATTGTATCAGAAATGACTAATTATACATCAATTGTTCTTGATGAAAAAAGTCATGAGAATAAGTTAAAAGAAATTAATGTTGTTCCTATTAGTGAAAATCAAATAGTAGTAGTTGTTGTAACTGATAAAGGTTATGTTAATAATAAGACAATTACTTTAAATAATGTTAGTTTAGATGAAGTTAAGAAAACCGTTAAACTAATTAATGATTTAATTGTTGGTACACCAATTGATGAAGTTAATTCAAAACTAGAGTTTGAAATTAAACCAATTATTGGTAAGTATGTTGAACAACATGAAGTACTTTATAATGCATTCTATGATGTGTTCTCAGATATGACAAGCAAGAGTGTTAATGTTGTTGGTAAAAATAACATCTTAAAACATAAAGAGTTTAATGATTTATCTAAAGTAAGAAATATCTTTGATAAGCTTGATAATGAAGAAAGATTATTAAATATCGAAGAAAAAAATAATGATATTAATATTTATATAGGTCATGAAAATGATTTGGATGAAGATGTAACAGTTATTAAAACTAATTATCAAACAGATAAAGATAATGGTACAATCGCGATTATTGGTCCAAAGAGAATGGAATATAGTCGGGTTGTTAATTTACTTGATTACATCAAAAAACAAATAGAGAGGGAACAAGATGGAAGATAAAAAAGAACAAGAATTAAATGAAAAGTTAGAAAAACTTGAAAAGTTAAAAAAGAAACATCGAGATAAAATAAGAAGAGAAGAGAAAAAAGAAGATGAAGATAAGAAAGACCTTATGATCAAAGATTTATCTAATAGTCTTCAAGAACTTCAAAATAAATATGTTTATCAACAAGCTGAATTTCAAAATTATAAAAAAAGAAGAGAAGAAGAAACAATGAATCTTTTAAAATATAAAAATGAAGATATTTGTGAAGATTTATTACCACTTCTTGATAGTTTTGATAGAGCTTTTATGAATAAAGATAATTTATCTGATGAATTAAAAAAATATTTATCAGGATTTGAACTTATTTATAATAATTTGTTAAATGTATTTAATAAATATGAAATCAAAGAAATTGATTGTTTAAATAAAGAATTTGATCATAATACATGTCAAGCTTTAATGACCGAACATAAAGAAGGTGTAGAACCTGGTATTGTGATTGAAGTATTACAAAAAGGATATATGATTAAAGATAAACTTTTACGAGCTGCGCTTGTAAAGGTTAGTGAATAAAGGAAGGAATGATTAATTATGAGTAAAATTATAGGTATTGACTTAGGTACAACAAATAGTTGTGTAGCTGTATTAGAGGGAGGAACAGCAACCGTAATCCCTAATCCCGAAGGTAATAGAACAACACCTTCAGTAGTTGCATTTAAAAAAGGAGAAAGAATTGTTGGTGATGCTGCAAAACGTCAAGCAATTACTAATCCTAATAC
>CAMJWT010000027.1:0-19434 GCA_946409545.1 uncultured Clostridia bacterium | reverse complement strand
CAAATAAAGTAGATGACAAAAAAGAAGAGATTAAAGATAACAAAAAAGAAGAGATTAAAGATGATAAAAAGAAAAACAATGATAGTAAAACAAACACTAATACTGTAGATAGTAATGTTAAAGTGGATAATAATAACAATATAGATAATAAAGAAGAAATTATAGTTGATGATACACCAAAAGATTATAAAATCGTAAAAGGTGGTAGTTATAATATTACAGGTAATTATCGTTGTCTTTTTATTAATGCAAGTAGTGAAGTAACTTTAAATCTAAATAATATTAATATAAATTGTGAAAATGGTCCAGGAATTAATATTGAATCTAATAATATAGTAACTGTTAATAGTAGTGGAACAAATACTATATCTTCTAAGACTACTGAAGAAAAAGATGGAGCTATCTATTCTAATGGATCTTTAGTTTTTAATGGCAATGGCTCATTAACTATTAACTCTAATATTGATGGAATTGTTTCCAAAGAAAAAGTTGTTTTTAATAATGGAACATATATTATTAATAGTGAAGATGATGGAATAAGAGGCAAAAACAATATTGAATTTACATCTAGTAATATAAAAGTTAATTCGCAAGGTGATGGCATTAAAAGTAGTGATAAAAATGATAATAATAAGGGATATATAATTGTTAATAATGGAACATTTAATATTAATTCTTCTGGAGACGGTTTTGTAGCATCTAATTATATTAATATAAATAATGGAACATTTAATATAAAAACTAAAGATGGTTCTAAAAAGAAATCTTTAACGGCTGCTAAGGGTCTTAAAGCAGGAAATAAAATAACTATTAAAAATGGTAATTTAACTTTTGATACAGCCGATGATGCTATTCATTCTGATAGTGTTATTATAATTAATGGTGGTAGTTTTGTTATACGTTCTGCTGATGATGCTATTCATGCAGAACATTCTTTTGAAATAACAAAAGGAAATATCAATATTACAAGTTGTTATGAAGGAATTGAAAGTCAAATTATTAATATTAAAGGTGGTAATTTAACAATTAGTGCAAATGATGATGGTATTAATGCTGTTCATCCAAGTTTAAGTGATAAAGATACATCACATAGTGGTAGAGTAATATTTACTGGCGGAGTTACTAGAATTCGCGCAATGAATGATGGTATTGATAGTAATGGATCAATTGAAATAAAATCTGGAGAAGTTTATCTTGAAAGTTTTAGTAATAATGGGGAAACATCTCTTGATCATGAATTAGAATTGAAAGTAACGGGAGGAACTTTGATTTCTGTTAGTAAAACAGTTGGAAAAGATCCTCATGGAGAAATGATATCAACAGTTCCTATGATAGTAGTTTATGCTGATGGTAGTGGAGATATTAATTTAGGAAAAATATCATTTAAAACAGCAGTACCAAATTATAAGATGGTTGTAATTGCTAGTGATAAACTAGAAACTGGTGATAATACCTTCACTTATGGTGCTAAGCAAGTAAATGTTATATTAGAAAATAAAGTATTAACATTTGAACCTCGTGACAATCAAACAAGATAATAATGCAATTTTATTGTTGACAAATAGATTTTGATAGTGTATATTATTTAAGTAATTTAATTAAGGAAAGAGATTTTTATCCACCTGATTGCACATAGTAATAGGTAAAGAGCCAATAAGTTTTATTTAATATATACATTATAAAATAATTCTTTTAATTATGGTTTTTAAGTGGATAGAAATATCCACTTTTTTAATTATTATATGGAGGTGTTTAATATCGCTAACAAGAAGAATGATTTGTTAATTAATGATCAAATCAAAGCGACACAAGTATTAGTTATAGGACCACATGGTGAACAAGTTGGTGTTAAAAAGTTGGAAGACGCATTAACACTAGCAAGTTATGCTGGATTGGATTTAGTTTTAATGAATCCAAATGGTAATCCACCAGTATGCAAAGTTATGGATTACAACAAATTTAGATACGAAAAGAACAAAAAAGAAAAAGAAGCATTAAAAAGACAAAAAGCTAATTATTCAGAAACAAAAGAATTTAGATTAAGTAGTGTTATTGATATTGGAGACTTTAATACGAAAATTAATCAAGTTACTAAATATTTAGTTAAAGGTGACAAGATTAAAGTTACAATTCGTTTTAAAGGAAGACAAATGGCACATACAGAATTAGGTCTTGATGTTATGAATCGTTTTGCTGAAAGATTATCTGATATTGCAGAAGTTTCTGAAAAACCATCACTTGATGGTCGTACTATGACAATGTTATTAACACCAAAGAAATAGAAAGAAGGAGAAAGTTATGCCAAAATTAAAAACACATAAAGGAACTAAAAAAGTTCTTAAAGTAAGAAAAGGTGGAAGTATTACAATTGGTCATCCAGGATCAAGACATAATACTGGTAAAAAGAATGCAGCATACAATCGTGATGCTAGAAAGGGATCAAGCTTATCAAAAGCTGATTACACAAGATTAAAAACATTAATCAAGTAAGAGGTGAACAATAATGGCAAGAGTTAGAAATGGAGTTGTGACTAAAGCTCGTCACAAAAAAGTATTAAAAGAAGCTCGTGGTTACTTTGGAAGTAAACATAGATTATATAAGTCTGCAAAAGAACAATTAATGCATGCTGGAGTTTATGCATATCGTGATCGTCGTCAAAAAAAGAGAGAATTCAGAAAACTTTGGATCGTACGTATTAATGCAGCTTGTAGACTAAATGAAATTAGTTATTCAAGATTTATTGAAGGATTAAATAAAGCTGGTGTTGAAGTTAACCGTAAAATGTTATCTGAAATCGCTATTAATGATCCAAAAGCATTTAGTAAATTAGTTGAAGTTGCTAAATCAGGTAAAGTAGCTGAAAAGAAAGTAGCTAAAGAAGAAAAAGTAGAAAAGAAAGAAACTGTTAAAGAAGAAAAGAAAGATTTATCAAGTTTAACAGTTGCTGAATTAAAAGATTTAGCTAAAGAAAAAAATGTTGAAGGATATACTTCAATGAAAAAGGCTGATTTAATTAAGGCTTTAGAAAAATAATAAAATAAACAGATTAATGAATTGTTATTCCGAGTGTCCAAAAGGATGGAATAATTTAGAAATTAATTAAAGAAAAACGAAAAGGAGAAAAATTATTATGACAGTAGTTTCAATGAACTATTTATTAGAAGCAGGTGTTCATTTCGGACATCAAAAAAGAAGATGGAATCCAAAAATGGGAGAATATATTTTTGGAGCAAGAGATGATATTTATATCATCGATTTACAAAAAACAGTAGCAAAACTTGAAGAAGCTTATGAAGCTTTAACTAATATTGTTACAGATGGTGGAAAGGTTATCTTTGTTGGTACAAAGAAACAAGCTCAAGAAGCATGTTTAGAATGTGCTCAAAGAACTAATATGTTCTATGTAACTGAAAGATGGTTAGGTGGAACATTAACTAACTTCAAAACTATTAGAAGTAGAGTAAAGAAATTAGAAGAAATCGAAAAGATGGAAGCTGAAGGTACATTTGAATTATTACCTAAGAAAGAAGTAGCTTTACTTAATAAGACTAAAGAAAAATTAATTCGTTATTTAGGTGGAATTCGTGAAATGACTGAACTTCCTAAAGCAATGATTATTGTTGATCCTAAGAAAGAAGAAATCGCTATTAAAGAAGCACATAAGTTAAATATACCAGTATTTGGTATTGTTGATACTAACTGTGATCCTGATGTAGTTGATTATGTAATTCCAGGAAATGATGATGCAGTTCGTGCTGTAAAAGTTGTTTTAAATGCTTTAACTAACGCTATTGCAACAGTAAATGGTAATGAAATCGTTGATGTTATTTCTGAAGATGATTCTAAGAAAGAAGATTTAAAAGAAGTAAAAGTTGCTAAAGAAGAAGTAGAAGAAAAAGAAGAAGTTAAAGAAGAAAAACCTAAAAAAGAAACTAAAAAAGAAGAAAAAGTTGAAGAACCTAAAGAAGAAGTAGAAGAAGAAAAGAAAACTACAAAGAAAGCTCCTAAGAAAGAAGAAGCTAAAGATTTATCTTCTTTAACACTTACTGAATTAAAAGAACTTGCTAAAGAAAGAGAAATCAAAGGTTATTCAAAACTTAAAAAAGATGAATTATTAGAATTATTAAAATAAGGAGATAAATATGTTTAGTGCTAGTGATGTAAAAACTTTAAGAGAAAAAACTGGTGCTGGTATGCTTGATTGCAAAAAGGCATTAGAAGAAAATCAAGGGGATATGGATAAGGCCATTGATTGGTTAAGAGAAAAGGGTATTTCTAAAGCAGCAAAGAAGAGTGATCGTATTGCAGCTGAAGGTTTAGCACAAATTTTTGTAGAAGGAAATCGTGCTTTAGTGGTTGAAGTTAACAGTGAAACAGATTTCGTTGCAAAAAATGATGAATTTAAAAATTTAGTAAACACTATTGGAAATGCTTTATTATCAAGTGATGTTAGCACTATTGAAGAAGCTAATAATTTAGAAGTAGATGGTACTACTATTAATGATTTAGTAGTTGCTGCTACTGCTAAAATTGGTGAAAAAATAAGTTTCCGTCGTTTCAAAAGATTAGAAAAAACTGATAGTCAAAGTTTCGGTTCATATATTCATATGGGTGGAAGAATTGCTAGTTTAGTTTTAGTTGAAGGTGAAAACGTTGATGCTGCTCGTGATGTTGCTATGCATGCAGCTGCTATGCGTCCACTATATCTAAATGAAGCTAGTGTTCCAACTGAAGACTTAGATAAAGAAAAAGAAATTATGAGACAAGAACTTCTAAATGAAGGAAAACCAGCTGACAAGATTGATAATATCTTAGTTGGTAAAGTACGTAAATATTATGAAGAAGTATGTCTTGAAGATCAAATCTTTGTAAAAGCTGAAAATAAAGAAACAGTTGGTAAATTCTTAGAAGCAAACGGATGCAAATTATTAGATTTAGTACGTTTTGAAGTAGGAGAAGGTATGGAAAAACGTAATGAAAACTTCGCTGAAGAAGTAATGAGTCAAATAAATGGATAATCAAAAGATTATCCTTTTTTTTACAGTAAAATAAAAAAATGTTATGTATTTAATGTTATTAGTATTTATTTATTGTTATAATTTAATTATAGTAAGAGGTTGTTATGAAAAAGAATAATAATGGAAATCCAATTATGGCAATAGTGTTTATCATATTAATAGCAGGAACAATATATTTAGGCTTTAATATTGATAAATTTAGAAGTAATGTAGGCAAAGATAATATAGAAGAAAAAGATAATAACAATAATAATAACAATAATAATAGTAATAATAACAATAATAACAACAATAGTAATAACAATAATAATAACAACAATAATAATAACAATAATAATAGTAATAATAACAATAATAACAATAATAGTAATAACAATAACAATAATAATAGTAATAACAATAATAATAACAACAATAATAACAATAACAATAATAGTAATAACAATAACAACAACAATAATAATAACAACAATAATAATACTTCTCAAAAGGTAACTATCCAATTTTCTTTGAATGGTTCAAAAGAAATTAATATTTCTGTTGGGGATACATGGAATGATCCTGGTTATAAAGCGATTGGTAGTGATGGTAAAAACTATAATAGTAGTGTAACTGTTAATGGTAGTGTTAATACTAGTAAAGTAGGAGATTATACAATAACATATACCTTAAAAGTTGGCACAACGTCAAAAACTTTAACAAGAATTATTCATGTTAAAGCAAAACAAGTAGCATTAAAATCAGTTAGTTGTGATAAAAGTGAATATTCAATTTATGTTGGTAATAGTGTAAAAGTTACTCCTAAATATAATCCAAGTGATACAACACAAATAGGTGTTACATTTGAAAGTAGTAATTCTAATGTTGCAACAGTAGATAGTAATGGAAAAATTGTAGGTAAAGCTGTTGGTACAGTGGTTATTACATTAACTTCAAAGAGTAATAATAGTATAAAAGCTACATGCAAAGTAACTGTTAAAAAGAAAGAAACAAGTACTGTAACTTCTGGTCCATCAAAAATACATTTTATTAACATTTATTATGGTGATTCCATTTTAATTGAAAGTAATGGTAAATATGGTTTGATTGATGCTGGTAACCCTTCTAATTGTGGTTATAGTGATTTGGATGTAGCGAATGGTAGTGGTACGACCGTTTTAAATTATCTTAAGAAAAAAGGTGTTAAGCACTTAGAGTTTGTTATTGCATCACATTCTCATAGTGATCATATTGGTGGTATTCCTGAATTATTAAAGAATTCTAGTTTTGTAGATAGTAACACAACATTTATTTATAAACAAACTGAACGTGATAATTCTTCTTTAGGAGAAATTGTTCTTGCTAATGGCAATAGATTTGCTAATATAGGCTCTGATTGGAGATCGCTTTGGTTTTTATCAAAAGCTAAAGAAGCTATGACTAGTAAAGGAGCAACTCTTCTTGAGACTGCAAGTCATAGTAGTTCTAGTATGAGCAAATTAGGCGCAAAATATCAAAGTAATAGTGATAAATGGATGGATTATATTACTTTTAAGATGGAAGATTTAACGTTTAAAATATATAATTTATATCCTTATATGGAAACATCGAATGGTAAAAAATATATTGATTTAAATACTAATTCGTTAGTAACAATAGTTACATCAAAGACTGGTAAAAAAGTATGGTTATCAGGTGATTTGAATGTAAGAAGTGAATTTGAACAATATTATGCTCGTAAAATTGGAAAAGTTGATGTTGCAAAAGCTAATCATCATGGACATCTATTCTCTAATTCATATAGTATGATGTCAAGTTTAAAACCATCATATTTTATAATTCCGTTCCCTAATGGATCAGGTGGAGCTGCAGCAACATATGTAAAAGAAAATGGCGGAAAAGTTTATTATTCTGGTAATCCTGGTAGTGGAGCTGTAGTAGTTACTCTAGGATCATCTATTTCTGTTTCTGAAAATCCAACAAAAGTTGATTATGCAAAAAATTGGTATCAATGGAATTATAATGGTGAATCAGTTGTTTGGACATATGTTGGAAGTAATGGTAAATTTATTAAGAATGATTGGCTATCAGATAAAGGTGAATGGTATTATTTTAATTCATCTGGTATTATGGTTACTAATGAATGGGTAAAAGATAAAGGTAAATGGTACTATTTAGGAAAAGATGGTAAAATGTATAAAAGTACAACCAAATATATAGATGGTAAACCATATACTTTCGATTCTAGTGGTGCCTGTACTTCAGGTGAAGGTTGCTAATAAAAAAAGTAATTAATTTCAATTACTTTTTTTTATAATAATTATTATTGTATATTATTGTATATTTTTAAAATAAATTATGTTATACTTATAATGATGATAGGAGTGTAATAATGAAAGATTTCTTTAAAAGTAAAAAAATTCTTATTCCTGTTTTAATAGTTTTAGTAACTATTGTTACATTGTTAAGAGTATCGTATAGTGTTCCTCTTGATAATGATGTTGAAGTAGAACCTGATTCTCTGTTAACATATTACTTAAATGTAACTTATGATGGTGTAGATCGTAATGGTGTTAAATCAAATGATACAACAGTTGCTAGTATTAATAGTGGTTATATGTATGTATCTGATAAAATCCCTGATGGACTTATCTTTCAAGGATTTGTAACGACAAGTGACGGATCAATTGGAGCTGTAAGAAGAAGTGATGAAAATACTTCTTGTTTAGGTAAAGTAGTAGATGATACTAATGAAGAAAGTGTTGATACAGGTATATGGAATAATGATAATACTGAATATACTTATCATGGTCTTCATTATAATGCTAATAATCGTACAGTTACTTTTAAAGTTAAGAATTTACAAGCTGGTTGTAAATTAACTGTTGGTATTATCACAAAGACACCTGCGACAATTGATGATCCATCAACAACTGTTGTTGAAAATCGAAGAGATTTTTATAACTTTGGTCAAATAAGAGAAGACAGTTTAACGGTTATATCTAATACTGTTCATGCCTTTATGGGTAGAAGTGGATCTTTATATGGTGTTATATATCAATATACAGGAAACGTTCCAAGTAATGCTCCATCAGTTCCTGGAACGGCTACATATGCAAGTGGTAGTACTGTAGGCGTAGCATTACCTGTTGATGTTGAGGGGTATACTTTTAGTGGATGGAGTACAAGTGATGTAACCATTAATGATGGAAGTTTTACAATGCCAAGTAGTAATGTTACATTAACTGGTTCATTTACAGAACTTCCTAAATATAATGTTACATATCAAATAAATGGAACTAGTCCTGAAGGTTATGTATTACCTACATCTAAATCTTATTATCCAGAATCAACAGTTAAAGTAGATAGTTTATCACAAGGTGATATTATAAATGGATATAGATTCAGTGGATGGATAACAACTGATGTATCAGTATCAAATGATAAAGACTTTATAATGCCAAGTTCTAATGTAAGATTAGTTGGTGAATTTAGTGAAGTAACATATACTGTATCATATGCTTTCTATGATACGGTTCTACCTCCAAATAGTAATAGTTTATTACCACCAACTGTAAGTTATAAGCCTGGTACTACAGTATCTTTAGCCAATGTTACTGAACCTTCAGGTTATAAATTCTTAGGTTGGTATAAAGAAAATAATTTTGTAATGCCAGAAGAAAATGTTACCATTTATGGTGAATGGATGGTACAAACTGGTACTTTTGAACCAACCATTGTTAAAACGGTTACAAGCACAAAGGAATATTATAAAACAGGTGATATTGTAACATTTAAAATAACCGTTACTAATACAGCTAATTTCCCAATACATGATGTTATCGTAAAAGAAAATACAGAAAATTCTAAGTTTGTAGAAGGAACTGGTTATACAATAGAAACAGATCATATTGCTAAAATAAATAATATTGCTGCTAATAGTAGTGTTGACTTATTTGCAAGTTATACTGTTTTAGATACTGATATTGATGAAGTTTCGAATGAAGCAGAAATAATTGGTGCCTTAGCAGATAATAATTATATTTTAGCTGATAAAGAGTATAAAGCTGTTGCTGAATTCATTGTACAATCTAATTTAGTAGTTCATCACTATGTTGAAGGTACTGAAACAAAAGTTCATGATGATGAATTGAGTGAAGTTGTTTATGGTAGTCAATATAGTACTAATTATAAAGATCCTGCTGAATTATATGATGAATATAAGAATGATTATGAATATAATAATAATCATACTGGTTCACCAGTAAATGGTATTGTTCGTAATAAAAACATTGAAGTTACTTATTTCTATGATTTGAAACCAAGTGAAGTAATAGTTCATTATTATGTTGATGGTACAACAGATAGTTTATGTGCTGATGTTACACTTTCTAAACGTTATCGTGATAGTTATGAAAGTCATACTTGTGCTGAAATAAATAATAATTATCGTTTCAAAGAAGTTGTATCAACTGATAATAACAGTACAATTAATAATATGGATGTAACTGGAACAGTTAAACAAAATAGAATTATTATTACATATTATTATGAATTAAAGCCTGCTCAAGTTATCACACATCATAAAGAAGTAAATACTAATAAGACTCTTGCTGATGATGCTATTATTAATACAAATTATGGTAAACGTTATACAACAAGTGCAAGCCAAGATATTCCAAGTAATTATGAATTTAGTAGTAGAACAACAAACTTTGAAGGTTATGTAGATCAAGATACAATTGAAGTTACATATTATTATCGAGTTAAAGATAGTAAGTTATCAACTTCAATTAATAAGACAGGTACAAAGATGATTCTTAGTCGTGATGATTCTACAACATATAACATTTCTTATAATGCTACTGTATCTGATTACATTGGTGATGGAACAATTACAATTATTGATTATTTACCATATAAGATTGATGAAGCTAGTTCAAATCTTGCTGATGGTGTTTATAATGCTAATGATAAAACAATAACATGGACCGTTGATTGGACAGATATTAATGAAACTAATAATAGTAAAGAATTTAATAAAGAATTTACAGTTAAATATTTAGATTATCCATCTTCAGGTGTAATTAATAATCGTGTTGTTGGTAAAGTTAGATTATCTAATAATAGTCAAGATGCTGAAGGAACTATTTCAACTAACATCTTGTTACCAGGAAAGATAATTGTTCATCATTACATTGTTGATACAGATAAAAAATTAACTGATGATATTGAAACAACTGATTTAGTTGGTCAAACATATATTAGTAATGCAATTGATTTTGAAGGATATAGAGTAGTTGTAAAACCAGGTGTTGAAACCTTTAGATACACTGAAGAAGTACAAGAAGTTACTTACTATTATGAAAGAATTAAATTTGATATTGTAACGGAAGTAGTTGGTGGTGTAGGTAATATTACTGGTGATGAAATAGTATATTATGGTGATGATTCAACTGAAGGTAGAATTGTTATTACTCCATCTACCGGTTATGAAATTGTTAGAATTCTTGTTAATGATCAAGATGTTGAATTCTCTGATCCAACAGGATTAACTTTAGATAATTTCAAGAATCTTAAAGAGAATATAAAAGTTCAAGTTGAGTTTGCTGAAAAGAAAGCAGAAGTGCCAAGAACATCAAGTAATTCAACATACTATATCGTAGGATTAATCCTTCTAATTGCAACTATAGCATTCCTATATGTAAGAAATATAAGAAGAAAGTTTAATTAACTTTCTTCTTTTTTGTGTATAGTAGTGTATTAATTTCCAAAATATTATATAATAGTATTATCGATAAAGGAGATTATATATGAATAAAAAAGTAGTTGTTTTAGGAGGAGGAACAGGATTATCGTTCTTACTTCGAGGACTTAAACAATTCCCTGTAGATATTACAGCAATTGTATCTGTTTGTGATGATGGAAGAAGTACAGGAAGACTTAGAAGTGAATTTAACTTACCAGCAATGGGAGATTTAAGACAAGTATTAATATCTTTGTCTGAAACAGAACCCGTTGTAGGAAAACTATTAAATTATCGTTTTAAAACGACAAGTGATTTAGATGGTCATCCTATTGGGAATTTACTTTTAACTGCTGCTGCTGAAATGACAGGAAGTATGAGTAATGGTGTTAGAACCTTATCAAAAGTATTAGACTTAAAAGGAAAAGTTGTACCTTTTTCTGAAGATGATAATATTACCTTAATGGCTGAGATGACTGATGGAAGTATTGTTGAAGGTGAACATAATATTACTCAAAGTGATAAGAAAATTAAAAGAGTATATTATAAAGATGAACCAAAAGTATCAAAAGAAGTTCTAAAAGCTATTCATCAAGCTGATTTAATAGTTCTATCAATGGGTAGTGTCTTTACAAGTGTTATCCCTAATTTGTTATCGAAAGAAATTATTGAAGAGATTGATATGGCTAAAGCTCCTATTATGTATTGTTGTAATATGTTTACACAACCAGGAGAAACTGATGATTTAACTGCAAGTGATCATATTAATGTATTTAATAGTTATTTAGGTGAAAAGAAAATAAGTGTAGGTATTTTTAATAAAGAAAAAATGGATCCTGTACTTGTTGAAAAATATTCAACTGAAGAACAAAAATGGCCTGTTGTTCTTGATCGTAAGAATTTACATAATATTGAAGTCATTGCTGATGATTTAGTTATTGAATATGATGGTGCTTATAAGCATGATACATTAAGACTTGCGTTCTTAATATTTGAATATTTAATGAGGAAATAATTATGAATAAATGGGTAAAAAGAATAATTTATGTATTAGTATTACTTGGAGTTGGCGCTTTAGTTACTTATGGATCTTATTATTTTTCTAAAAAATATGTAAAAGATGCAGAAGTAAAAGTAACATTTGAAGATAGTAAAAGTTATGTTATCCCTGAAGTAACTGAAATGTCTTCTGAAGAAGCTTTAAAAGAATGGCCATATATTATGCATTTTGAAAATACTGGTAAAAGGGAAGCTAAATTTGATTTAGTTATTAAAGATGTTGATGGTGATATAAAAAGAGATAATCTTTCTTATGCTTTACTTCTTAATGATAAAAAAGTAGAAGAGGGAGAATTATCAAAAATAAAGAAAGATGTAATCTATAGTGGTACAATTAAAGCTAAAGAAAAACAAGATTATAAATTGTATGTATGGGTTAATAAAAAAGTAACTGGTACAAAATATGAATATAGTCTAAGTCTTAATTTTACAAAATAGGAGGATGTATGAATAAAGTTAAATTGAATGAATTAATTAAAAAAAATAATTATATAATACCTTTCTTTATTCTTGAAAAGTATCAAAAGTTTAATTTAACTTTAGATGAATATGTCATGTTAATTTATTTATATAATAAACATGAAGTTTTTAGTCGTGAATTAATAAGTAAAGATTTGGGTTTAGAACTAATTAAAGTTATGGAATTAATTGATTCTTTAACTAATAAAGGTTTTATTAATTTAGATATCGTAAAAACTGAAAATGGTATTATGGAAGAAAAGATTAATCTTGACAGTTTATACGAAAAAATATCTAATTACTATATTTCAGAATTAAATGAAGAAGAAGAGAATGATAATAATATATTTAAAGAAATTGAAGAAGAATTTAATCATAAACTAAAGCCTATGGAACAAGAAATGGTTATCGATTGGCAAAAAGAATATAGTGATGAATTAATTCATGAAGCTCTAAAAGAAGTTAGTTTAGCAGGTTCTACTAAATTTCGTGATATTGATAAAGTTTTATTTGAATGGAAAAAACAAGGTATTAAGAATTTAGATGATATTAAAAAATTAAAAGAAATATCTAAAGAACCTATAGAAGTATATAATTGTGATTGGTTGAATGATGATGGAGAAATATAATAAACTAGAAAATTATTTAGATGAACTCTTTCCTGATCCTAAATGTGAACTTAATTATTTTAATGATTATTCTTTATTAATTGCTGTAATGTTAAGTGCCCAAACAAAAGATGTTAGAGTTAATGAAGTAACAAAAATTCTTTTTAGTAAATATAAAAGTTTAGAAGAACTAAGTAAGGCATCAATTGTCGATATGAAGAAATTGATAAAACCACTTGGTAACTATAATCGAAAATCTCAAAATGTTATTGACATTGCAACTATTTTAATAAATAAATATGATGGAAAAGTTCCTACTAAAAGAAGTGATTTAGAAAGTCTTCCTGGAGTAGGTCATAAAACATGTAATGTTTTTTATGCTGAATATTTAAAAATTCCTTCTTTTGCCGTTGATACGCATGTTGAAAGAGTAAGTAAAAGATTAAATCTTGTAAAAAAGAATAGTGATGTATTAACTGTTGAAAATACTCTAAAACGTAATATTAAAAGAGAGAATTGGAGTAAAAGACATTTACAAATGGTTCTTTTTGGGAGATATCACTGTTTTGCTAATAATCCTTTATGTGAAAATTGTAAATTAAAAGATATATGTAAATATAAAATAAAAAGATAATTTAATTATCTTTTTTATTTTACAATAGTGTGCTATATTTTTAATATAGGAGAGTGTGATGATAATAATAAATATTTTATTAGCGTTATTGCCAGGGGTATTAATTGGTTGGTTTATATATCATAAAGATTCTAATAAAGAATCAAAAGGATTATTAATTAAACTATTTTTAGGCGGTGTAGCATCATGCTTTTTAACTCTTGCTATTACGACATTAGTTCAAGGAATTTTCCCTGGTATTGTTCCTGATACAGAAGAACCGACGACTAATCTTTTTTTACTATTCTTTCAAGTATTAATTGGAATTGCCTTAATTGAAGAATTTAGTAAATGGTTTTTTACATATATTTTTGGATATCGTCATCGTGAATTTGATGAAACGTTTGATGCAATTGTATACTGTTCATTTGTTGCTTTAGGCTTCGCAACATTTGAAAATGTCTTATATGTAATAATGAATGATAATCAACTTTTAACGGCTCTAATGAGGGCAGTTACAGCTGTTCCAGGACATGTATGTGATGCTATTGTAATGGGTTATTTCTTAGGTTTAGCTAAGAAGTGTGAAATGAATGGTCTACCTGGTAAAGGTAAAAATATCGCTTTAAGTATTATTATGCCTATGGTTACACACGGTATATATGATTTCTGTCTTTTCTCCGGTAGTGGAATATTAGTAGTATTGTGGTTCGTATTTGTAATAGCATTATATGTATACGCTATTAAAAAGGTTAATAAAATAAGTAAAACAAGAGAACGAATAGTAGCAGGAGAAAACTATCGAACTTGTCCAAATTGTGGTAATTATGTTGATGGTAATTTCTGTGTTGCCTGTGGTTTTAATTTACAAGGCGCAGTAGTACCAATGCCTCAACAACCAATTCTTAATCCTGTACAACAACAAGTAGTTACCCCTGTAGCTCCAGTAGCACAACAAGCTATAAATCCAGTTAATCAACCTGTTAATCCAGCTCCGGTAGCACCAGCTCAAGCTTCTGCACCTTTAGAAAATCCAGTTTCTCAATCAATGCCAATTCTTAAAGGTTATTGTTCAGGATGTGGTAATCTTATTAATTCGGATTTTTGTCCATTTTGTGGAAAAAAGCAATAAAATAATTTATTGCTTTTTTATTGGTATAGATTTTAATTCAATAAGATTTAATTCGTCTTTATTGATAATAAAATTATATAATTTTGTTATTTTTAATTCATAATCTAGAATGTAATCATCAAGTTCATGATAATTGGTTATAACAGGAACAGTTGTTCCTTTTTTTATTTCTTTTAAATATTTTTGTCCTTCTATACTAAATCCCAAAACTCTAATATATGTTAAATTGTTTAATTTAATAAAATCATCTTTAGTTGTTCCTGTTAGAATGTGTAGTAAAACACGATTTATTTTATTATAAGTATATCTTTTAGTCTTTATTAGTTTTATAAATTCATCTAAATTATGAGCTTTTGAAATATTATCTTTTATTCTTTTATCAAGACCTTCATTAATATCTAAATATTTTGATAAATCATTTTCAGATAATATTTTATATTTTAATAGATCAAAATATCTTTGATAATCAATATTTATTATTTTATTTAATGTTAGAGTAGGAACATAATCTTCTATAGAAACATTATTTTTTATAGCTTCCCTTATACTAGTTGCACTAGTTATATTATCTTTTAATTCTTTATCTAAATAATCATTTGTTCTTTTAATAGTAATTGGTTTAATATTACTATTTAACATTTTGATTTGTTTAATATAACTTATTCCTAATAAATCATTAGGAGAATCTATTTTTTCTTTAGTTAAATCTTTAATAGCAAGTGATAAACTAGTTGGATAATTATTACCTTTATCAATATAATCTTTAACAAGATTATCAAATTCTTTATTATTTATTTGAATACTTGCAATCTTTTCTAATTTACTAATATCATTTGTTTCACTACCAAATACTAAATAATTACATTTTAATTCATTAAGAATTTTGATAGATCCATTGGCAAAATAATCTGCACTATTTGTAGCAAAGAAATATGGTAATTCGATAACTAAATCAACACCATATTTAAGAGCTATTTCTGTTTTATCCCATTTATTTAATACACTTATGTCGCCACGTTCTGTAAATGATGAAGACATAACTAAAACAATTAAAGAATTAGGAAACATTTCTTTAACTTTAGATAAATGATATAAGTGTCCATTATGAAATGGATTATACTCACAAATAATTCCAACTACATCTTTTTTCATATCACGTGTATTCTAACAAAAATATATTTTTATGTCAAAGTGTATAAATAATTAATTAATATTGTTTATTATGTTTAATTAATAATATATAATTAAAATAGGAGTAGGTATGAATAACAATAGAGTAGTTGAAATAATTAATCAATTAGATTTTGATAGTTTTAATGAAGAACTAAATAAAATCGATAAAAATGCCCCTGATCATGTTGAAAAAGCTAATGAAGTTATGCATAACTTTGTTAATAAAATAATTGAGTTAACTAAAAATGATCCTATTTCTGTTAAAGTAGCTTTACTATATAAAATAGGTGATAATGTCATTAGTAAATTCTTACTAGAAACAGAAGATGAAGATTATTTACGAGCTGCTGTATTACTTAAATATTTAAATGGTTATAAACCTGATTTATTACGTAATGATTTAGAGTTAGTTAATACAATTGCATCATTTCAAATTATACAAAAGGGAAGTCGTAATATCGAAATAGAAAACTCTAATAAAATTTTAAAGATATTATCTGATTATCTAAATAAGATGGATATGGAAACAATTCTAAAACAATTAGAAATAGACCTAAAAGCTTTTGTTATGGGATTAAAAGATGTCCATGAAGTAATCTTTAATAATGATGATAATGATTTTAAATCTAAGATTATTGACTCTTTATTCTTGAATGATTATTTAACTCTTGATGAACTCAATTATATTTTTAGTGAGATTGTTTTAAAGAATAAATTACTTCGAAATTACGACTTCACTACAGTTATTGAAGAAAGACCACAATACTTGGTTGTTATTAAAGGACTATATCGAAAAATCTGTAGGGAGACTATGGACTTTATATTCTCTAATATAGATGAGGATGATTATGAAGACTATGATGGTTTATTAAGAGATATAATTCGTTTAAATAAAGATGATGTTGAAGGACTTAAATGGTTCTTTAGAGAAGTCGATAAAAGAATAATTAAAAATCCAGCTTTTTATCAATATATGCAAAAACAAGAATATTATAGAATGTTTAATGAAGTTGATATTGAAAGAGTATATAATAACAACTTGATTAGATTCCTTAATAATAATTCAAATATTGATGAGTCAGTTATTGAAACTATTGGTACATATAAAGGCTTTTTAGATTATTTTGATGATTTATTAGATTTGTTTATTAATTCAAAAGATGATAATTATAAAAGTAAATTAATGATTCCTCTTATAGTTTCGCTTATTGAAAAACAAAAGAGAAAATATAATCTTGATTTTACAGTTGTTTTCTCATCAACAGTATTAAATGATGCTACATTAGGATTCTATAATCGTGAAAAAAATATAATGTATATAAATCCTAATTTATTTAAATTGATTGATAATTTAGATGTGGCTTTTGTTCATGCGGTTGATACTGTTTTTCATGAAACTAGACATGCTAATCAATATAAAGAAGTGGAAACAAGTAATGAATTTGATTTCAATAATTTAATAATAGCTATGGATTATTATTTAACATCAAATGATTCCACTTATTATTTGCCTAATTATGAGCATTTATCATTTGAACGTGATGCACGAGATGTAGCTTATGTTGATACAATGTCTTTCTTTGCTGGCTATCCAGATATCCAAAAATTAGTAAAAAAACATCGTGAAGGTGATTATCATTTATCTGATTATATAAGAAAAGAAAAATTCTTTGGTATGGATAATTATTATGGATTAGTTTATCTTTTTATGGATCATGTTGTAAGTGCCCTTAAAGTTGCAAAAGAAAAACCTGAACTTCGTGAATATGTTTTAGAAAAGATTAATAAATATCCGGTTATCTTTAAATTCTTTGAAATTGATTTTGAAAAATATACTATCAATGTTTATGATGGAGAGTATTATAAAAAATTATTAGAAGAATCTAACGGTACCGAAAAAGGTAAAATGGTTAAATATTCAATAGAAGCTTTCTTATATGCTTTAAGAATAGGACGTTATTTAAAAGAAAGGGCCTATGAAGAGTTTAAAAGTGAAGATGGTTATAATGAAGGTATTATAAAGGAGATTGATGAAAATGTCAGAAAAGGAAATCTTAGATAAGAAAGCTTTAGAACTAGAAAAAGAAAGAATTCTCTTGTTGTTTGAAAAAGAAAAATATAATAATCAACAAAAGAAATGGTTTCTTGAATCAAAAATGATTGGTGTAGAGAAGAGTAATAATCAAGAATTAATGAATGTATATAAAGAATTATTAGAAATGATAGAGAAGGAGGAAAAATAATGGAACCAAGTAATAATGAAAATAATGATAACAAACCAGTGTTAACTCCAGTTAACTATGAAAGTAAGGAAGAACATCATGGTATCATAACAATAATATGTGTTATTGTATTATGCATTTTAGTAGGAATAGGAGCATTCTTTGCATATAAACATTTTACAAGTAATGATGATAAGACAACAGATCCTATAAAAGAAGAAGAAAAGAAAGAAGAAGAGATTCCTCAAGATGAAAATGATAAAAAAGATGATAATGTAGATGACGATGAACTAAGTTATGAAGAAATGCAAAAACAAGTAGAGGAATATAAAAAGAAAGTTCATGAAAAAGAATCTGCTAATGAAAAGAAAATAATTGAATTCATTGATAAATATGGATTAGATCTTCTATATTATCCTTCTGAAATAAACCCTAATGAGCCATCAGGAGACTTAGAACATGTAGCATACTGGTATGTTAAGGATAATAATGAAGGGGAAGGACTAAAATATCAAAAAGAAGAATTTGATAAATATTTTAAAAAGGTTTTTGATATTGTTCCGACAAAATATGTAGATATCATATGTCATGAAGATGATAAAGTTTTCTACTATTATAAAGATGGAATGTTTGTATATAATGAAAATCATGGTGGACATGGTACTTCTGATGCTCCGGGATTTATCGATTATTACATTGTCGACTATAAAGAGAGTAATAATCAATACATAATAAAATTAATTTTTAATAATTATGATGAAATGGATGGTTATAGAGTTAATGGTGAAGATGATGAAAGTATTTATGGGGACGACGAGCATACAATTAGTGATTTAGAAGCCGTTAAATATTTCCATGAACATATCGATAAATATAAGAGTAAAACTGTATTTGAATACACTTTAGAAAAGAAAGATGATAGTTTTATCTTAAAATCATTTAAAATCGTAAAATAAATGTTTAATAAAAAGAACTTTCCTTTATGGGAAAGTTTTTTATTTATTAATAAATGTGTTGTAATTACAATTTTTGTTTGATATAATACTAAATGGAAAAAGGGAGGTGCTTTATGGCAAAGATCGGAAATAGACAAAGAAAAACACTTGTTTGCACAGTATGTAATGAAGAAAATTATCGTACTAATAAAAATGTTAAAAATACTACAGAAAGACTAGAATTAAGTAAATATTGTTCTAGATGTCAAAAACATACAGTACATAAAGAAAAGAAATAAGAGGGGAATAAATAATGATTAATGTTAATGATTTAAAAGTTGGTATGACCATTATGTATGAAAATAATATCTATTCTGTAATGGATACTCAACATGTTAAACCAGGTAAAGGCGCTGCCTTTGTTCAAGCTAAATTAAAGAATTTAAGAAGTGGTTCAATTATTGAAAATCGTTTCAATTCAAGTGATAA
>CAMJWT010000026.1:0-20863 GCA_946409545.1 uncultured Clostridia bacterium | reverse complement strand
CAAATGGCCAATCGCCATGGTTTAATTACAGGTGCATCTGGTACCGGAAAAACAACAACTGTAAAAGTATTAGCAGAAAGTTTTAGTGCTGCAGGAGTTCCAGTATTTGTTGCGGATGTTAAAGGAGATTTAGGAGGATGTGCTGTTAAAGGAGAATCCAATGAAAAAATCGGAAGTAGAATAGCATCTCTTAAATTAGATGAATTTGACTTTAGAGCATTCCCAGTTCATTTTTGGGATATTTATCAAAAAGATGGTCATCCAATTCGTACATCTATTAAAAATGTAGGACCTCAAATTTTATCAATGATGTTAGGTTTGTCAGAAACACAAGAAGGAGTTCTTTCAATTATATTCCGTGTTGCTGAAGATGAAAATTATGATTTAGTTGATTTAAAGGACTTAAGATTATTATTACAACATGTTGGTGATAATAGAAGTGAATATGTTACAAAATATGGTAATGTAACAACACAATCAGTTGGTGTCATTCAAAGAAGTTTATTAACACTTGAAGATCAAGGAGCAAATTTATTCTTTGGTGAACCTGAACTTGAAATCCAAGATTTTATGAAACAAGATATGAATGGTATGGGATATATTAATATTTTACATGCTGTAGAATTATTTAAGAATCCTGATTTATATGCATCATTCTTATTATGGCTATTAACTGATTTATTTAATAATATGCCTGAAGTTGGTGATCTTGATAAACCAAAGATTGTCTTCTTCTTTGATGAAGCTCATTTATTATTTAACAATATGCCAAATTATCGTTTAAAACAAATTACACAAGTAGTTAAATTAATTAGATCACGTGGAATTGGTTTATATTTTATTTCTCAAGCTCCAACAGATATTCCTGATGATGTAATTGCCCAATTAGGCAACCGTGTTCAACATGCTTTACGTGCTTATACGCCAGCTGAACAAAAGACTGTTAAGGCAGCAGCTTCTGCCTTCCGTGTTAATCCAAAAATTAATACGGAAAAAGCTATTCTTGAACTTGGAACAGGTGAAGCTTTAGTTAGTTTCCAAAATGAAAAAGGTGAACCAGAAGTAGTAGAAAGAGGATTTATTCTTCCACCTCAAAGTTATATGGGAACAATTGATGATTTTACAAGAAATAGAATGATTAACCAAGATGATGCTTTAATTCAAAAGTATGGAGAGTCAATCGATAAAGAATCTGCATATGAAGTATTATCAGGTAAGATGGAAGAAAAACGTAAACTAGAAGAAGAAGAAAAAGCAAGAATTGAAGAAGAAAAACAAAGAATTCTAGAAGAAAAAGAAGAAGAAAAGAGAAGAAAACAAGAAGAAAAAGAAGCTAAAGAAGCTGAAAGACTTGCTGAAAAGGCTAGAAAAGAAGAAGAAAGAAAAAAGAAAGAAGAAGAGCGTGAAAGAAAAAATAATCCAGTAAATAAGATTGGTAGAAAAGTTATTAATAGTGCTGAGAATAAAGTAATTAATAAAGGATTAAACGCTATCTTAAAGAGAATATTTAAGTAATAGAAAAGTCAAAGTTATCTTTGGCTTTTCTTTTTATATAAAATATGGTATAATATGTAACTTGTGTTGGGGGTTGTATGAATTTAAACAATGTAAGAGAGGCATACCAATATTATTGCTTTGAAAATAAAACTAGAAAAAAATTAATAGAAGCTATATTAAGAAATGATCATAATGGTATTATTGATAATCAAAGAAAATATATTAAGATTGTAAATTTAACAAATGATAGTTTAACAAAAGTTCTTAATACTTTATCTTATGAGGAAATATATGATTATTATAAACAAACACTTGTTAACCCAAAATATCATGATTTAAATCATTTTTTTATGTTATTGCTTTCATATAATCAATTATTATTTGCAAATAATAATGGTAATAAATTTAGTGAACATAAAGAATCATTATATTTTAATTTAGTTAAATGGTATGTTAATAATCATGGAATTAATAGTAATGATAGAGACAGTCTTATTAATGAAGTAATTGAAACAACATCATCAAGTGTTAGTGTTAGAAATATTTTATCTAATAGAGAAGAAGTTAATGATACTTTTGAAAAAGTTAATATAAGAAATGAATTAGAAGGTAAATTATTATTTAATATGTTCTTAAAAGAAATAAATCTCTTTGTTATATTAATGAATGGAGCTTTAATAAAACAATGTATTACAATGGGAAATAGTATTCCTAAATCATTAGTATTAAGATTAGTATTATTAAATTTAATTACTAAGGAATATTCATTAGGATTTAGTATTGAAGAATATATTGAAGGTTATTTTGAAAGACATGATATTATGGGAGAAATATTAAATTTCCCTAGTTTTACTGCTGGTAATAGCATGTTAAAATTATATGTAGATGATTTATTATTAGAAGTAAATGATATTACAAATGAATTTTTAAATCAAAAGAAAAAGTAAGAATTATTTCTTACTTTTTTTATTTTCTTTTACATTTTCATTTTTAATCCAACTTTTACCTTCAACAACTCTTGTTACTAACATACTAGATGCTGTATCACCACATACATTTAACATTGTAGCAGGTGGGTCAATAATAGTTGCAATAATTGTTAAAATTGGAAGAGCCGTTAATGGGAATCCCATCATTGTTAAAATTAATGTTTCACTAATTGTTCCACCACCAACAGGTACAGCTGTAACAAGTAGTGTTGCAAGTAATGAAACACCAATTACTGTCCAGATGCTTGGATTAGCTCCAAATAGATATACTAGGAACATAATTTTAAACACACTACCAATTACTGATCCATCTTTATGGAAACTTGTTCCAAGAGGAATCATTGTTTCCGCAATATCATCAGATACACCAATTTTCTTTGCACAATCCATATTTACTGGAATTGATGCAGCAGAAGAACATGTTGATAGAGATGTTGCTGTTGCTGGAATAATATTTCTCCAAAATCTTTTGAATCCTTCTTTTCCGCCAGCAAAGAAAGCATATAGTGAATAAATGATAAAGTAGAATAAAATAGATACTACAGTATAAATAATGAAAGTTTTTCCAAAACCAACAGCTATTTCTTTACCAAAGGTTCCAATTAATGCAGCAAAGTAACATCCAAGTCCAATTGGTGCATACAAGAAGATAATATCAATAAACTTGATTATTACCTTGTTTGCTGATTCTAAAACCTTTAAAAATGGTTCGCCATCATCACCACCAGCGTGGATAGATAATCCTACTAATATGGCGAATACAATAATAGCAACGATGTTACCTCTCGTTAAGATTCCGCTAAAGTCTCCTACAGTTAAAGTATCAACAGTTCTATTAGCATATAGTAAGAAACCTGTTTCTTCTGGTTCAGCGACTTCCGTTTCTTCGCTCATTACTTCTTTAATAGCAGTTGCATCTTTAGGGTCTACTAATTTCGTTGACCTTGTAGAAATAAGACCAACACTAACTGCGATTAAACTAGTTACGATGAATGAGACAAAGATCGTAACTAAGACTTTTCCTAGTCTTTTAGGTTGTTTAATTTTAGCGATTGATGTTGTTATTGTTAAGAAGATTAATGGAACAATAATAACTAATAATAAGTTAATAAAGATATCTCCAAATGGAGCTAAATATTTAGCTTTTTCTCCAAAAACAATTCCTACAATCGCTCCTATTATTAAGCCAATGACTAAAATAATAGTTTTTTTGTAATTTTTCCAAATGTTTTTCAAATTTTCACTCCTTTAATTTCAATATATACTTTAATTTTAAAAAAATCATCTATTTCATTCCACACATATAAAAATAAATGTTGTAAAAATCCACATCGAGTGTTATAATATGGGCGGTGATTTTATGAAGAGGGCATATATTAAACTAAATTGTGATGATAACCATTTATCTTTAGGTAATTTATTTAGAATAATAAAGGAACTATCTAAAAATAAAACAAATGCATTACAAACAGACTTATTTTGTATTTTATTTGATATTTATGATATTAATGATACAACTGTTAATAATTATTGTGTTGGTATAAGAAGTATTGGTGATAAATATAAACAAATATTTATTAATAAACGTAAAAAATATGAAAAAAATCATAAAGTATTTACGGATATGATAATTGATATCTTAAGTGTTATTGATGGTAAAAATTATAGTGTAAGAAAACCAATTGATTTTATTAACTGTAATGAAAAATTAATAGCCTTAGCTAAGAAATTATATAATATTTCTAAAAATGATAAACAAGTTCCTAATGATTTTAGTGATCAATTAAGTTTATATATAAATAATAATGATATTTACGAATGTTTAGTAGAAGAAATATGTTTCGTTATCATTGATAAAAAGCAACCTCTTGTAGAAAGTGAATTAAAACGTGGGGTTTTAGAAGATATTTTGAATGATACTAGTATTAGTGCAAGTGATCTTGAACTTTATCTATCACTTAAATTAAGAGAAGGTATTAACTATGATTATTCTATGAAAGAACTTGCTAAAACTGGAAATGCTTATGCAAACTTTGAATTAGGATCTAATGAATATTATGGTTATGTTAAAGGATATCCAAGATATGATATGGCTTATAGTTATTTACTTGTTGCAGCCAATCAGAATCATCCAACAGCTAATTATATTCTTGCATCTATGTATATTAATGGTTTAATAAATAATCAAAGTAAAGAAGACTTAGAAGAAGGATATAAGTATTTAGAAAAAGCTTATTCTTTAGGTAATGTAGCTTCTATTAATTTAATGGGAAAAATGTATTTAAGAGGAATATATCCACTTAAAGAAAATCATAATAAAGCTAAAGAATTATTCTTACTAGCTAGTGAAAGTAATTATGCCTATGCTTATAATAATTTAGGTTTATTAATGGAATTAGATGCTAATTTATTTGATGCTTTAAGTTTCTATTTAAAAGCAGCAACTTTAGGAGAAAGCTGGGCATGTAATAAAGTAGGGGAATACTATAGAAAAACTGGTAATAAAAGAAAAGCCTATGATTTTTATATAAAAGCAATAGATGGTAATTATCAAAATATTTGTTATTATGCTTATTATAATTTAGCTAAATATTATTATCAAAATGGCTTTAATGAAATAAGAAAAGATAAAGATAAATATATTGAATATCTTCAAATTGCAAGTAATAATGATATTTTTGAAGCATCTATTGAACTATTCTTATATTTTTATGAAAAGTATATTAAAAAAGGTACAGGTAAGGAATTATTGCTTGAATACAAACAAATAATTGAAGAACATCCAAAGTATAATAAAGATATAAAAACGATGATTGAAAAATATATGAAAGATATTAAAAAGAAAGAAGATAATGGAATTGAAATACTAGCCTAACAATGATATATTATTATTGAGGTTATTATGAGTAGTAAAAAAGAAGAAAAACAAGAAAAACAAGAAAAAAAATATTATCTTTTTAAGATGAATTTAAAAATATTAAATATTCTTAGTATTGTTTTATTAATTGTTATGATGGGAATAGGTTATCTTTTCTATCATGATATTTTTAAAGATATTATGGATAGTGAATTTAATGTTGGTTTCTTCTTACTTTTCTTTGCATTATATACAATCTTTCATGAAATATTACATAGTATTGCATATGTAATAAATGGAGCTAAATTTAAAAGAATTACTTATGGTATATATTTAGAAAAAAGTATTTTGTGTTGTTTGTGTAAACAAAATATCACTAAAAAGAATATCTTGATTTCACTTATGTATCCGTTATTCTTTATAGGTATTGTGACATTTATTATAGGAGCTATATTTAAATTACCAATTTTATATATTTTATCAATAGTAAATATATCCGGTTGTATTGGTGATATAATTATGTTTAATTTCATTGTGAGATTAGATAAGGATATTAAGTTTAGTGAATTCGATGATCCAACAGCTTTTGCTATTTATTCAGATAAAAATTTAAGTAGAATGAAACCTTTTGGATTAGATTTTATTGGTTCAGAAACTAAATTGAAACAAGATGATTTAAAGAAAATTAGAGTGAGTAAAGAAAGCGTTTTCTTTCTAGTTATTTTAGTGTTAATGTCATTCTTTATGTTGATTCCTAATTTTGTTAAGTAGGTGTATTATGAAAATTGGTGTATTTGTAGGTAGTTTTAACCCAGTGCATGAAGGACATATGAAAGTCGTTAACTATATTTTAGATAAAGATATTGTTGATAAAATCTTTGTTGTTCCTACAATGCCTTATTGGGATAAAGATAATTTCGCTCCATTAGAAGATCGCATAAATATGTTAAGATTTTATGAAAATGATCGTATCATTGTTGATAGTGATCATAATACTTATCCATATACATATTTATTAATGGAAGCTTTAAGAAAAGAGTATCCAAATGAAGAATTTATGTTAATAATTGGAGCAGATAATATTGTAAGTTTTGATAAATGGAAAAATTATCAAGATTTATTGGAATATAAAATAATTGTTTTAAATAGAGATGATATTGATATTAATAAATATATAGAAAGATTTGATAAGAAAGATAATTTTATTATTTTAAAAGATTTTCCTTATGTATCAACATCATCTACAGAAATAAAAGAAGATATTGATGAAAATACTAATTTAAATCCAAAAGTTTATCAATATATTAAAGAACATCATTTATATGAAAAAGAGAGTAAATAACTCTCTTTTTTTGACGTATTAAAGGTTTTATGCTAGAATTATCAAATGGTGCAAATATGGAAGAAGAAATAAAGAAAGAAGAAATTGCAAGTTATATAAAAACACATATTGATAGTGCTATTTTAGCAAGTGATCAAATTAATGCTGAACCAAGATATCATCATAGTACATCTTATGCTGTGGCTCCAAGTATTATAAAATACGGTTTTTTAAGTGCTATAGCGCAACAAGAAAATGGTATTACAGTATATAGTGATGATATTGTAAAGAGAGTATTAATGGATGATTTCCATGTTAATGGAAATAATGGAATCTCTTTTGCGGTTATGGATCTTAAAGATTTATATCGTGATGAATTTGAATTTGATCCGATGTTACCAACAGGAGTTGATTTTATTGTTGATATTCCTTGGAGATTAGTTAGAAATACGGAAAACTATGGTAATGAGTTTATTTCTGACTTAGCAGTAGATTCAAAATATATACGATATCTTGATTTAAGAATAAAAAGATTATTAATAGAAGAATTAAGAGATGATAATCACGATGAGATAATTGCAAGATATAATAATATTATTAGAATATGTCGTGCCATAAAAAAGTATAATAATGGTATTATCTTACGTGAATTAAGTGATGATAAAAAGTTGTATCTTGATTATGATAAGATAAGAGATTATCCAAAGATAAAAATAAAAAAGTAGTTTTTAACTACTTTTTTTAAATGATTTAACGTTATATATAATTCCACCCATAATTGTTGGAATGTAATATGTAAGAGCTCTCCATAAAAGAAGAACCGCATTTAATCGATAATCGGTTATAAAAGTACCAATAAATCCTAAGAAAACATATTCCATTCCACCAGTTGATCCTGGAATAGGAATATAACAACCTGTAAGATAGATGTATGCTGAACATATAATAGAATGATATATTGTAAAACTTGTAACACCAACACTTCTTGCTAGGGCATATGGAAGTAAATGATAAAATGCAAGAGTTATCATCTGAAAAGCAATTCCAGCAAAGAATGATGATTTATTACTTAATAATACTTTTGAATTATTATAGAATTCTTCACAAGTATTATTCCATTTATCAATTTGTTTTTCTTTTTCACGAACAATTTTAATTTTAGCAAGAAAAGTAATAATTGTTCTTACTAAAACTTTATTAAAACTTTTATTGAAACTAATAATGAATAAGAATATTAAAACAATACCATTTAGTAAAAAACCTAAAATTGTAAAGATTGTTAATCCCGTATTCATTTCAATAATATGAAAAGCTTTATCAAAAATTAAAGCAATAAAAGCCCATAAAACAAGTGATATTTGAAATACTATATAAAATTGTGTTACAGCATTAGTACTATTAGCAGTACTTGTTCCTTTTTTACGAAGTTCATATATCTGCATAGGTTGACCACCTGTAGCAAGAGGGGTTATACCATTAAAAAATTTTGTAATAGAATTTAAATAAAGCATGAACTTAAAAGATATATCTTTATTATAGTTTTTAGTAAAAATGTAAAAAGGAATTGTATCTGTAACAAAGTATATTAAATAAATTATTATGGCAACAAGAATCCACGGGAAACTAGCTTTAGATATGATTTCAATTATTTCATTATAATGATCTTTTAATAAGAAATAAAGCATAATAATGGTAATAAATAAAATAATTAAACTGTTTCTTAAACGATGTTTCATTACACACTCCATATATAAGAATAACATATCTTTAATTTTTTATAAACAATTAGTATAATTATTATGGAGGGAATAATGTATATCGGTATTTGTGGAAAACAAGGTAGTGGAAAATCAACACTATCCAAGAAACTTTTAGAAGAATTAAATGATTATATATATATTGATATTGATAAAATAGGTCATCAAGTTAATGAATTTGATGAAGTAAAAAAAGAGTTAATATCAACATTTGGTGAAGATATAGTAACAGATAATAAAATAAATCGAAAACTTTTAGGTAAAAAAGTTTTTAATAACCAAGATAATATGAATAAGTTAATAGAAATCACATGGAAATATATGGAAAGAGAAATAGATCGATTAATTGGAGACTCTAAGAATGTAATTTTTGATTGGCAACTACTACCTAAAGTCAAATATTTCAAGATGTGTGATTTAAAGATATTAATTGATACTCCATATGAAATAAGAGAAGAAAGAATATTGAAAAGAGATAATATTAGTCCCGAATATTTAAAAAGTAGAGAAGAGAGTAGTATCATATATAACAATAATGATTTTGATATCGTTTTACCAGATAATGAAATAGATATAGAAAGAGTGAAAATGTATGAAAAGAGTATTATATCCCGCTAGTTTTGACCCCATAACAAATGGTCATATAAATATTATTAATCGAGCATTAAAGATATTTGATAATATTGTAATCGCTATTATGGATAACCCTAATAAAAAGAGTTTATTATCGAAAGAAGATCGATTAGATATAATAAAAAAGATTTTTAATAATAATCCTAATGTTGAAGTAATAATTGGAAGTGGAGCAACAATTGATGTATGCAAAGATAATAAATGTAATTGTATCCTTCGTGGATTAAGAAGTTCTATTGATTTTGAAAATGAAAAAGTGTTAGATTATTACAATAAAGAACTATCAAGTGATGAAATTGATACTGTTTATTTGATGTCTGATCGAGAATTAGAATTTATTTCATCAAGTGCGGTTAAAGAGTTATTTAATCTAAAAAAGGATATTAGTAAATATGTACCTAATGAAGTATTAGAGATACTAAATTTACAAAAAAAGGCTTGACATTATCTTTATTTTTGATATACTTAATCATGTCATTTGCTTATTTGGCTGTTTAGTCTATTTATGCTAAATAATTAATGACTTGATATATGCGGGTGTAGTTTAATGGTAGAATTCCAGCCTTCCAAGCTGATCACGCCGGTCCGATTCCGGTCACCCGCTCCATTAAAAATTAAAACTTATCGAAAGATAAGTTTTTTATTGTAAAAAAAACATGTGTGGTCTATTAAAAAATATATAAAAATATTGACAATATGTAAAAAAAACTTATAATAAAGTAACTAAAACTTATTGCCAAATAATATGTTTTAGTATAAAATTATTATAGTAGGATAGAAGATTTACTACTAATGTATTTTATATTTATTATTAGAGCTAATAAATATAATAAGAAAAGAGAGTGTTTAATCACTCTCTTTTTTACTGCACTTTTTCTTATGATTTTCTAATGAATCTTCATTAATTAAATTATTGACATCAATAAAAGTATTTTGTAATTGTGAATCTATCCATCCACAATTAGGACATTGTTCACCTAATTTTTCTACTTCATATGAATTGCAACATTTACATAAATAAGGTGGAATCTCAAAATTTGATATATATCTATTAAAGATGTTTCGATCATTTATCCATGTATACTTAGGATGTTCGTTCAAAATTAATTCATATAGTTTTTTATATTCAACTAAAGATAAATCGTTTGATCCCCCAGGGAATTTAACATCATCTTCTTGAACTAAATCGTGCTCCCAACCACAGTAACTACATATTTCAAATTCTTCTTTAAACAACGTTTTACCACAAATTGGACATTTTGCATTCATTTTCTCACCTTCATTTCTTTTTGTTTTTCATAATATGATTTGCCACTCTTTGGCTTAAAGTATGATATTATTTTTCCTTTGCTATTAATAATTGCTAATGTATTAGTTACATAGTTATACTTGTAGGTTGAATTGTTTCTATCTACAAAACTATCAGCAACTGTACTAATTTTATTGGCAAAATATATTGCTTTATTTTCGTAGTCGGTAATAGAATTAGCTCCAAATTCTTTTCCATGTCTAGAAAAATGATCATATAAAGTAGAATTATTGAATGATTTAGCATAAGGATAGGAAATATGTTCAGTTGGTTTTTGATTTTTGTTGCCATATAGATTACTTGGACCTTTAGTTCCAGTCATAAAGCATTCCTTTATCTTTAATAGAAATCCATGGTTTATAGCAATAATATTTAATATTGTTAACACATAAAATATGTTTTGCATAGGTTGTTAATGAACCATAAACTAATATTGTTTTAATTCTTAATGATTCAACTAATTCTTCAACAAATTTATTTTGTCTATTCTTTTCTTCTTTAGTTTTCGAGAAACCATATGTACCTATAGATACAATTGCACCTTTTGGAATAGCATCAAAATATTCTTTAGAAAATGCAGTTTCTCCTATTCTTACATTAGGTACTATAGGTATATGTCTTAATCCATAATAATATGAATAAGCTAAATTAGAATACATTTGATAAATCTGTATTGCATATGGTTGATCATTAAAAATACTAAAATCTAAACCTGTTATTCCCATAGCTTTAGAAAAGTTCTTCAAGTATAGATGAGGATTTTTTCTAATTTTATTAAGTGATGCATCATTGCAATACATGCAAATAATACAATCACTTAAGTCATTAACTTCCTTTATTTTATCAAATGGAACCATTCGTTTAGGTATACTATCCAGTATCATCCATGATTCTAGTATTGGATATCCCATTGTATTGGTATAAAATGCTCCATTTGTAAGATATGCTTGGAAGTCATCCTTAGCCGGTTTGATGTCATATTTTAATTCATCAGATATCAATATCACTATAATGTGCAGTTATTACAAGGTATTTCATAAATACCCCTCCAATCTAAGGTGTTAATAATTGCACTAGTAGGATAGAAAATAAATTACTAATGCATTTTATACTTGAAAGTTATTAGAGCTTAACTATCAAATAATAGAGTCGTTACACCTTAAAACAACTCACTTATATTATAGCATAAGAATAGTAAAAACAAATCAAATGATTGAAGAATTTTCAAATATTTCTCATTTATGTTAAATATTATTATTTTTAACACTTAAAAAATATAAATTCTTTTCTTTTGTCAAAATGTATGTTATATTTTATTTAGCAATTGAGTTTATTGATTGCCTTATATAATGTGATATTTTGCGTATATATGACAAAATGTCGCTCCATATATGAAATTAACAGTCTTATAAAGACTGTTTTTTTGTTTTTTAATTGTTTTAATAATTATGTAATGTTATACTTACTATAGGAGGATAGTAAATGAATAATAATGGTTTTGTTTGTCCAACTTGTGGAGGACAAGTTGCTCAAAATAGTGCGTTTTGTCCTTTTTGTGGACAACAATTCGGTAATGCTGCTATTAATACTAATGTTATGGCACCAGTTGATCTTAATTATGAAATAAAAGGTGGTAATTTACCATATCTTATTTTAAATCTTCGAAGAGGAGAACAAATTATATGTGAAGGTGGTTCAATGTCATGGAAATCACCTAGTGTAACGATGGAAACAACTTCTAATGGTGGTGTTGGGAAAGTCTTTTCAAGAATGTTTTCTGGTGAAAGATTATTCCAAAATATTTATACTGCACAAGAAGATAATTCTTATATTGCCTTTTCATCAAGTTTCCCTGGAGCAATCATGGCGGTTGATGTTAAACCAGGGCAAGATGTTATTTGTCAAAAAAGTGCTTTCTTAGCTGGAACAAGTGGAGTAGAAGTTTCTATTCATTTCAATAAAAAGATTGGTGTAGGTTTATTTGCTGGTGAAGGATTCATTATGCAAAGAATGTCTGGAAATGGTAAAGTATTTATTGAAATTGATGGTAGTATGGAAGAAAAAGTACTACAACCAGGAGAAAGAATTGTTATTAGTACAGGTCACTTAGTAATGATGGATTCAACTTGTCAAATTGATATTGAAACTAATAAAGGTTTTAAAAATATTTTCTTAGGTGGTGAAGGAATCTTTAATACAGTTATTACGGGACCAGGTAAAGTTGTAATGCAATCTATGCCTATTAGTAAGACAGCTAATATCTTATATCCTTATATGCCATATCCATCATCTTCAACAGATACTGCATCTACAGTCGTTAATTTATTTACTAAAAAATAAAAAAAGAAAGACAAGTAATATCTTGTCTTTTTATTTTACATATAATTTGAATACTTTAATAAATAATTATTTTAATCATTAATTATATGTTATGATATTATTGAGAATATAGAATATGGTGATGATATGAGTTCTAATAAAGTTATTCATGTTAATGGTAATAATTTGACTAATATTATAAAAAAAGAAGAAAAAAGACTAGAAGAATTAAATCAATTTATTATCGAATATAAAGAATTAGAGAAGAATTTAACTTGGAAAAGTGATATTAAGAATGCTGTAATGATTGACTATATCCAAAATATTAAAGATTTTGAAACAATTGCTAAAAAGATAGATGCCTTTATTAAGTTTTTATATTATGCTTCTAATAATTATGATGAAGGTTTGGAAGAAGTTAAAAGAGAAACTCAAAAGACAGAGGATAATATCGAATTAAGAGGTACACAAGATGGAAACTAATTATGTAATCGATACTATGAATATTAGAGAGTTTGAAAAAGGTATTATCAATAAAAATAGTCAAATGATAAAAGTTATTGAAGATATGATAGATGATATGCAGATATTTGATGAAGAATTTAATAGTAATGCTGGAAAAAAATATAAAGATAAATTTTTATCTTATTTAGCTAATTCCAAAAATGTTATTAATAATCGCAATACAAGTTTATCATCAAATCTTAATAAAATAATATCATCATATGATAGTGTTAACGATGCAATTGATAAGATGGTTAATTAGGAGAGATTTATGGATGATGGTATTAAAATAAGTTATAAATATCGTAATCAAGTTGCAAACTATGAAAAAGACACAAAGGGGACTCTTATACCTAAGTTAGAAAAAATAAAAGAAAAGTATACAGAATTACTTGATATGATTGAAGATCCAAAAGATGGTGATTATTTAACTAGTCATGTTAAAGAAGAATTAGAAAAAGAAATAAAAAGTATTGAATCATTAATAAGTAATATTAATTCTCGTTGTATTGATTTAAATAAAAAAGCAAAAGAGTTAGATGATCAACTATCTTATGATTTATCAAAAGGAAAAGTAGGTGATCCTAATGCTTAATTCTTTATTTCCTTTTAAACTAACTGAAGATAATATTACATATGTTCTTGAATATATGAAAAATAATATTGCTGATTATGATATGACCAATATTCGATATGAGATTAATGCGAATAATGATTATGTAGTTAAATTTGATAAATATGAAATGACGCTTTCTAAAGATTTAACAGTAGGGGAAACGATATATACAATTAATAATTCTTTTAATTTGAATTCATCCCCATCAAGTTCTTATAATCAACCTAAAAGTAGTGCATCTAATCAACTAGAAAGTAACATTTCAATTGACTTAGAAATGTATACTAAGATAATTGATGAATTAAATAATTGTAAAATAGAACTTGATAGTTTTTTACCAAATAAAAGTGAGAGCAGTTATTTTGATGGTGAATTGCTATCATATTATAATAGTAATTACAAAAAAACAGTTGCTACGGAATGGGATACTATAAAAAATAATAATAAAGATTTAACGGAAAATATTAATATTTCGGTATTATTATATGTTGGTATTGATTCTAAGTTAGAAAAAAACATGGATGAGATAATCGATTTACTATTTGAAGGTAAAACAACTATTGATGATTTAATAAATGGTGATTTCATTAATAGTGGTAGTAATAATCCCCTAGCGACTATTATGTTAGAATCACTTCTTTTGATGACTAAATATGATTCACAAATTAATGTTAGTGGATTGTTTAGTGAATTTAGTGATTTACAAAATGTTATGTTAGCCAATTTAAGCTTTTTGGAGTATTTCTATGAAGGAGATTTAGAATCGATTAAAGGCAAAACAATTAATGAATTATTTTTGGAAACGTTCGATTCATCATATGGATATACAGCAAGTGATTATTTAAGTGCTTCTATTGATACTGATACTCTAATGAGAGATAAAGATAAATTTAAAGATAAAGCTTTTAAGAATCTTTTCTTAGGTCATTTAGTAACATATGGCTTTGGAGAATTAAAAATTGTTGATGCTGTTAGTGGAAATGATGGTTTTGATGCCATTGTATTAGAAGATAAATCAAATACAGCATTAGTTTATTACAATTCTACAAATCCATATGAATTTGATGATTTATTATATGATTTGTATCCTGTCATGAAAGATGTTGGTGGAATTGGTGTTGATGCAGTATCAAATGTAGCATTATCTAGTCAATATAATAGTCAAAGAGCCCAAGCTGAAGAGTTTTTAAAAACATATCTTAATAAATATGATAAGGTAAATGTTGGTGGTTATTCTTTAGGTGGTGGATTAGCTGAACATGCATATTTAACGTATTATAATGAATATAAAGATAAATTAAATGATTTAATTCTATATAATCCATTTAGTACTGATGCTAATAGTAATGTTGATGAAATTGCAAGTAATAATCATTTGAAATTATATATAGCTCAAGGTGATGTAGTATCAACATATAGTGATGAAAAATTATGTAATAACGCCTATAATAAATATGCAAAGATAATCCCTCTTGATTATCAAAGCGCTATTGATAGTGCTCGACAAGTAGCCTTATCTGATGATAGTTATCTAAGCGAAATGGTAACCAGTTATTACATCGAATTATTGAAAGAAATTTCAAAATTATGCCATGATAATAAAGCAAATGTTGATACAGGTTTAACTGTTGGTGGTGGCTTGGTAGGCCTTAGATTATTAGGTATTCCTGGACTTATTGCAGGACTTATTCTTGCTAATAATCATGGAAGTGATGGAACAGAATATCTATTAGATGAATTAGATTCATATATTGAGAGTCTTGAAAAGGGAGACGGAAAGATAAATCTTAATGATGTTTTTAAATTCTTAAATGAAAATAAAACGACGTTAAATAAAATCCTTTCTTTATTCCAATATAATATGGATCTCTTTAATGTTGATACGATTCTTAACCTTCAAAAATTAGAAGTATTATTTTCAGGCGTTCATTTGCCTTATGTTGTAGAGTTATCTCGATATGGATCGTTTGATGAAAATGGTAATATCATCGAATCAAATGATTCAAATAATGATTATAAAGCATTTAAAGAAATGATAATTGAAATATATGGAGAAGATTATTATCAAGAATTATATAATACATTCCACGGTGATATGAAGGCACTTTTAGTTTATTTGAATTGGTGTTTAAATCCGGGAAAAGTAAATATTTTACAATTATTATAAAAAATAAGGAGAGAATAATGAAAGAAGAATTATTACCTATTGGTAGCATTGTTACTTTAAAAGACGGTATCGCTAAATTAATGATAATTGGTTATTGCAAGTTTATTGTTGCCGATACTAAAAAAGAAAATGATTATGTAGCATGTCTTTATCCAGTTGGTTTAACAACAATAGAAAATGTTTTATCTTTTAAAAAAGAACAGATTGATAAAGTATTATTCAAAGGATTAGATGTGGAATCTTATAAGAAAACGAATGATGAAGAGATAAAATAAAAAAGATTGGTTTTTCCAATCTTTTTTAATTCATTATAAATTTTGCTTGAAATTCTTCAATAGTATAAGTCTCATTACTTTTTGGTACCGTAACATATGAATAAGCATGATTTTTTTCAGCAACAATGAAGACATCATCAGTAAAATCAACAGTACCTCTTTCAGTAACTCGATGTTCCCATCTTGGACTTCCATAAGAAGTTGTTGTACTAGTTACATTTATATATTTAAATCCCATATTAGGTTGACCATTATCTATTTTATAGATATATGTTTCATATGTTCTTTCACCAACACCGCCATGAAAAATTGCAATGTAATCATTAGGAATTTCATTATTTTCTTTAACGGAAAGCATTGTATGTATACCTATTACAAATAATAATAGAACTCCTATAATAATTAATATTAACCCTTTATCTTTTTTATCCATTTTAATCTCCTTATTCTTATTATATCATATACCAATTTTATTTTAATATCTTTTCGCAGTTATCAAGTAATTCTTGTATTTTTAAAAATGTTTGAGAAAGAGGATAGCCATCTACAAAGATATGACTTACAGTAATATTTAATGTTAATTCGTATTTACCATTATTATCTATATATTTACCCCAACATACTCTAGGAACAGTTTGTGAAGATTTATCATCAGGAATTGGATGGGTTAAACTTACAAAATCAAGCCATGGAGTACAAGTAATATAATATTCGTTATACATGTTTGTGGGATTATAATCACATTTTATAATTTTTTCTTTATTTTTACTTTCTTCAATAACTTCTTTAGCGGCTTTATAAAATTCTTGATAATTAGTATTATTTTTTAATCTTACATTTTCAAAAGTACCTGCTTTTGTCATAACAGTAAAAGCAGGATTAATATCATCAAAGATATATGGTTTATCATCAATTAAACGCATTCTCATTTCAGGTGTAGTATTTAATCCTTTTAAAATAATAAATAGAAAATTAATAAAAAATGATTCATTTCTTTCTTTTGTTAATTTAACTATTTTTGTAACATCTAATTTAACATTAACACCATATGTACTATTACTAAAACTCTTAAACCAAGTATAAGTATTATATCTACTAGAATTTTCCATATCAAATTCATTCATTCTTATCACCAATTTAATTATACAATATTGACAATTAATAATAAACATATAAAATATATTTGGAGTTTATATAGTTATAAACTTGGAGTTTTTATGCAAAAAAATGATGTTGAAAATTATTATGTTGGATATCTAAATATTAATAGACCATATTTATCTCTTGAAGAAGAAAAAAAGGGAAATGATTCTGGTGCTAAAACTATTAATACAACAATGGATAATGGAGCTGTTAGTTTAATTGCAGTTAAGTTTGAGAAATTATTACGTTTTGATAGTAAACATAAATATGAGTCTTTGTTATCAATCTTTTATCGCATAGATGAAAATCATTTTATGTGCCTTCATAATGGAATTATTTATTCATTAGAAGGTAGAGATTATTGTAGTGATTTAGTACCTTTAATAGAAGTTGTACCAAAGATTGATTTTGATTTAGGTTTATCAGTAACTGATGATGAAGCTAAAAGAATTTTTAGTGGAGTCTTTAAAAAGAATAATTTTACTTTTAAAGAGTTACATGATATTAATGAATTTTATTGTGGAAGATTAAAAGTTTGTATGGGATATACTGAAAAAGATAAATATCATGATTTAAATGTATTAAGAAGAGTAGTTCTTAATGCTAATCCTATACTATATGATACTTCAAAAGGATCTTCCATCTTAGAAGATAATGAAGAAATAGACTATATTAATTATCAACCAATTTTTTTGAAAATAAGTAAAAAATTATTTTATAATATCAATGATTATCAAAATTATACATTAGGAATAAATGATGATATATTAAGTAATCATATTGAGTTAGATAATCCTTTGTCAGAGTGTTTGGATTCAATGGGTATAAAATATCCTAAAAAAGTTACTATTTCTAAAGTATTAAAGTTACAAAAAAGAATTAAATAGTATATAATAATATTGGAGGAAGAATGAAAAAGATAATGTTCTTCTTTTTCTTAATAATGTTTCCTTTAGTTACATCTGCAAGTATTAAAAATGATAGTATTATATATTGTAATGGTAATTATTATGGAATAGACAATGATAATTGGTATATTATTAAGAAAAAGAATAATAAATGGATTTATGATAATAATCAAAAAGTAGTAGAACCTTCATGTAATAACAAGAAATTAATTGAAGTTAAATTTAGTAAATGTATTGATGGTGATACAGCTTATTTAATTATTGATGGAAAAAAAGAAAGAGTAAGATTACTTGCAATTGATACTCCTGAAAGTGTAACTCCAGAAAAACCAGTTGAAAAATATGGAAAAGAAGCTAGTGATTATACTTGTAATATATTAAAAAAAGCTAAAGTATTACAAATTGAATATGAAGAAAATAGTGATAAAAAAGATAAATATGATAGACCACTAGTTTATTTATATGCCGATAATAAAATGGTTCAAAAAGAATTACTAAGAAAAGGATATGCTGAATTAAAGTATCTTTATAACGAATATAAGTATACAGAACAATTAAAAGAAATTGAAAATAAAGCTAAAGAGAAACATCTAGGTATATGGAGTGAAGAAAATGATTCCTCTAAAAATAGAGATGTCCTTGATGTTATAATTAACTTTTTTAAAACAATAATTAAAGTAATTTAAAATATATGTTATAATTTAAACGAGGTGTTTTGATGGCTAAAGAAAAAGAAGATGTCATTGATAAAGATTTTGAAGATTTAAAAGAATCTGATAATATCCTAGGAAAAACGATAATTGCATTAAGTATTGTTCTTTTAGTAGGACTTTCAATCTTTGTATCTATTAAAGGTCGTGATCCTCTAAAAGATTTTAAAGAAAGTAATTATATTGAAATTGATACAGAAAAATTTTATGATTTATATAAATCTAGTGATAAATTTGTGTTATTATTAGGAAGGCCTGATTGTAGTCATTGTATTGCGTTTAAACCTGTAATTACAAAGTTTGCAAATGAGAATGATATTAAAGTTTATTATCTAGATGCATATAGTATTGAAACAGAAGAAGATTGGAATTTTATTTGGGCTAAAATAAAACAAGAAGGTACACCAAGTATGGGTGTATTTGAAAATCAAGAATTAGTTGATTCTGTATCAGGTGAGATGACTTATGATGAATTAACGACATGGTTTAGAAAAGTAGGTGTTATTTAATGGGAAAGGTATATAATTTAGCATCACGTTTTAAAAGAAAATATTCTTTTACAATTGCATCAAGAATTAGAAAACATTCTGATGTTATTGAAAAAATCTTAGATAAAGATGAAAAAGTATTATATGCTTTTTGTGGACAGAAGAATGATACAAACACATCTTTATTTCAAACTGCTGTTGTAGCGCTTACTAATAAAAGAATTATTATTGGTCAAAAACGTGTTATGTTTGGATATTTTATAACAAGTATTACACCAGATTTATTTAATGATTTAAAAATTCATGCGGGATTATTTTGGGGTATGGTAATAATTGATACCGCTAAAGAATTAGTTTATATATCAAATCTTGAAAAATCTAGTTTAGACGAAATTGAAACATATGTTAATCGTATAATGTTAGAAGATAAGAAAAATAATTATGCAAAAGAAGAGGTAAAAAATGAAATCAAAGAAAAATAGTAATTTAACAAGTATAATAATAATGGTTGGAGTTGTTCTTTTTATTGCTCTAACTGTTTATGCCTTCATAAAAGATGGTAAATCAAGTGATTTAATTGAAGAAGTTAGTTATAGTAAACTACAATCAATTATTAAAGAAAAAGAGAAAAATATTATCTTAATAGGTCGTGATGATTGTAGTCATTGTATTAGTTTCAGGCCAACAATAGAAAGTGTTGCTAAACAATATAAAATGAAAGTTTATTATATTAATACAAACACGATTGATAATGAAGAAGATTATAATGCATTATGGACTTTCTTTGATGCTAATGGTACACCTACAACCGCTGTTGTAAGTGATGGAAAACTTATTGCTCGTGAAGAAGGAGAATTGACAAGATCTAATCTTATTTCTTTCTTGAAAGCAAATTATTTCTAAAATAAAAAGACTATTTAATAGTCTTTTTTAATTTGTTTTCTATTTTTTCTTTTACATTAAGATAATCAAGCTCTATTTCTTTTAATAGTTCATCCCTTTTTCCTTGAGTAATGAATTTATCAGGAATAGCATATGTTTCAATAACATTACTATATTTATCTTTTAAGTAACTTCCTAAAGAACCAATTTCAGTAACTTCTTCATAAGTAAATATAGGAATATTTATACTATTCATCATATCTTCATCAATGGGTTTTATAAAACGAGCATTAATAAGTCCAATATCATATTTGGTTTCATTAATTATTTTTTTCGCTTCGTTTATAAATTCACCATAAGTTATGATGTAAGCATCATGTCCTTCTTTTAATATTTCCCATGAACCTATTTTGACTTTTTCATATTTTTGTTTTTCAAAATGTTGTGGTTCTTTCGAATATCTTATACAAAATGGTTTATTGGTTTCT
>CAMJWT010000025.1:0-23119 GCA_946409545.1 uncultured Clostridia bacterium | reverse complement strand
TTGAACCTTGTTTTAAAGTTTCACTATTCTTAATTAACATTTCATTAGTAAGTTTAGATACTTCTTGTTGAGATTGTAAAGCCTTTTTAGCGTTACTTATACCAAGAGCAAGAACCATTTGATTCTTCCATAATGGAATCGTATTGGTAATAGAACTTTGAATCTTTTCAACAAGTTCTGCTTCATTATTTTGAAGTAATCTAATTTGTGGTGCCATTTGAATAGAAATAATTCTTGTTGTTTTAAGATCATAAATTTTCTTTTCAAAACGGTTAATCATATTTTCCATATCATTAACTTTTTGAACATCTAATTGTTCTCCAGTTTCTTGAGCTTTTCTTTGAAGTTCAGGAAGAACTACTTCACGTAATTCTTTAAGTTTACGATCACCTGCAATAATATATAAAGATATTTCTTTAAAATATTCTAAGTTCTTTTCATACATTGCATCAAAGATATTAATATCTTTTAGCATTTGAATCTTATCTTTTTCAAGACCAGATTGAATTGTACCAATATTTGTTTCAATCTTAGAATATCTTGCTACAACACGATCAAATCCTTTTTTAGCTCCACCAAATAGTTTTTCAAAGAAACCTACTTTTTCTCCAGCTACTTCTTTATCAAAAGATTTAATTTCTGCTACTAAGTTAGCAAGTAATTCACCAACATCACCAACATCTTTTGTTTTAACATTTTGAAGAATGGAATCAGAGAATGCTGCAACTTTATCTTGAGCTTGAGCACCAAATTGTAAAATTTGGGTTGCATCATTAACATCAATTTTAGCTGTAAATTCATCAATAGCTTTCTTTTCTTCATCTGTTAAATTATCATAATTTAAAGTGCTTTCTACTTTTTCTTCAGTTACTTTTTCAGAACCAGCAACTAGTAGTTCAACATCTTTCTTTTCAAAATCTTGTAAATCAATATTCATATTCATAATCTTACCTCCTATTTAAGTCCATCTATTAAAGCATTATATTCACTCATTTTAAGTCCAGGTACAGTACTAGTTATTTCTTGAGGAACAGGTATACCAATTTTAGATACATCATATTTTCCACCAGTTACACCAGTTCTAAATCCATATTTTTCCCAAGCAATTTGTTGAATTCTTTCGTTTTCTTCAAATGCCTTATATAGAATTTCACCATTTTCTGTAAAGTACATATAACAGTGATTATTCCATGATGTTGGTTTTGGGTAAAGGATTCTAATACGATCTTTTACTTGGTCAAAACCTTTTTTATTAGAATTAGAGAAATCAACAATACTCTTTTCATAATCAACAATTATCTTTTGAGCTCCCATACCTGCTCTTAAATATTCTTGGAACAAATCAGCTGGTGTAAATTTCATATTACCAGACTTAATATATAATTCTTTTAATTTAGGCATGTTCTTTTTAACATTTGCTTCATTTACTTCACCCTTAGATAGGATAGCAAGTAATAGTCCATAATAAGTAGCTCCGGGACTAGATTTAACTGGGTCAATTGATGATATAGATACATTTCCATAAATATCGTCAGTTACACCAATATCTTTCCATTTTTTACCATTTAAGATATAGTCTACTAAAGTATCCATATCAGTTACATAGTAAACACCATCTTTTTCTTCAGCAATACCATTTTGAATTAAGGCATCAACTATCTTATCCCAACTATAGAATACAATTGGTGTATTAAGAGTTAATCCTCCACCTAAAACAGTATAACGATCAGCTTCACCTTTACTCTTATCAGGAGCTTGTTTATAATACTCATAATATCTTATATCAGATGTGAATAAAGCATCATACTTTGTTACACCTTCTGATGTAACACTAAACTCTTCTCCATTTTCCATTCGGTTAATAATATCTTGATTTCCTAAACCTATTGTTTCACGAATTAAAGGTTTTGATACTGTTTTACTATTACTCCAAGTATCAAATACAACATTAATTTTGTATTCCTTACGAAGTATTTCTAATACCTCTTCATCTTTTAAGAAGTCTTCTTTACCACCACCAGTAGCAACATAAATTGTTGTTAGACTGTTATCAAGAATTCCTCCCTTACTACTTAATGACTTAATTAAGATAATAGCACCTACTAAAATAACAAAGATAACTATTCCAATTATTGTTTTCTTATTCATCTTCTTCATCCCTTTCTACATTAAGTTCTGATTCATTAAAACTTTCAGATTTTAACATTTGATTAAATACTTTCATTTCAGCATCAGCATCAACTAAATCTTCTTGATACATACTTGATAAAATCTTTTTAAACGAATCTTTTACTTCACTAATCATTTTTTTACATGATGACATAAACTTTTTACTTTCTTTAGAAACTAATTCATTATTTTCAACATCATCATACTTTGTTATTATTTTAACTAAAACAGGTAAATAATAATCAAAGAAATTAGTAATACTTTTTTCTTTTGTAGGATTTTTAGCTACAACATTAATAATTTTAACTGTTGTGTCACATATTTCTTTTAAATCAGCTTTTACTTCATTATCATTAATCTTTGGTATCATTGAATAAATATAACTGTAATCCCTATTGGCTTTTTCAATTCTATTATATAACTTAGGATTAGTTTCTCTCAATGAATCGATTTTTTTAGAACCGGCAAAGATTAATTCACTTGCACCAAATGCTGCTGCTCCAATAACTAACGCTGGAGCAAGAGGTATTGCAAGAGCTAGATAAGGTACTGCAAAGAAAGCGCTTCCTACGATTGCTGATACAACATTTGAATTCTTCATAATATCACCTAATTATATTCTCTAACTTCACGGAAGGCTTCTACTAAATCCTTCTTACCATTAAATACTTTTCCATTTGTTAAAGTAGCAATACTACGTAATTCACTTTCATCAGCTTCACCAAATGTTATGGAGAATACTGGAATATTTAATTCATTCATCTCGTAATAATTTCTTAAACTAGTATAATTATTTTCACTTTCATTAGCTTCACCATCTGTCATTAAAATAACAGATACATTATATTTACTATTTTCTTTTCTTAAGATTTCTAATGCTTCAATTGTTGCTGAATATAAAGCTGTACTACCTGATGGTTCATGACTTTTAATATTATCTAATAAATAATCTGTATCGCTTCCGTCATCTGTACTCCATCTATCTTTAACATCTGAAGCGAATGGTAAAATATCAATTTTATCTTTATAAGTAAATTGAATATTATCATCTTTAGCTTGATCAGAGAAAATATATTCCATAGCATTAATAAGTTCTTTGTAACCATTTCCTCTCATACTACCTGAATAATCTAAACAGAAGACAACATGAATTGGTTTTCTTAATTCTTCTTGATACATTAATAAAGCTCTATTAATAACTTCATCACTAGGATATCTAATTGGCGAGATATATTTTGTTGTATCAATTCCCCAATCAGGATTAAAGATATCACGAGGAGCTTTATCAGTTGTTCCACCATACCAAGTTCTTCTTCCTGCTTGTTCTAATATTTTTTGTCCATCATTACTTAAAAAATAATTTTGAAGTTTTAAAAACTCTTCTTTCTTTTTATCATTCTTATTATCAATATAAGCAAGAACACTATCAGAAATAGATACTCCATCAACTGGATAAATTGCATATAAAGGTTCTTTACCTTCACTAACTAATTTTTTATTAATATTAATAATTGATGATTCATATGAAATAACGGCTTCATAATCACCATTTAAGAATAACTCTTCTAAGTAATCTTCATCACCACTTGTTCTTTCTAGTCCTGTAAAGAATGTTTTCATATCATTTTTTAATTTCGAACTTTCAAGCATTTCTAGTGTTAATACATCAGGGTTTCCTGCAAGGGTTGATAGAATACCTAAATAAGCTACTGCACCACTATTTGTACTATTTGGATTAGACATACTAAACTTTAATTTTTTATTAGATATAGCTTCCAAAATATCTTTTGTCTTAACATCTCGTCCTACAAATCCAAGTGATTCTGCTTTACTCTTTTTAATACCAAAGATAACTGGATTAATACTCATTGATTTAGACTCTGATAAAGATATATTAGTTCGATATACCCAAAGTGAATTAGCAGACCAAATAGCATCATACTTTTCACCACTATTTAATTTACTCATAATATCTAAAGTATCTGCATAAACAATATTAATATCAATATCATTCTTATCAGCAAATTCTCTAATATCATCATCTAATATTTCATTTTCACTACTTGATATCAAATTAAATTTGCTACTATCATATGTATAATCTTTTCCATTGCCATCATCATCAGGGGTATCACCTGCAAATAAGCCAATCATAACTGGTACAGCATAAATAATAACTACTGCCCAAATTACAATTTCAATTAAACTAACATTTCTTTTTTTCTTCATATTATCCCTTTTAACCTCTATAATTCATTATAACATTATAAGAATACTTAAACAATAATTTTAAAATAAAAAAACAAACTTTCGTTTGTTTAATTATTTACAAATAAATCAATAACTTTAGAATAATCTAATCTTCTTCTTGAATGATTAATAATTGAATCAATAAAACTCAAATAATGATCTTTATCAATCTTTTGATAAATATTTATTAAATTAACTAATTCTTTTTCATTAATATCAATTAAATTATTATTATTTAAACAATTATTAACTTCTTTAATTAAAAATTCATTATATATTTTATCATAGTACGCTCTATCATAACCAATTGCCATACTATTAGCATGTTTTAAAGATCTCTTTTCAAGTTCTTTGTATTTCATTATAAAAATATCCTTTTCTTAATCTCATTTATTAGTTTTCTATTAAATGATATCACAAATACAACTAAACATACAATCAAAATTGGAAGAGATGCATATAAACTCCATTTTAAATTAACAACACTATTAGAGAATAAGTCAATTAAGACTTCTGTACAAATAAGAATTAACGCAATAGTAAATAAAAATGTTGAAACAGCTCTTGTAAAACGCATCTTTTTCTTAATAAATAAATATACTGTTAAAACAACAAGTAACCATATGATAAAGATATTTGGCATAACTAAATATAAATACCAGTTCATTCCATTATTCATATAAGCAATTGTAAATAATAAATATTCAAGACCAAAAAGATTAAGAATTGCTGATATTAATTTGTTTTTATAATATAAGAAAGATGCTTGCGTTGCAACATAAATAATTGATGCAATAACATATATTGACCATGTAGGTTTACCATTAATGAAAATATTACATAAGAAAGTAACAAAACCAGATATAAATAAGAATAATAAAATTAATAATGTTATATAACGAAAATTAATATGTTTACCAATGTCATCTATTTTATCAGAATAAGCTGATAAAGCATTACTATTCTTTTCTTTTGGTAAAGTTGTATGACACAATGGACACTTGTTTTCACTATCTTCTAATTTAACTCCACATTTATAGCAATACATTACATACCTCCTTGATTACTTTCAACTGATACTTTAATACCTAAAGATACTAATTTAGTAAAGAATAATCTTTCAAATTCGGTTTCATATATACGACTTGTAAAAGTAATATATAAATTATTCATACAAGATATACAAGCAACCGCACCATGTTTATTTCTACTTCGTCCAATCATAAATCCCATATCAGTTACATATTTTTGCATTTCAAGAGGAATATTGATTAACCCATAATTAGAAAAAGTTGTTGTATAATATCTATCTCCCATTAAATAATCACTTATTGATAAAGCTTTCATTTTAATAAAAGTTGGCATAATTCTAATATAAAACTTTCTTTCCATATTAACATTACCAGTAAATTTAGAACGAAGTTTTTTTTCATTAACCATATATTCTAATTGACCTTTAACTTCTTTAATAACTTCTTCTAACGTATAATTACCTAGTTTAGTATCAATTTTAGGATTAACATATGATGAGAAGTTACGTAAAGTTACAGAATCAAAGAAACGACGTAAATTAACAGGAATTGAAATTTTAATAGGTTTATTCTTTTTATCATGATTATTGTTTTGAATATCTTGAAAACACATAAACATAATACTTGTTAAGAAAACGGTTATTGTACAATCATATTGTTGACATAACTTCTTTAATTCATTAATTTTTATCTTACCCGTAATAATATTTAACATGTGACTTGGTAATTGTTTACCTTTTAAATGATAAGCAGCTTCTTCTTTTTCTACACTGCCAAAATCACCAACATGTTTTTTAAAACTATCTTCATATTCTTCTTTTTTAGGTTTATCTTTAAGATTTAAAATTTTCTCCGTGTATGGGGTTTCTACTCCATATTTAAGTCTTATATACTCTCTAGATAAAGTAAGAAGTAAAGTAACACCACCTGTTCCATCAGTTAAAGCATGGAAAAACTCTAAAGCAAGTCTTTTTTCATAAACACGTACTCTAAACATAAAATAATTGTTATCTTTAAAGTTTATGGTACGCATAGGATTCTTTACATCATCTAATATTGGTGGAATACCATCAATCTTTTCTAAATAGTACCAAAACAAACCTCTTCTTAGACGATATGCAAAAGATGGAAGACGAACCAAAGTATTTTTAAGAGCTTCAGCTAAAATATCTTTATCAATCTTATCTTTAAAAGTTATTGTTAAACGAAACATCATCGCATATTTCTTTTTAACGGCAGGTGGATAAATTAAAGCGGCATTATCAAGCCGCATCCATTTTTTACTTTCCATCAGGAATCAACCCCAAATCTTCATTAATTATGATAGGGTCAAATCCAGATATTTCATCATATAACATTCCTTTAGGAATATCATGATATAAATATATTTTTTTATTGTTCATAAAAGCTTCATATAATTCTAAGAAAGTTGCCCCACCTAAATAATTCTTTTGTCCCTTATTATCAAAGTTAAGACATAAAACAGCATCCATTTGTTCAATGGTATAACGACTTTGATTAAACATCCTTTTCTTAAACTCAGAATGGATTCCTAGTTTCCAAGCATTATCTTCAGCAAGAGGATCTTCATAAGAATTAGGTAGACTTATTTCATGACCACGTTTTTCTAATTTCTTTTTTATTTCTTTTATTTCTGGATAAAACTTTTTACTACATACAATTAGTATTTTCATAAAACCTCCTATTCATTAACTATATAATCATAGAATATACGATCTTCATAAATATCAATATTCATTCTAAATTTATCAGATAAACTAAATTTCATTAAATGATGTTTACCTTGATTATTATCATCTTCTAATAATTTATAATCTTTTTTATCTATCTTATTTATAATTTCATCTTTATATTGTGATAAATCAATATTCAATTCTTTAAAAATTATATCTAAATCACCAGCAATATCTTCTTTATATGTATTACTAGAATGAACCGTTGAATAATATAAATCAGTAAATTCACGACCAAAAATATAGAAAGATGAATAAATACCATTCTTTGCATAAATAGATAAATCATAACTGTGATTAAAATAATTTTCACACATTATTTCAGGATTACAATATTTTAATGCTTCATTAGAAATCTTTATAAGAGCTTCATTTGGAAGATCAACATTAAATACTTTTTTAGCAACAATTTCATCATAAGTAGCATTCTTTAAAACATTTTTAGATCTTCTTGCAGCTGTATAATCTTTATCGTGTCCTAAATCATTACTAAGAAGAAATTTCTCGTCTTTTAGTCTTCCTTTAACACGAGGTGTAAGAACAACAGCAATTACTTTCTTTTCATTAGTAATATATAATTCTAAATAATATTTCTCTTGATTAAAAATACTAATTACACTACTACCTTTATTATCATTATAAGCATCAACTAATAGTTCTAATCCTTTAGTTACAACATCATCTGGAACATCAATAAATAATTTGATTGTTTTAAGAAACATATCATAATTAGGTTTATCGGTAATTACTTCTTCCATGTAAACATCAGTAGAATTATATTGTTCATTATGAACTTTAGTCAAATTAATATTTTGATAAACATACTTATCGCCTTCTTGTTTATAACCTAAGGAAACAATTGGATCAGTTGGTTCTTTTTTACCACAACCAACAAATAATAAACTAATTAATATTAAAAGTAATATCTTTTTCATATATTCTCCTATAATAATATATCTTCTACTTCATTAAATTTTGTAACATCAACCCATTTAATATATTTCGTGTATTTCATTAATTCAGGGATAGTTAATTTTATCGCAGTTCCTGACATTCCGCAAGCAGGATAACAATATTTTTCTTTTAAAAGTGATATATCTAAATAAACTTTAACATCATCATTAGGATTAAAAGGACATACCCCACCTACTGGATGACCAATAACATTTAAAACATCATCTTTATCAATCATTTTGGGTTTACAATTAAAATTTAAACGAAATTTATCATTATCAATTTTAACATCACCACTAGTTACTACTAGAATAGGTTCTGGCACTAAAAAAGATAATGTTTTAGCAATTTCACTTTCACGACAATCTAATGCATCAGATGCAAGAGAAACTGTTTCTGTTGAAGCTACAAGTTCAATAATACGATCTCCTAAATTAAGAGAATTTAAATATTCATACACCCTATTATTCATAACCTATCCTCAAAATGATTATAACATAAAAAAAGAAATAGATAACTATTTCTTAATTTATTTTGACACTAAATAATCCATGTTTATTACAATATGAATATATAGTTGCATTTGGAATATAAGGTAATGTAACAATAGGTACTTCACCTGGTACTAAGTAATAAAAATATTCACTTTTTTCATTACCAATCATAATCCACATAATATAATGATCTACATCCATTGGATGAATCATTTCGCCAACAGTAACTTTAATAGAATTACCATCTACTTCATAGATTGGCACATGTTTTTCTAAACTAGCATCTTTATCGTGATCTTTAATTTCTAACATATTAGTACCACAACAAATATTATCCGCACCATCATTAAGTACATGAATTACTTTTCCACATTTTAAACAACGATAAAATTTCATTTGACCTCCTTATACCATTCACAAAATTTATCAAAAGAACTAATAGATTTATATGGTTTTCTATTTAATCTTTCAAAATCACTCATTTCAGCTAAAGTCTTTTTATAACCATATGGCATAAAGATATACCATAAACTTGACCATTTCTTATCAGTGTCATTTCCCCTTATACTTGTTGCAAGATGACCTTCATGAGAACCATAAAATTGATGTAAGTTAACACCATCATAATATGATAAACATTCCGTAAAACGACATTTACGATTTTTCTTACCTTTCATTAATTTTAAGATACCAGTAATACCAATAGTATCAAGGGCAAAATTAACAAAAGCTTTTGGAAAACCATTCAAACTATCAATAATAAAACCAGAATCCATCGATATACATGGACATTTAACAATTTCATAAGCTTCCATTACTTTAACTTTTGAAATTAAACTAATATCATCACTACGTGGTTCTGATAGTTCATAATCATAAGTTACAAAGTTAACATCTTTAAATTTTTCTTTAGCAGTTTCAACCTTACCTTTATTATGAGTAACAAAAACTATTTTATCCATTTCTTCTCTCCACCAATAACAGCTTTATAAAAAACACCAGATATATTATCAAGATATTTATAAATATCATCTAAACTTAATTCTTTATAATCTAAATAATTAAGAGAAATATCATAATTAATCTTTTTTAAATACCATAATAATAAATTATAAAAACTTGTTAAGAAATGAATTCTATTTGGTGATTTATCAAGTTCACCTCGACGAGACAAAATATCACGAAGTCTTTCAATTGGTGATAAGATACCACGATCACTTGCCATCAAATCAGCAATATTTAATATACGATCATAATCACTAGTTGAATAATTTCTTAAAATTTTAGATAGATTATCATACTCTCTTTCAAAATGTTCTTTATCATTAACATATTTAATTTCAACATCAGGAATTTCATTATTATTAAATCTTCCATCATTGATAAAAGAATGTGTAAGACAAGCACGGGACTCTTTTAAGCCCATATCAACTAACTTTTCAAAACCTTTAATAACATGACTAAAATCATGAGCATACTTTCGACCATAATCATGTAATAGACCAAAATTGAAAGCTGTATCTTTATCGAGATTTAATTTAGAAGCAAGTATCTCACATAATCTTGCTTCATATAAAGAATGACTTAACCAACTACTAGTATTAATATTATTAATTATTTTATTTCCTAAGTAAGAACCAGAATCTATAATATTAAAAGCAAAATCTAATATATTATCTTTAATTTTACCAGTTTGTAATAATTTATAAGCATCTTCCTTACTTATATTATAGAATCTACCTAGTTCGATACATAAGTTTTCTAAGTCCCCAAAAGGTAAATTACTTATAAGTAAGATAAAAGCATCAACACGGCTTAAACTAGTTTTAGGTTCACTATTTAAAATTAACATTGCTTTATAATAATAATCTTCATTTGTAAAAAATAATTTCATTTTAAGCCTTTCTAATTAAAATATGATAATGATATGACGTATTAACACCATCATCATGTTCATAAAAGTTACCAACATGGAGAACTTTAATTATTTCAAAGTCTTTAAATAACTCTTTAATTAAATCATAATCTGCATAGAAATGAGGCACTTTATATTCAGGACCTTCAACCATCTTTAAAGTTGTATTCTCATCAACTTTTGGCCAATCTTGTTTAAAACCCCATGTTTCTTTAGAACATAAAGTTAAATAACATTCACCATTATTTCTTAATACACGATATAATTCACTAATAACTTTTTTAACACCATTAGTATCCGTATGATTAATAACATTACGACATAAGATACAATCCATACTAGAATCACTATATGGAAGAGATAGCATATCTCCTACTTGATAATCAAAATTAAGATTTTCTTCTTCTGCCCACTCTTTTGTTTTATTAATCGCTTCACTTGATATATCAAAAGCATATACATTAAAATTATTTTTACCAAAAAGAATAGAATGTCTACCAAGACCACATCCTAAATCTAAAAAGTCTTTTTTATTGTCACTTAACCATCTATTTAATAAATAATAAGACTCCATACTAGGATTTTTCCATACATCACGAAAATCCCCTTTAACTACTTTCCAATCCCAACCTTGTGATTTAACCATACATTACCTCCATAAATTTAATATAACATAAAAAACTGTTGAAATAAATCAACAGTTTTATTTATTAATCTAATTGTTCACCTTTAACTACATTAGAATTACTTGATTTAGTTGCAATATATGTATCTACATAACTAGCTGCGTTACTTGAATAATTAACAATTATTTCTGAACCTTCAGTTGTAGCAGCGTTTTTGAAAATATCAGCGTAATACGATGAATTTGATGTATTAACATACATATTTAAAATCAATTTAGCACCACTACAATCATAAAACATTCTTGAAAATTTACCAGCATAAAGATTTAATGTACCCATATCATTCCAAGTTGTCGCATTATGGCCTGCATTTTCAAACATACTATTTGCTTCAGTTACTTTTGATGTGTCCCAATTTGTTAATGTTCCTATACCCCATGTTGTTGAGTTGTATCCTGCATAATTAAACATTTTAGTCATATTAGTTACTTTAGCGGTATTCCAATTACTTAGATTACCAATATTCCATGTTGTGGCACTATATCCTGCATGATCAAACATTTCTGACATATTTGTTACATTTGTTGTATCCCAATTCGTTAAATTCAATGTATACGTTGATGAAACATAACCAGAATTACCAAACATTCCTGTCATATACTTTACATTTGACGTGTTCCATTCACTTAAATTTCCAACACTCCATGACGTTGAACTGTATCCTGCATAAGAGAACATATGTGCCATATCAGTTACTTTAGATGTATCCCATCTGTTTAAATTTCCAACATTCCATACTTCAGCCTTTTGTCCAGCTCGAGCAAATAACGAAGAAGTTGACGTTACCTTTGATATATTCCAATTGTCTAGATTTCCTATATTCCATGTTGTAGCATTAGCCCCTGCGTAATAAAACATAGCCGCAATAGTTGTGACATTTGATGTATTCCATCCACTTAAATCTCCTATATTCCATGTTGTTGCACTATATCCAGATTCGCAAAACATCATGGACATAGTTGTAACTTTTGATGTATCCCATCCACTTAAATTCAAATTAAATTCCGAAGATTTATAAGCAGCGTAATAAAACATAGATGACAAATTTGTTACATTTGATATATTCCAACTACTTAAATTTCCTATATTCCATGTTGTTGCACTATATCCTGCATAACTAAACATTGATGCCATAGTCGTAACTTTTGATGTATTCCAACTATTTAAATTTCCTAGATTCCACGTTGTCGCTTTATATCCTGCATAATAGAACATTGATGCCATAGTCGTAACTTTTGATGTATTCCAACTACTTATATCTCCAATACTCCATGTTGTTGCACTATATCCTGCATAACTAAACATTAATACCATAGTCGTAACTTTTGATGTATCCCATCCACTTAAATTCAAATTGAATTGTGAAGATTTATAACCAGCATAATAGAACATCTGAGCCATCGTTGTCACACTTGATGTGTTCCAATTACTTAATTCACCAATATTCCATGTAGTAGCATTATAACCTGCATATTGGAACATCTGAGTCATTGTTGTAACTTTTGATGTGTCCCAATTATTCAAATTTCCTATATCCCATGTTGTTGCTTTATATCCAGCATTAGCAAACATACATGACATAGTCGTAACCTTTGATGTGTTCCAACCGCTTATATCTCCAATATTCCACGTTGTTGCACTATATCCTGCACTAGAAAACATATTCGCCATGGTAGTAACTTTTGATGTGTTCCAATTACTTAAGTTCCCTAGGTTCCATGTTTTTGTTGTATAACCAGCTTTTGAAAACATACTTTCCATTGTTGTTACACTAATAGTATTCCAATTACTTATACCTTCAATATTCCACGTTGTTGCACTATATCCCGCATTAGCAAACATACTTTTCATGTTTGTTACTTTTGATGTATTCCAATTATTAAGATTTAAGTTTAATGATTTAGTTTTATAGCCAATTGAAAGAAACATATTTTCCATTGTCGTAACATTTGAAGTATTCCAACTACTTAGGTTTAAACTTATTTCTGTTGTATTATAGTACCCCATAGAACCAAACATATTTTTCATATTTGTTACTTTTGATGTATCCCATCCAGATAAATTTAAATTAATTGTTTTAGAATAGTAAGCAGTTCCTGAAAACATATAGGACATATTTGTTACATTAGATGTATTCCAATTACTCAAATCCAAATTTAAAGGCGTAACATTACTTGCTGTACTACTAAACATATAACTCATATCTGTTACTTTGGATGTATCCAAATTACTAATATTAACAATATTCCAATCTGATGCATTACAACCAGCACCTGAAAACATATGCGACATATTAGTTACTTTAGATGTATTCCAATTACTCAAATCCAAACTGAATGTTGTAGAAACTGATCTTGCAGTCCAGCTAAACATGGAAGACATATTAGTAACCTTCGATGTGTCAAAAGTTTCTAAACCTATTATTTCAAAATTTGATGCTTTATAACCAGCATATTTAAACATTTCGTTCATGTATCTTGCATTGCTGGTATCAAAATTTGTTAAATTTATTGTTACATTCTTCGCACCATAATGTGTATAAGAATCTAAATAACTATTGTAGTCACCTTCCCAGTGACATAAATCATAAAACATTTTACCAAAATCTGTTACATATGGACTCTTCCAATTAGATAAATTCAAAGTAATTGAATTTGTAGCATGTTTAAATGAATTAGTAAACATATTATTGTAACTTGTCATACGCAAGTTTTTCCAGTTACTTAAATTCAAAGTACCATCTGTCGCTTTATATCCTATGTTGTTAAAAATACTATCCATATTTGTTACTAAAGAATTATTCAAACCTATTATATTTATATCAAGTGTCTTTGCGTTATACCCCAAAGAAGAAAACATATACGACATATCTGTTACTTTGGATGTATCCCAGTTACTTATACTTAAATTAATTGTTTTAGATTCAGATCCAAAAGAAGAAAACATATGCGACATACTTGTTACATTAGATGTATCCAAATCATTTAAATTTAAAGTAAGATCAGTTACATTATTCCCGTAACCAGAAAACATATAATTCATATTTGTAACATTTGAAGTTTTAAAATTTTCTAAATCAATATAATTAGCATTTCGAAAATAGTAAAAAGCATAACTACTATCTGGATTTGCTATAACGCCATCTTCTGATCCTAAATAAAGCTCATATTTACCATTATTATCAGTATCGGTATACCACGCTAATACGGAACCATTTTGTTCCGCTGATGCATCCCACCAATCAATAGCACTATTAGGAACATCAACATTATCAACTGTTATTATGCTTTCAAAATCAGATCTACTTATGCTTTTACCGAAAGTCTTTGCAGAATCATAAGTGTGTTTCATTAAAGTTCCTCTTATTTTAACTTTTACTTCGCCATCAGCAGCTTTTACTAATCCCTGTTTTGTCCATGTTCCTCGAATATGCACGTCATGTGCTGGCATAACAAAAACTTCATCATTTATCATCGTCATATTAAAACGATCATTAGTATCAATATACCACCCTTTAAAAATATAACCAGGGCATGATAAAGAATCAGTTCGCATCGTAACATTATGATAAATAATATATGGTTCTGTATCAATTGTTGATAGATTACAATCAGATGGAGCGTTAGGATCATATATTACATTATAACCATTCTTTAAAACTGGTGTTAATTCACTTACTTTTGTTTTTTCATTTTCTTCTGGCATTTTTGATACAATTGTTTCTCCCTTATTTGTAGGATATAATCCAATCGCTTCATAAAATTGCTCTTTTAGTTGTAAGTCAATAGTCATTGTAACTTTTGAACCAGTTTTATAATTATTACCTAAGTTCCATATTACTTTTTGAACTCCGTTCTCTTCTTCTAAACTAACTTCACCATACGATACCGTTACATCGTTTACAGAATTAATATAAAAATTTTCATCATTTATATAATCTGTTACTACAAAACTATCATACTCGACGGGAAAAATTGTAGATTCAAATAAAACATTATTTAAAGTTGATTGATCAGCAATAAACTGATTATCTGATATATCTACTATATCTTGAATAATATCTTTACCCATTTCATATTGAATACCATTTATTGTCATATATGGATATTTATCTTTAAGTAGTCCATATGTTGCTTTTTCATTAGGTCTATCTTCATTTGGATAACCATCCGTAAGAAATAGAACTATCAAATCCTTGTGTTCATCTTCAACATAATTTTCCATTACAGTATCAACATTTAATAAACCAGCGTTATAATTTGTACTCCCCTTATCAGTTAAATTTGTAATATAATTTACCATTTCAACTTTATTATTAGTAAAACCTGATATTATCTCTGATGTTGAATCAAAGGTTATTAAAGCAACACTATTATGGCTATCTGATAATAAATAATCAGTAAGAGCAATTGCATCTTGTTTTGCTCTATCTAGTTTCCTTCCACTCATACTACCAGAAACATCAATAACAAATATTATATCCTTGTATTTAGTTTCATCCTTAGCTTTAGGAACAGATTTTACGTCGAAAGTAACTCTTGCTTTACCTAATCCTGTCCATTCAGCTGATTTATCAATATGCCATGAACCAGGATTGTTATAATCATTGCTTTGTATTTCTACACTTTTAATTTCTTGTGTATAAGTAAGTGAAAAAGATCTACTTATAAACATAACTAGAATTGGTATTATCAATAATAAAAATAGATACTTTTTATTCTTCATACATTACCTCAATTATAATTATACTATATATCTATTTATTTTATATAAAAAATGAAAAAAAGATAAAAAAAAGTAATTGAAATCAATTACTTTATATTTTTTTAAACTTCTACAGTTTTTGCCCAAGAAATAAATTTATCCATATTAGCATCTTTATCTTTTTCAAGACAGAAGAAGTTAAGTAGATAGAATCCATTCTCTCCTTTAAACATTGTAGGCATATAGAAATATGTTGATCCACCTACTGCTTTAGAATAAGTGAAATACATAAAGTTACCTTCAGTCTTCATTGTTGCTGTTGGCATTTGTTTAATAATAATGTCTGCATATTCTTTTAATGAAGTATCTTTTGTAATATTAATAGCTTTTAAAGCTTCATAAGTTTCTAATAATACTGTTACACCAATATTATCTTTATTATTTTCATAATAATATGTTGCACTAGCTAAACTTTTTTTCTCAAAATTTTCTGTTAAAGTAATCTTAAAGTTACCTTCATTAAATACTTTACCACTTGATTTTCCACAGCCTGTTACTAAAAGTAAGGCAATAACAAAAATTGCTAATAATCTTTTTTTCATTTAAATCTCCCTTTTATTTAATTAATTTTTTTACTAACCATACAAAAATGCATGCACCTACCATTGAAACAAGAATCGTTCCAATAATATTAGATGCTCCAATTCCAAATAATCCTAGAACAAAACGTCCTACGAATCCACCGATAATACCTACAATAATATTTCTTATTAATCCTCCTTTAGAATTCATAATAAAACTTGCGCCCCAACCAGCAACAGCTCCAATTCCAAGAGTTATTAATAAGTCTGTTAAATTTGGCATAACGAATAACATAAAATCATCTCCTTTATCTTCATTATAAAACTATTTTTTCTTTATATCAATAATAACATATTCGGATTTTGCTCCTGTTTTAAAATATAAAGCCCAATTTGATATACCTGATGTAACAATAAAATCCGTTTTATCAATATGATTATGTCCATAATATTCATCATTAGAACCAACTATTACACTAAGAGGTCCTATAGGCCACATTTGACCTCCATGAGAATGACCTGATAATACTAAATCAACTTCTTCCTTACTTTCGTTTTCATAATCATTTGGTTGATGATTAAGAACAATCATATATTTATTTTTATCTAAATCTTTTGTGAGTTCTTGAATTTTTTTTCTTGTGGTTCTTGATTTATCTTCTCTTCCAATTATATAGATATTATCTAGTTCAACAACTTCATCTCGTAAAACTTTAACACCATTCTTTTCAAGTTCACGAATTAAATCTTCTTCATTAAAATCACGATTATTGTAATAACCTCGATCATGATTTCCAAAGACATAATAAATACCTTTTTTAGGCTTTAATAATTTAAAAGCTTCACAACTTTTTTTCATATCAATAAGTGTTGTATCATCATCAACAAAGTCACCTGTAATAACAAAGATATCCATATCAATCTTACTTATCTTTTCAATGTATTTATAAAATCCATTTCCATCAAAAGTTGTTCCAACATGTGAGTCTGCAATCTGAATAATACGGAAATCATTAATATCTTTATTAGTATATAAAGTATATTTAGTTTCAAAAACATGAAAATCTAAATACATACCTATTCCTAAATAAATAATTGTTATAATAACTGCAACAATATTTCGAATATCAATAATATTTAATCTCTTAAAATATTTTTTCTTTTTTAAATCTTTTTTAGTTATTTTTTGATATAAAAGCAATATTAATAAAACAAGAAATAAAAAGATTGATAAATGTAATAAAACAATAATTGAATTAATAAAACCAAATATTAGTAAAACTATTATTATTGGTATACAACATATTAATAATTTTAAATATTTATTTTTAGTTAATTTATCTAAAAAAGAAAACTTTAAAAAACATTTAATAGGATATGATACTAAAAGAATTAATAAAATAAAAAGTAAAAATATTGCTAAATAAATCATAGTTTCCTCCAATAATTTTATATCAAAAAAATATGTTGCAAGCAACATATTTATTTTCTTTTACTTTCTTTTTTTTCTTCACGATCAGAAGATTTTCTTCTATTTTCTGCTAATAGTTCAATCTTATCTTCAAGTGATGAAATCTTATAATTAGTAAAGGCAACAGTTACACCAATACCAGCGATTGTAGCAAGTACAGTACATAATACAATAGCTGTTGTTGAAGCACCTGATTTAACAATATTACCATTTTCATCTTTTGGATTTTCAACCATTTCAACCATTACATCATAACGATCACCTTTTTTAGTTTCATATAATGCTTTGATTGTTGATTTGATTTCTTCATCCCAACTACTTGAATATCCACCGAATACCTTATCACCAATTACAATATAAGGAACACCTTCAGCAGGTTGACCTAAGTAATCACCAACTTGTTGCATAAGTTTAGCATTGTCTTCATTGTACCAAACTTCATAAGATACTACTTTGAAATACTTTCCATAATCTCCAACAATACTATTTAAGAAAGTTAGAAAAGCACGACAATAAGCACATCCATTTCCACGGAATAAATAAATTACAGCTTGATCATCATTTTCTTTATAATTATCAAATGCTTTATCAAGTTCAATTTCTTCTTCTTTTAGAGCTTCCTTTAAGTTAAGTGTTTTAACTTCTGCCTTTGCTGTTAATGGTAATACTAAGCATAAAGCCATTACTAATATTAACAATGTTTTCTTCATTTTCTATTTCCTTTCTATTAAGATTATAGCACAAAAATATCGTATTACAATGTAATTAACTGTAAAATATCACTTTTTTATTTTCCTTAAAACCAAACCACCATATGGATGAATAACTTCATCATTATCTCCATAAAGGTTATATGATACTTCACTATTTTGATAAAAAGATGGTATTGGGGTTTTAATTTCTTCATTTGTTCGATTAACAGTTACTAAAATATTATGGTCATCATCTACTCTTTCAAACATTACATATTTATCATTAACATCATAAATATTTGTATCAGCCATACCTAAAAATGGTTCAGCTTTTCTAATTTTACCAATCTCTCGAAAAAAGTTTATTAAATCAAAATCAACTTCTTTTCCAATAGGAAATGGTTGACGATTATATAGGTTACCCATACCTTGAAGACCCAATTCATCTCCATAGAAAATGGATAAAATACCTGGAAAGAATGTTAAAAAGAAAACATAAGCTTTATATATATTTTTAGCTTGTTGATAATCTTTTTTACTAATTTTATAATTTTTACAAAAAGCTAAGTCATCATTTATTAAATTCCATGCCCATTCTCCATAATAATTAAATTCATTAGATGCAAAAATATTAATAATTCTACTAATATCATGAGTTGAAGTAAAGTTCATTAATGTTTTAATAGTTTCATCAGGATAATCACGTAAGATCTCATTAAGTTTCCAATTAAGTTTTGTAACATCACTATATTTAAAATAACGAATCAATGCATCAATTAATTCATAGTTCATAACAGAATCCATTCCTTTGCCACTTGTTATGTAACCACGATTCATTTTTGTAGGATCTTTCCATACTTCACCTAGAATAAAACCATCAGGTTTATTTCTTTTAACAGCAATTCTTATACCTTCAATAAAACGATCACTTAATTCATCAGCAACATCAAGACGAAGTCCATCAATACCTAAACTAAACCATTTATCAATAACACCACCAACACCATAGATATAATTTTGCCAATCAACGGATTCCCCATCACAAACTGGTAAATTCTTCATCCCCCACCAATAATCAAAATAAGTTTTATCAGGTGTTTCATGTTTACGATAAAAATTATAATAAGGGGACTCTTTACTTTGATAAGCTCCTACACTATCATAGTTATTAAATTCATTAAAATATTTACTATCATTACCAGTATGATTAAAAACAGCATCAAGTATAACTTTCATACCTCTTTTATGAGCTTCATCACATAGTTTTTTTAAATCATCATTAGTACCTGCGTAAGGATCTACTTCTAAATAATCTCCTGTATCATAACGATGATTAGATTGACTTCTTACAACTGGTGATAAATAAATAATACTAACACCTAAAGATGAAATATAATCTAGCATATCAACTATACCTAATAAGTCACCACCATAAAAGTCATTATTCCAAATACCATTTTCATCAGGTCCTGCTTTTAGTTCACTATTAAATGATGGATATAGATGTCGATTAGGAAGAATTATTTTCTTTTTTATTTTTCGATTAACACGATCAACAAAGCAATGATACATGATAGCATTTTTAGCCCAATCTGGTGTTTTATAATTAACACTTAATTTCCACATATCACTTCTTGATACCGAATTATATTCATTTCTATTCTTTTTCTTATAATAGATAAATTTATGATTGGCTTCAAAAGAAAAATAAAAATGATATAGGGCACTCGTTTCCAAATAAAAATCACCATTAAAATAAACATAATTATCTTTATTTACAACATGATGTAATTGAAACGCATGACGAGCTATATCATTTTCTGCAATAAATTTCATTCTTTCGATAAAACCGATAGACATAGGAACTTTGATTGTAACATTATATTTACAACCACGATCATCACTCTTTATTTCTTTTATAGAGAATTTTATATTATTTAATTCTTCCATTCTTCTCACCTATTATAAATGTAACATAAAAAAAAGAGTTAGTAAATTAAGATGACACTTTATATGTCTTTAATAATTTGCTTACTCTATTTCTTAAATTTTTATTATCTTTTTCAATGTTACCAGATACTATAAATGGTTTATCAAAGACAAAGATTGTTTTCTTAAAAGGATTAAATTTCCCAATAATAGCGAAAGGAATAATAGGACTATTAGTTTCATTAGCCATTTTAACAGCTCCATATTTAAATTCCATTAATCCCCTACCACGTTCTCTAGTACCTTCTGGGAAGATTCCTACTATTTTTTCTTCTTTTAAACATTTAATGGCTTCATCTAAAGCTTTTTTATCATGACCATCACGATTAACTTTAATTAAACTACAATGACGGAAAATAATACCTTGAGGTAATTTGAATAAAGAAGCTTTAGCAAGAAAATGAATTTTTCTTTTAGAAGAAATAATTAAGGGCCCAGGGTCAAGTAAATGAACATGATTACCAGCAAGAATTACTTTTCCTTCTTTTGGAATATTCTCTTTACCAATAATAGTTGGATGAATATAAACCTTTGTTATTAACCATATTAAAGGTTTTAAAATATCATATAACATTATTTAACTTCCTTTAATATTTCATCAATTAAATCTTTGTCATAATATACTTTTAAGGCTTTCTTTTCAATTTTAAGTTCAAATCTTGTATCAGTTAATTCTTCACCATCAATATTAGCTGTTATTGGTACTGGTGATTCAATAACCATTTTGCTAGTTTTAACATTTTTAACTTTTAACATGCTTTCATGTTTACCTTTTTTTAGTTTTAAAATGTAATTAATTAATTGAAGTTTAGACATCTTATCAACAACAATAGCGTCCATAAGTCCATCATCTAAAGATCCATGAGGATTTGGATGGAAACCAGCTCCATAATATCTTCCATTACATACTGTTATTGTAGAATATAATCCTTCTTCTTTATCCATACCAGATTTAATTTTAAATTCAAATGGTTTAAAGTGAATAAAATGTGAAATAATTGCTGCAATATATTTATCCTCTCTTGGAACAACCGTACTATTTGATTCTGTACCTTTATTGGCAATCTCAGCATCAATACCAAAACATACAACATTCATACAATACATATTATTAATTTTAATTAAATCAACTTCATTAATACCATCATGAAATAATTCTTGCGCACTACGATCAAAGTCATTACCAGACCCATATGGAATATATGAGAAAGTATTCTTTGTTTTTAAAATGGCATTCATAACACGATTTAGAATACCATCTCCACCAATCGCATAAATAATATGTTTAGCATTTTTGTACTTATTAATAATATCTTCTGTAGAATAAATATCATTATTAATTTCAATTTCAAAATCAAGTTTTCTTCTTTTACAAACTCTTTTTAAAGCCTCAACCATTTTATCAGTTCGATGTTTTAGGCTAAAACGATTAATTAAAAATATATGTTTCATAACACCACCTTTTTTAATTTTATCATTTTTTCTATATATTTAAAAGAAAGTATGACAATTAAGGTATAATATTATATAATTACATTGGTGAGTTATGAAAGTAATAAAAGAAAACATAAGTAATAAACTAGAAGTTAATAAATCCCTTTTCTTTACAGATTTAATAAAAGTTTACAATAAAGATGAAGTAACAAATGAACTTAATAAAATAAAAAACAAATATAAAGATGCAACACATTATTGTTATGCTTATATCATTGATAATAATAAAAAATCTAGTGATGATGGAGAACCAGGAGGTACTGCAGGAGTACCTATTATGGAAATATTACAAAATAAAGATCTAAATTATATATTATGTGTTGTAACAAGATACTTTGGAGGGATTAAATTAGGAGCAGGAGGACTAGTTAGAGCTTATCGAAAAGCAACACTTGAAGCAATAAACAATTCAACTTTACGAGAATTAATTGACGGATATGAAATAAAAATAGAAGTTAATTATAATGAACAAAAAGATTTAGAATATTTAATAAAAGATAATTATACTAAGGAATATTTAAATAATGTTATTTATACTATTAAATGTGATAAAGATATAAAAAGCATATTAGAAAGTAAATATAATATTGTAAACATAAAAGAAATTAAAATAGAAAGATAGCCAAGCTTTCTTTTTTTATGCTATAATTTAGACGGAAAATGAGGATTTATATGAATGATTCAAGAGAACAAGAAATTAACAATTTAATAAATTCATTAACAACCAATAATGAGGTTAATAACAGTGTTCAAAACAATGATTTAATTAATTCATTAACCACACCAAATAGTGATATGAATACTGTACCTGAACAAAATATGGTTGTAAATCAAAATGTTCCTTATACTGAACAAAATCCTATGACACAAGGAAACATTCCAATGGAACAACAAGTATACAATGATGTTCCTCAAGAAAATGCTATGATGCAACA
>CAMJWT010000024.1:0-26585 GCA_946409545.1 uncultured Clostridia bacterium | reverse complement strand
AAGTTGTAAATTAACGTTTTGAGAATTGTGGAGCTCTACGTGCTTTCTTAAGACCATATTTCTTACGTTCTTTAACACGTGCATCACGGGTAATCATACCAGATACTTTTAGTGTTTTACGGAAACTATTTTCACTATCTTTACTAGTAGTCTTATCGTAATCAAGTAATGCTCTTGTAATACCTAAACGGATTGCTCCAGCTTGACCACGGAATCCACCACCAACAACATTAGCTTCAACATCAAAAATTTCTTTTGTGTTAGTTAATTCTAATGGTTGAGATAAATCCATAACTAATGTTTCGTATGGGAAATATTCACGAACATCTTTACCATTAACAGTAATCTTTCCAGTACCATTTACTAAATTAACTTTAGCAATTGATTCTTTTCTACGACCTGTTCCATAATATGTATTCTTCTTCATATTCCCTCCTACTTAACTTCGATAGTAACTGGTTTTTGTGCTGTATGAGGATGAGTTTCACCTTCATAAACAAATAATTTCTTACCCATAGCACGTCCAAGACGGTTATGAGGTAACATACCATTTACTGCTCTTTCTAACATCTCTACTGGATATTGTTCACGCATTGTTTTTGCATTTCTTTCTCTTAATCCTCCTGGATACATTGAATGATTATAGTACATTTTATCATTCAACTTATTACCAGTTAAATTTACCTTACTTGCGTTAATTATAATAACATAATCACCACAATCAATATGAGGTGTATATGTTACTTTGTTCTTACCACGTAAAATATGTGCTGCTAAAGTAGCTACTCTACCTAAATTCTTATCAGCTGCATCAATTACATACCAAGAACGAACAACTTCTTCTTTCTTTTGCATATAGCTATTCATAATTTTTCTCCTTCATATTTTTCAGTTCAGTGTTCCCAATACTAAACCTACTTGTCGGGATTTCAATGTACCGATATGAATTATACTAGTTTTAATTAGTATTGTCAATAAATATTTGTTGATATATAAGAAAAAGACTAATATTTAACATCAGTTAAATATAAGCCTTCTGGATGAGCAGTAATACTAGCTAATCTTCGATCTTTTCCAAGAAGAATATTAGGTATATCAGAACCATTCTTCTTACCCTCACCAACTTTTATTAAGAATCCTACCATATTACGTACTTGATACTTAATAAAACCATTTCCTCTAAAAGTAAATGTTAAAATATCATTAGATTCTTCTATCGTAGCTTCTATTATTGTTCTTACATTATTTTCTCTTTTATCAATAGTTGGGGTAAAACTTTCAAAGTCATGAGTTCCTATAAAATATTTAATAGCTTCCTTCATACTATTAACATCAAGTTTTCGATTATATTGAAAACAATAATTTCTTCTTGTTGGATCATATTCTCCCATATTTAAGAAATACTTGTATTCTTTTTCTTTTACCATATATCTTGCATGAAATTCACTATCAACTTTCTTTGTATCAATAACATGAATATCATCTGGTAATAGGGAATTCATTGCTCTTTTTAATTTGTATTCAGTAATATCGACATCAATATCAACATGCCCTTTTTGACATAAGGCATGAACTCCTTTATCCGTTCTTCCACTACTTGTAATTTTAGTATCTTTGTCATTATTTATATATTTCAATACTTTTTCTATTTCTTCTTGAATAGTTAATTTACCTTTTTGTTTTTGATAACCATTATATCTTGTTCCATCATAAGAAAAAGTTATTAGATATCTCATATTCTTTCCACCAAAATACATATTACCATGGCAAGAACATTAACAAAAACATATATAATATTCTCCATATTAATATCATATTTACGACGAGATAACTTTTGTTGAACATGATAATATCTTAAAAAATAATTTTCTTTGATTTCTTTTACTTCTTCATCTACTTTGCGATCTAAATCTTTTTCTATTTGTTCTTTTTCTTCTTTTGTTAAAGCGTCCCCATTTTTAAGTTCTTCTGATACTTTTTCTTTGACAACTTTACTAACTTCTTCTTTTTTTACTTCTTCTACTACTTCTTTTTTAACTACTTTTTTCTTGAATTTAACTTTTGATAAATCTAAATATAAATAATAATAAGCATAGGCACATATTAAGATTAATTTAACCCAGAATGTAACATCATATATATAAAGGAAAGCAAAAGCTAATACAAAAAACAAACTAATAATAAGTGAATAAATCTTTTCATCATTTTTTAGTAACATAAAATAGATAATAAACATTAATAGTAATGATATAGAACTACTATTAAAAATAATAACTAAACATGATAAGAATAAACATATTAACTTGTTATATAAATGAATTCTCGGATTATTAAACATTACGATACACTTCCTTCATTAATTCTCTATTATCTTGGTAATATTTAATCTTTTTATTTTTCTTTTCAGCTAATTTAGAAAACATAACAAGATTAGGAATATTAAGATTATATTTTTCTATTATTTCATTATCACTAAATAATTTAATTGTATCTTTAAAAATAATATCTTTATCAATAATTATTGTTTTATTAGTGTTTTCGTAAATAATATTAGAGTTATTACTTGCAATAATGATAGTCTTATTATACTTATTTTTTAATTCTCGTAAATAGTTTATTACTATTTTTTCATATTTATAATCAAGATTTTTAAAAGGTTCATCAATTATTAAGACTTTTGGGTTAAAAATAAAGATTCGAAGATAAGAAAGTATTCTTTTTTCTCCTTTAGATAAATCACTTATTTCTTTTTCAAGAAAACTATATGGAAGAGATAAGGAATCAAGAACTTTTTCCATTCTTTTAGCAACATTTTTAACTTCACACTTGCATCTATTCATGAATAATAATAATTCATCATAAACATAGTTTGTATAGTAATATTCATTCTTTTTGATGTAACCAACACTTCGTTTATTATGAGATAATTCTTCTAAATATGTTTCATAATTATTTCCCATTAAACCAATAATAGAAGGCTTAGTAACTTTAATCTTTTCGTCTTTAATTTTTATTTCCATATATCATTCACCATATCTTCCATATTGAGATAAACTTTATCTATTAGTTTATACATCTTAAGTTTAAGGGATAAATCATACATGAATGGTACTCTTAAATTATGTTTGTTTAAAAACTGATCATCAACCATTAAATCATCTTTAAAACCTTTTTTGATGATTTCATAATTATCCATTACATATATATAATCATCATGATTAACATAATCAAAATTATTAAAGAACTTGATAACAATTAATTTCTTTTTATCCATAAAGTAACTAAATAATTTATTAACTTTAATATAATCTTCTAACTTTAAATTACATATTATATCTTCCATTATAATTATTGATGGTTCATGTAAAAGGGCCATAATAACCATCATTAGTTGTTTTTCATAAAGATTTAATTCACTAATCTTTTTTGATTTAATCTTTAAATTAAAATATTTTAAATAGAAATCAATTCTTGTTTTTATTTCTTCTTCATCAAGATTTAATTTTTTTAAGGAAAATGCTAATTCATCATAAACATTATCTAGGATAAAAGAATTATTATTTACTTCTTTAATGACCCCAATTTTTCTTAAATAGCTGAATCTTGTATCAACATTAAGACAAGTATCATTAAAGAAAATACTATTATTTGTCATAATAGATGTTGATAATATTCTAAATAATGTTTCATTACCACAATTAATATCACCAATAATAGAATATGATCTATAACTTTTAAATACTATATTAAAGTTTTTAAACTCACCATAATTTAAATCTTTTACTTCAAGTGTCATAACATTCTCCACTTTAATTATACAAAATTATGGAATTTATTTATATAAACTTGTCAATTATTACATAAAAAAAGAATAGTTTCCTATTCTAATTTCCTAATAATACTTTAATAATATCTTCTTTAGTAGTATAAGATTTCTCAATCTTTCCGTTAACAATCTTTAATAATGTTGGTGATGTAAGTTTTAGTTTTTTAACATCATTATCAATTACTAACTTATCACCTACACATGTCTTATTAAATCCACTTTCAAGATCCATGTTATATACTTTTTCGCTTCCTTGATAATTAGTTGCTAATTGAGTATAGATACTTTTATCTGTACTTGAATAATTATAAGCTAGAACAAAATACTCAGAATCACTTTGAGTTAACAATGTTCCACACATAACTGCATTATTGATAGTATCATCAACTACTAATTCTTCTTTTTTGAAACTAATCTTTCCTTTAATTAGATTTAATCCAAAATAACATAAACCTAAGAATAAGCATACACCAATTGTGATATATATAAAATTCTTAACAATATCTTCTTTTTTATACTCTTCTGCTACTAATTTTTTTTCTCTCTTAATTCTTTCTTGTTCTTTAAGCATTTCTTTTCTGCTCATTATTTTCTTTGCCATATTTCGTCACCTACTAGATTGTATCATAAGAATAATTAAAAATAAATAATTAAGTGTAAAGGTAGTTTTCCTTTATAATCCTTTGAAAAGTATATAATTTTCGAGGATCAACATCAAGTAATTCACTTATTTCTTTATTACTATATCCATTATATTTTAATTCAATATAACAAGCTATTTCAAAAGGTAAATTATTTTTGAAAGTAACTATTCTATTATAACAATCACATTCTTTATAATATATACTATTTTCACCTAAAACTTCTTTATAAGTTAAATCTTTTCCAGGAATTTTTAAATCATACGAAATACTTTTATTTAAAGAACGATATTTATTAGAATTACATTTACGATATTCTTCATTATAAATGTTTTCAAGTAAGGTACATAAAAATGTATAAAACATACTTTCACTATAATGTTTATAGTATCTAGATGCTTTATATAGTGTTATATACCCTATTTGTAATAAATCATCTTTTTCATAACCTAAGTATTTAAATGAATTCATATATTTGTTAGCAAATTTAATTATTAATGGCATATATTTCTTATAAAGAATATTAAAGCCATCTTCATTATTCTCACTTACTAAATATAATAATTCATAATCATTAAACTCCCTGTACATTGTTATTACCTATTTATTACCTCATAAATAACAATACCTGTTGCTACTGAGGCATTTAAACTATTAACCTTTCCATACATTGGAATTTTAACTATACCGTCACAGGATTCTCTAACTATTCTTGATAAGCCATTTCCTTCATTACCAATAACAACACATACTTTAGGTGGATAACTAATACTTTTATAGTCATCTCCATCCATATCTGTACCATATATCCAATAACCATCTTTCTTTAATCTTTTAATAGTGTTATTTAAATTAGTTACTTGGCTTATTTTAACATTATATAAGGTACCTACACTTGTTTTCATAACCGTTTCATTAACTGAAACACTTCGGTTTTCTGGAAGAATAATTCCATCAACACCTGCTGCTTCGCAAGTACGAACGATTGCTCCTAAATTATGAGGATCCTCTAAATGATCAAGGATTAATAGAAAACTCTTATCTTTTCCTAATAATTCATCAAGTGGTGTATAGTTAAAATCACTTACTTCCAATACTACACCTTGATGATTATTTTTGACAAGATTGTCTAAATCTCGTTTTTCCTTATAAATTATGGGGATTCTTTTTGATTTGGCTAAAGTCAAAACATCATTTTCATTATAGTTATTTTGACAAATTAACCTTTTTATCTCTATATCACCTTTAAAATTTTTTAAAATTTCTTTAACATTATTGCGTCCAGATATTAGCATAAAATCACCTTTCTTTTACATAGAAGTATTATAGCCATTTCTACCTAATACTCCAGAATTAATTAAATCTTTAAACATTCCATGGTAAGAGCCATGTCCTGAATACTCACCATTTGCAAATTCCTGCCAAAACTCTTCACCTAAGAAATGATAATTATCACCTTGAATATCTCTAAAAGCTGATCCTCTTCTATTTGTAGCTAAATAGATTTCTGCATCAGGACAATATTGTAAAAGTAAGTTTATTCCTGTATACATAAAACTATTACGATCACCATCGATATTCGGATCACTACTTGAAGAAAAGAATAATAAATTTTTCCCATTTAAAGCTCTTGCTTCGTCTTCCGTTAAACGATTATCATCTGCTCCGTTTTTACCTTTACCTTTATCATTTTTACCAGCAATTAATGGAGCATAGTTAATACAAAAGACGGTATCATATAAGTCCCCTGCTTGAGCAGCTATTTTAAGAGCAGATCCTCCTCCACTACTACAACCACCAATAATATTTTGACATCCTGGTTTTTGACGAGAAAACAAAGTTGCAAACTTCGTAGAATTAATTACCTTTTGAGCCATGAAAGAATAACTTGCTTTTCCAATATCAATTCCTTGAGCTTGTTGTCCACTCTTACTAGGACAAACAATTATAGAGTTAGCGCCTAAAGAATCTAAATGGAAAGAATTAGCTCCAGTTGGCGAATCAACATCTCTTTCTCCTTGACCTGCTAGACAAGTTATCGTATTAAGGGATGAGATATCATCAACATTTTCAGGAATATAATAATTAACATGTAACCATGTACCATCCGGATTAATTAATCTTCCATTTTTAATATCATATTGATAAGTCCCTTCAGGTCCAGTAATTGTTACGACACCATTATCTACTGGCCATCCTTGTTTTCTAAAAAATTCTTCATCAGCCTTATATACTTTTGTCCCTTGTTTTTTCATTTGAAGTAATAAAAGGATGTCAGAAAAATCAAAAACTCCATCTCCCATTTCATCTATTAATTTCATACTTTCTAAAATATCTTTAATAGGATCTGTATTACTTTCTAGATACTTAGCCGCTTTTTCTTGTGATGATTTAACCTCATTAATTGTAGATGTACATTGAGATGCAATATAAGAACAAGTTGATAAACCACCTAATTCAATTGTATTTAATTTATCTACAGCAGACGAAAAAGAAGTAATTAAATTTTCAACATCTTCTGATTCATAATCGATTTCATCATTCATGTTAATCGTTACCTCCTTCTTCCTCTTTAGCCTTTTGTCTTCTTGCTTCATCTTCAAGTAACGCTAACCTATTAATTTCAAGACTTGTTTTAGCATTAACAGAACCTTTAAGACTTTGAAGTGAAGATACAATGTTTGTTACTTGAGATTGAGCGTTAGTAGTATTTTCAAGTATACCATTATACATTACACCATCAGAACCTTTAATAGAATTTATATTATTTGATATAGTTCCTATTGAATTAGATACTTCATTATATTCACTTATAGCTTTATCAATATTGGTATTAAAGGTATTTAAATAACCTCTTAATTCATTACTAGTCATTATTAACTCCTACTTTTATATCTTTATATAAACCTTCATAGTTTTTAATAATATTCTTAACTTGTGCTTCTAAATAAGTATTACTTTCTTTTATCGAATCTTTTACTTGGTAATATACTTCATTAAATTCATCTATTTTTTTAGATATATTGGGAGTATTGATTGATTCTTTTAATCCTGTTAATTGATCAAAAACGTCATTAATATCAGTTTCTAATTTATTAATTTCTTGATAATAATTATTACTAAATTTATTTAATTCATCTATATTAATTTCTATCATAATTATTCTCCGTTTTTTACCATCTCTTCTATATCAATAGGATCTTTACTTATTTTTTTCATTTTATTTTGATATACATCATCAAATAATTGATATTTTTTCTTTAACATTTCCATTAATTCATCTGTCTTTTTAGTTAAATCTTCAATATTATCTGTTAATTCTTTATATTTAACATCATAGATTTCTCTATTAGTACTTTTCCATTTTAGATTGTCATAATATTTATGTAAGTTTGTTAATGATTCTTTAATATTTTCATTCTTTTTATCTATATAGAGAATAGACTCTTCTAGATTACGAAAATTTACTTTATATCTCATACAATACCACTTCCATTATTTCATCTATACGGTTTATTTTGTTTTCTAACTTTAAATAACCTATTAAAGCTTCTAATCCTGTTGCTTTTCGATAAGTAATTACATCACAACTTTTAGGATGATGTTTACTACTATTATTTCTTGCTCTTTTTATGATTTCTAGTTCTTCCTCACTAAAGATATTCTTATTAATTAAAGCTTCTAAGATTCTAGCTTGTGATTTCGCACTAACATATTCCATAGAAGCTTCTTGAAGATCTTTGATATTTCCAATACCTTTTTTTATTAAATATTCTCTAATATAATCTTCGTATATTGTATCTCCAAGATATGCAAGAACTAAAGAATTAATCTCTTTAGTCATTATCTTCTCCTATCATTAGCGATTAAAACTAATCTAAGTATTTGCATAACGGCTGATAAAACACTAGCAACATAAGTAAGAGCTGCTGATGTTAACATTTTCTTACAGCCATCTTTTTCACTTTTATCAACTATTTTTAAACTTTCTATTTGTTTTAAAGCCCTACTACTTGCATTAAACTCTACTGGTAAAGTAACAATTTGGAATAATAAAATAACACACTCTAAAGCTATACCAAACCATAATAAATCAGCGATTCCAGCGATTAAACTAATCATTATTGCAATATAACCAGCGATTGATGAAAAATTAACAAAAGGGATTAAACTATGTCTTATTTTTAAGAATGTATATCCTTCTTTATCTTGAATAGCATGTCCACATTCATGAGCTGCTACGGCAATACTTGCAATACTATCTCCATGATAGATATCTGTTGATAATGATACTATCTTTTTTTTAGGATCGTAATGATCTGTTAACTCACCTTGTACTTCGAGTATTAAAACATCTTTAAGTCCATTTTTATCTAAAATATCTCGTGCTGTATCAAAACCTGTATAATTTTTCTTTGATTTTATTTCTTTATATTTACGATAATTACTTCTTATGTATAAACTAGCAATTGTTGTAATAGCAAGTGCTCCTATAATTAATAAAATTTGTATATTATTTCCGTGTAGCATATTATCACCTCTAATAATATTTTAATATAAATACCTCTTTTATTCAATGAAAAAGACTGGCTATAGCCAATCTTTATCTAACTCTCTTTGATGTTCTAAATATCTATTAAAAACCGATTTTACAATTAAGTTTTCTTTATTTAATTCAAGGAACTCATCACGGGTAACATATCGAATACCACTTACTTCCGTTTCTTGTAAAACACATTTATCAATATCGATATTAATAATACTTTTATATAAATCAACAAAATGATTTTTATATAGAGACGAACCAAGAAGTTTATAATTATTATCAAGTTTAAAACCTATTTCTTCCATAATTTCTCTATTTATTGTATCATCACTTGTTTCTGTAGTTTGTGAACATCCTCCTGGTACTTCCCATTCACCAGGATGAGATTTATGGGGAGCTCGTCTTGTTAATAATAACCTTTTATTATAAAAGTTCCATAATTCAACACCAACATTATATTCGTTATCTAATAACTCTTCATGTCTTTCTTTAGTGTATCCTAAAGGTTTACGATCTTTATCAACAATATCAAATAGCTCCATTATTTTATATCCTCCCTATATTTATACATAATAGATGGTCGATGACCTCCATCACTTTTAATTATATCAGTTTTTATTACTTTATCTTTGATTATTCTTCTAAATGCAGGGTCTAATAATTTCTTATTAAGAATTGTTTCATAGATTCTTTGAACATCACCTAAAGTAAAATACTTAGGCAATAAATTAAAGATAATATCTGTATCTCTAATTTTATTTCTAATACGATCGATTCCACAAACAATAACACTTTCATGGTCAAAAGCAAGAATACTCTTTTCTTTATGATATTCATAGTTATTAGTTGTTTTACTAATTAAGGTCTTACGAACCGAGAACTTTAATGTATCAATTCCATTACTTAATGTTATTGTTACTAAATTGTCTTTATTATCAATATTTTCAATATTAAACCAACTTGATTTTTCATTAATCATACTTAATAGTTCATTTTTATCAATTAATGCCATAAAAGTAGTTGATAATACACGCATTCTAGGATCTCTATTTAAACAATCAAAAGTATATAATTGTTCTAAATAAATATCTTCTAAGTTTGTTTCATTTTTTAATACTCTTTTAGCAGAATCCAATAGTGTTTCTTTTTTAGGATCTAAGAATCCTCCAGGAAGACACCATCTATCTTTATATGGATAATTATCTCTTTTAACAAGTAAGATACTCATTACCTTTTCATTACTTTTACGATAATTATTCTTTTCTTTATCCGATACACTAAATATTAAGATATCAGTAGACATTGATAATCTTTCATATTTATTAGGATCATAATGCGCTAAGAATTCTTCTTCACTCGAATACATAGGTCACCTACGATATGCTGGCATATTAAATTTATGTTGATTATTATCATGTAATTTTTTTATTTTAGCTTGCGTTTCAGAATCAAGTTCTTTTCCATAAATATAATCTTCAATAGCTTGATAAGTAACTCCTAAGTTATCTTCATCGGTTTTACCTGATAATCCATCAGAAGGGGCCTTATAAAGAACTTTTTCAGGTACTTTTAAGGCTTCTCCTATCTTTATTACTTCAGATACTGTGAAATCACTAATTACTTCAAAGTCATGAGTTGAATCTCCACCTTTGGTGAAGTATCCTACAAATAATTCACTCTTATTACTTGTACCTGCTACAATAAAACGTTTACCATTTGTTGATAACATACTTGCTACATAATATAAACTACTCATACGTAATCTTGGTTTTAAATTAATATTAGCGTTATCATAATCATTACTTCCCGTAACATTTTCTACTTCATTAACAAAACTATCATATGTACTTGTTAAATCAAGTTTAATTAGTTTAAAGCCATAATATTCGCTTAACATAATAGCATCATTTAAGTCTTCGTCTTTAGAGTGACATGGTAGGGCTACCCCTACAACATTTTCTGGTCCTAAGGCTTTTACAAGAAGAGCAGCAACTACTGCACTATCTTTTCCTCCACTTATTCCAACAACAGCTCCTGTTAAATTATTTTTTTGATAATAATCTCTTACAAATTCACATATTTTATTTACTTCTTCATTCGCATTAAACATAATTAATTATTCCTTTCTCGATGTTCATTAATCATTTTATTTTTTAAATCTAATAATTCTTTTGATAAATCAACATAATATTCATGAGGATTAGAAAGTCTTGTAATCTCTGGATATAATGTTTTAAATTCTTTATTACAATAATCTCTTTTTTCAGTAACAGTTGGTTCTTGATAAACAAGAGTTCCTCCTTTAAAGATTGGTACTTGTAATTCACGAACAACATAATTAGTTATTTCTTTTGTTTTCCAAGTATCAATTGGATGAATTAAAGTATATTTATCTTTATCAATTATTTCATCATATAAAGCAACAACATCACCTAAAGCATATCCTGTATCTTTGTCATAGAAACGATATAATTTTTTATAACCAGGATTAATCGTTTTAATACTATCATTACTTACTTTAATACGAGGAATAACTTGATTATCTCTTTCTATAGCCACTAATTTATAAACCCCACCAACACGATCAAGAGGTTGCGCAATATTATCACCAACTCCTAAAGAGTTAAATTTAGCTCCTTGTTTCTTTAATTCCGCAATAGTATATTCATTAAGACCATTTGATAAGCAAATACCAGTATCAGTATATCCGGCTTCATCAAGCATCTTTCTAGCTTCTTTAGATAAATAAGCAAGATCTCCACTATCAATTCTTATTCCTTTAAATTTAATATTATTAGGTTTTAAATATTCATTAGCAACTTTAATAGCGGTAGGAACACCTTCTCTTAAGGTATCATATGTATCAACTAAGAAAACACAATCATTTGGATTACTTTTAGCAAAGTTTCTAAAAGCAGTTTCTTCATTCTCATAAAACGTTACTAAAGAATGAGCCATCGTTCCCAAAATAGGAATATTATATTCTTTTCCTGCTTTAACAAGTGAAGTTCCAACACATCCACCAATATAGCCATATTTAGCAGATTCCATTGGATTAAGGGATCTTCTAGCACCAAATTCCATTACAGATGCTGAATCATCTCCCTCAATAACAGGAACATCTCCTGCTTCATTAGTTATTCTTTTGGCTGCTGTAGTAATAAGTGATCCAGTATTAAAATGATGTAATAAAGCCGTTTCCAATAGTTGTGCTTCCACTGTTTTCGCTCTTACAGTCAAAACTGGTTCATTAGGGAAAACGATTGTTCCATCAGGAACCATATATAAGTCTCCGGTAAATCTTGTTCCTTTTAACTGACTTAAGAATTCTTCACTGTATTTATTTAAACTTCTTAAATATTCAATATCAGAATCTGTATATTGAAAATTATTAATAAAATCAATAATGTTATCAAGTCCACCTGATACAGTGTAACCACCATTAAAAGGATTTTTTCTAAAGAAGACATCAAAATATACATAAGTATCTTTATCTCCCGTATCAAAGTATGTTTGACTCATAGGTATTTCATACATATCAACAATCATTGTTTCATTATTTTTCATCTTAATTCACCTTCTTTATAACTTTATTTTGTTCATAATGTTTAACAATAATACCTGCATTTCTCATTAAATTAAGAGCTGCTTCTTGATAATAATTTCTATTATGATCAGGGCTATCATAAGTATCAACTAAGTTGTCATATATTATTATATCACAAGCCATATTATATTGGTTAAATAGGGCTTTTAGTGTCAAGGCATATTGCATAATACAAATATCTGTACAACAACCAGTGATTGTTATTTCATCTGGTTTTTCTTTAAGAATATATTCGATAAAACCTGGAATAACGGTTAAATCAGTAGAGTTTTTATAAAAGATTTTAGCTCCTTCTAAAACATCTTTTAATTCATCAATACCTTCACTTTCATAGTCATCTTTTAAAGCATGAATAGGATATATTAAGAATTCTACTGAATCTTCTGTATGTGCATCCCTAGCTTCTATTTTTTCTCCATCAAAGTTTTCTAAAAAGTCATGCAATAATGGAACCATCTCCATAGCTTTTGGATTTGCAAGAGGGCCTCTCTTGCAAAATCCATTAATCATATCAACAACAAATACCATTTTTTTCATAATAATCTCCTTTCTATTTCTTTATCATTGATTTTTCTTTGGGAAGTTCATCCCAGTCATTATAGACATCTCCATCTTCTCTAAAGACTTTATATCTATTATCTGCTGTCATACAATCCTTGTCTAATCTAATAGATAAGTCTCCTTGATAAGCTTTAATATCTTTTTCTAAATTATTAAGGGTTTCAGGATCAATTCGATGTTTATTAATCCATTCATCAATTGGTGTATCATTTGTAATACTATTTTGTAATGTTTTAAATGTTAATTGTGTAACTTCTTTTGGAATGATATCTAAAATATCTTGTAAAGTTTTATTGTTAAAAGAATCTGTTAAAATAAAGACATATCGACTAATTTTACCCATTGGCTTAATCTTGTCTAAGAAAAAATAATTAGAAATACTGTAGCAGACAACATCTAATTTGTTATATAAATCATTTTCCATGTACCAACGAGTTTGAATTTCAATTTTAATATCAGGGCGATACTCTCTTGTTAAATTAATGATATCAAGGACACACTCTGATGATTGCATAGGTTCATTCGTTCCTGTAATAACAACATATGCTAAATCAGGATTACTTTTTAACACGTTAATAAAATTTTTTTGCCATAATTCTTTATTCTTGTGGTAATAATCAATAAAATTGTTTTCATGATTATGAGCTTTTGCAATACAAAATGGGCAATTAAATAAGCATTCCATATGTGGTGTAACAACTTGTAAACTTTTCATAAAACCTCCTCTTATTAACAAATTGTTAATATCACAAATCTAAGTATTAGAGAGCTCTCTTTCTCTCTTTTCAACTATAATATACTACATAATTACTACTTTGTCAATGTTTTTAACAAAATGTTAATAACAAAATAAAAAAAGAGAGAACTACATAATCTCATATGTAGTTCCTTCTCTTGTATCAAGAAGTTTAATTCCTTCTTGTAATAATTCATCTCTAATCTTATCTGCAAGCATAAAGTCTTTATTAGCTTTAGCAATACGTCTTTCTTCGATTTTCTTATTAATGTATTCTTCATCGACTTCTTTTTTCTCTTCTTCTTTTAAAAGATCTAGTGAAAGTACAGTATCAAAGTCTTCTATTAATAATCTCTTAGTGAAATCGTTTGTATCACTTTTTAATAGATCATAGATTACCGTTAAAGCTAGTGATGTATTTAAATTATCATCCATTGCTTTTAAGAATTGATCATTAAATAAGTCATAATTCTCTTGTTCAATATTACCATCATTACTTAATTTAGCGATTCTTGATTTTAGTTTTAAATAAGCGTTTTCGGCTCCATCTAAATTCTCATAACTAAATTCAAGTGGTTTTTGATAATGACTAGATAAAACAAAATAACGATATGATAAAGGATTATATCCTTTGTTAATTAAAGTATCAACGGTTAAGATATCACCTTTACTTTTACTCATTTTACCATTTTTGTCATTCAAGTGTTCTACATGGAACCAATAATTACACCATTTATGGCCTAAGAAAGCCTCGGATTGAGCGATTTCATTAGTGTGATGAGGGAAAATATTATCTACTCCTCCACAGTGAATATCAAGGTATTCTCCTAGGTATTTAGTAGAGATACCAGAACATTCTATATGCCAACCAGGATAACCTACTCCCCATGGTGAATCCCATTTTAATTCTTGATCTTCAAATTTTGATTTAGTAAACCATAAAACAAAGTCTGCTTTATTACGTTTATTAGTATCTTCTGTTACATCGTCCCTAACACCAACCATTAATTCATCTTCTTTATGATTAGTTAATACATAATAATCTTTTAATTTAGAAGTATCAAAATAAATATTACCTCCACTTGGATAGGCATAACCATCATTAATTAACTTTTCAATCATCATAATATAACGATCAATTAAACTAGTTGCGGGTACAACTGTATCTGGCTTACGAATATTTAACTTACAACAATCATTGAAGAAACACTCTGTATAGTATTTAGCAATATCAAGTACAGATTTATGTTCTTTTTTGGCACTATTTACCATTTTATCTGTACCAGTGTCGCCATCACTTGTCAAATGACCAACGTCTGTTATATTCATTACACGATCAACACGATAACCAATATACCTTAAATATTTCTCTAAAATATCTTCTTGAATATAACTTCTTAAGTTTCCTATGTGCGCAAAATGATATACCGTTGGTCCACAAGTATACATTTTAACAACATTCGCATTCATAGGTTTAAATTCTTCAACTTTTCTTGTTAAAGTATTATATAATCTCATAAAGCCTCCATACAAAATATTATACTTAATTTTTAAGAAAATACAAATAAAAAAAGAATGATTCAATGAATCATTCTAATATATAAGTAATGCTACTATTGAAGCAACTAATACTAAATATAGTAGTATTACAAATAATAACCATGTTTTCTTTAACCATTCTTTATAAGAAAGATTTAATGTATTTAGAGCAAATAACATTGGAATACTAGTTGGAGCTATTAATAGAGCTAAGCCCATTGCCCCTTGATGTATTAATCCAACAATTGGAAGCATTGCTGTATTACCAGCAAAACTATTTGCTGCAAATGATAAATTAAATACTCCATATGTTAAATAACTAAAGTCACAGTTCATAAATGAACTAATAAGTGTTACAAATGTATAAATAAAAATTCTTATTACTGGTGCAATAGATGAACTATTAGTTAAATTAATTAATGGTTTAAGAATTGATAACATAACTGGATTATTTGATGTTAATACTAAGATTGTATATGCAAACATACAAACAATTGCAGCATAAAGTACTTTCTTCATACCGTTTCCAGCATTTTCAATAGCATCATTTACTTTAACTTTATATCCTATCATTAAGACTAATTCTAGAACGAATAACCAAACGATATATTCAGAATAAGTCCACTCACCAAGAGCAACTGTTTCACCAAATAAATCTTTGATTGTAACATTATTAAAGCCAAGAGAATTATATACTTTAGTAAAGATTGTTGTTACTTTAAATGCATCTTCTAAGAATACTTTTACTGTAACTAAAGTTAAAATAGCAATACTTATAGCAAATACTACTACTCCAAATGTACCAATAGACTTTCTTAAAGTAATACTCTTATCTTTCTTTTTATTAACAATATATTTAATAAGCATAATAACAATTGTTAAACCAAATACAATAAACATTATTAACTTACTAAATAATGGATATGCCTCAATCTTTCCTTTCAAGTCAGCAAAGAAAGATAATCCAAAGATTGTTTGCCATCCAATTGATCCTAATAGTTTAACTAAAGCAAAACCACCAAGGATTACTACTAATGGCCAAACACGTACTTTTTCTTTATCAGTTACTTTTTCTGGAATAAAGAATAATTCTTCTTCTAATTCTTTTTCTTTTGTCTTTCTATTATGTAAGAAAACAGCAATTATTAATACTACACAGCTTAACAATAATAGAATTATTTTTGAAACTAATAAATCTTTATAATCAATTTGTAGACCATTTACAAATACTCCTGCAATTGGTACTGAGAATGTATTTCCAATAGCACCAACAACAATTGGGCCTACCGTCATTAATGCTGCTGTTACTTTATCTCTTTTATTTAATAAAGCAAGTGTAGCAATAAATGGCATAATAGCTAATAATTCATAAGTTAAACCTGTAAATGATACTACTATAGATAAAACTAAAATAGTTCCAATTATATAGAAAGGTTCTCTTTCTTTTACTCTATTAGCAATCCTTTCAACCAATACACGATATGCTTTTATATTCTTTAAGATTCCATATAATCCACCAACTAAAAGTAAGAATATAAAGACATATATGAAATTATAAAATGTATACGTTGGATACGTAAATAATTCCATCAAACCAACTCTTGCCATTCCTTGTTCAGCAAATTCTGTTTGATAAACCGTTACTGGAAAAAACCATGTTAATAAAGCTACAAATAAAAACATTATTATTAAGGTATATAACGTACCATTCTTTCTCTTCATTTTTCCTCCTTAAGGTTATTATAACCCTTAAATAAAAAGCAATACAATTTCTTTTACACAATTATATATTAAAAAAAGGTTTATAAAAAACCTTTACTTTCAAGACTACATATGATTATAACATCATCAAGATTATTCTCATAATTATTATAGATATCATTATGAAGATAATTATAATAAACATCTTTGATATCTTCATTACTATTTTTATTCCAAATCACTTTATCATTACGATCGATTAAAGAAAAATCATTAATAATACCTTTATCTGTTCCAACACTATAAATTGTTTTAGCACTATCAGGTAGAGAATTAACACACAAATCATGAAAATCATCACATACTTTTCTTAAAATATGTTGATTTTTATACATCGCTCTTAAGTTACAAGCTTCTCTACTTATCTTTTCATAAACAACAACAAATTTAACATTAATGGTATATCCTTTTTCATATAATTCTTCCATTATTGATAAAGGTTCAAGAGGAAGTCTCATACCCCAATCAAAAATAATATTATAACCTTTATTATCAACAAATTTACTTGATAACTTAAAAATTTTATCAGATACAACACTAGCGAAGTAATGAGTAAAATCTGCAATATCATTACCCATTGAATCATTGTTTGTTTCTAATCGTCCTTCCCAATGTTTTTTTATTAATTCTTCCATTTTTTGATAATTAGGATGGTATGAACGATAATTATCTAAATTAATGACAATAATACCATCATCATTAAAATTATTTTTAATTCGATAAGCTTCAACACTTTTACCACTTCCAGGTTGACCACCAATAAAAATACTAATAGGATTATTAACCATCTTACAATCTTTTTTAATATCATCAAATATTCTTTGAACAATTAATTCTAGATTGTTAACATCAAAACTACATAGTTCTATTACATCTTGATAGTTATATCCTCTTGATATTAATAATTCTTCTCTTTCTTTTTGTTTATAATCATTCATTATAACCTCTATTTAAATTATATCAAAAAAAGAGAAAATTATCTTTTCTCTTTATATTTTTTTACTACTTTACTCGTATTCTTTAAGTTAATAATATCTTTTACGACCTCATTTAATCTTTCACGTGATTTAGTAGGTATCATCATATTAAAATCAATTGTTATGTATTCATTATTATCTTCTTTATAAACAAGTATTAATGTTTTAATAGGAGCATCTAGAGCAATACAATTCGTATCAATTGGTAAATTTCGATACGATTGAAGATTATATTCATTAATTTTATCCACAATATTGTGGATATTTTCATCTAATTTATATTCACATATACTTAATGGTTCATTATGATAATCAGCATATTCGGTTCTCATCGTCTTTTTTACTAAATCAATTGTTATAAAATTAGTATTACCATTACTATTACCACTATTAGAATAAGTTATTTCAATAAGATTATGATATATAGGTTTTCTTTTTAATAACTTCTTTGCTAAATAATTATCATTATGGTTTAAATAATTAATAATTACAAACACAACAACGATTATTAATATTATCAAAGAACCAATAATTAAATACTCTTTTAAGCCCATGGATTCTTTGATTCAGGAGAACGAATATCAGTCATTAATCCCATATATGAATCACTCCATAAATAATAATTTCCATCTTTTGCTAGTCGTACCATAATTGGTCTTTTAGAATCAGCTCCCCCACTTTGTAAAAATAATCTTTTATATCCTTCTTGATTAAAGTTAGGATCATCCATTACTGATATTGTGTATGGAATACTTGGTGTATAGTCATTACTAGGATTAGCCCCAATAAAATATGATTTACCAATATATTCATATTTTTCATTTTGCATTAAACGATCTAAAATACTTTGTTTTGCAACACCACTTAATGGTTGATATTCTCCCAATAAAACTTGCATTAAATCATAAAAAGCATTTTGGTTAAGATTATTATAAGAACATAAAACTCTTACATATAAAGCAGCTACATTATATGGATTAGTACGATCTGCTTGTAATAATTCTTCCTTTGTTATTTCTAATTTATTATATTCAATATTCATATTTATCCTCCTTAATTAATATAACATAAAAAAAGAAAATAAAACTATTTTCTTTTTATTTTAGAATCAATCAAACTTTGTTCCGTTAAATATATAAATATATTTTCTTATTATCAAAATCAACTGTAACATCTGTTCCTAAAGGTAAGATACCATTAGGGAAAGCATGACCTATATTAATATTATATAAAACTGGTAAATCATTTCTATGATATTCACTAAGTACTTTTCTTAAGATTTCTTTATATTCTTCATAGTACATCTCTTCATATGGTTTACCAAATATAATGCCTTTTACTTTATCATAAATACCTTGTTTACCTAAATTATTTAAAATATCATAAACAAAATCAGGGCTTGGTTTATCTTCACTTGTTTCAAGTAATAATATTTTATCATCCCAGTCAGTTGGCCAAATAGATGTATCAAAAGCCATTGGAAAAACATCAATGCAACCACCTAAAAGTTGTCCTGTCACAAGACCATTTCCTTGAAGTAATTCATATCCATGAGTTTCGGGAATAAGAGTTTTCCCTACATTGATATTTTTCTCATCCCATTCAATACGTTCTCTACACCATTCCGGACTTGATTTAATTTCAAAATTTGGAGTATTATCAAACAATATACTATTAACAGCATCTTTAGTATAATCAAACATCTTAACATATTCACCAAATTCACACATTACAGTTGGTCCGTAAAAAGATACTAGCCCTGCTTTATGCATCATAAAGTGATTAATTGTTGTATCCGAATAACCCATAAATATTTTAGGATTTTCTCTTATAACATCAAAATCAATATATGGTAAAGTTCTAATAGTATCATTACCACCTATAGCACAAAAGATGGCTTTAACACTAGGATCAGCGAATGCATCCATTAAATCTTTAGCTCTATCTTCAGGATGTTCTTCTACATATTTACTACCTGAAAGAGCATGGGGCATTTCAAATAGTTCAAGTCCAAATTCATCTTCTAATCTTTTTTTAGCTATATAAAATTTATGCTTAAATTTAGTATCACCTAGTCCTCCCCAAGATAGACTAACCATCGCAACTTTATCGCCTCTATTTAATTTTTCTGGTTTAATCATAAAAACTCCTTATTTAACAATTATTCTAGGTTTATCATTCGTCCTATAAAGACTCTTAACTAATAGATACATTTCTCTATTAAACCTTGGATTATACATATTTATTATATCAGTAATCTCTAAAATATGACTACAAATATAATCTAAATTCATTAATACTTCATCTAGTTCATCAATTTTTTTATCAATTACAATATGTAGATATAATACATTAAAAAACCATTCAAATAAATCAGTATCAACACTACTTGGAATAGTTTGATACTTATCATATATGTTTTTGAATAATTCTATAATTCTTTTATACTTAGAATCTACAAATCGATTTATCATTAAATCTTTATATGCATCTTCAATTATATTAGACATAGTATAAGTGTTATTTTCTATATATTCACTAATAAATTTTTCATGATCAAATCTGATGTTAATTGATAGATAAAAATCTAATTCTTGTATTAATTCACGTCTTCCAGAAACCCAATATAAATGATGAACAGGGAATAAATGACATAAGTTATTCCTTTTTAAATAAACAACAATTTTAAATATTTTATAATTATTATTATCTTTATAACTATTGTTTATAAAAGAAAGATCTTTATCCATAAATTGCCATCTATTAGAGAAATCATTATCTTTTATAACACCAATTTCTAATAAAAAAAGAAAAATATTGTTGTATAAATTCATTATTTCTTCAAATTCATTTTCTTCTACTTTAATACCTATTTTTTTTAAAGAAGATAGTTTTTCTTCATACATATAAACCTCAAGTACTTTATAATAAATACAAAACATTTAATTGTCAAACGATTACTAAAAATATATAATTATTATGTAATAATAGATGGAGTAATAAATGAAAAAAAAGAATGACAATGTATTAAATTATATTATTTATGCCCTTATCTTCTTAATTGTTCTAACCTTTATATTTATCTTTATGGGAGGGAATGAAACACCAACTGATGAAGAAAAGAAAAATAGTTATTCATTTACTTTAACAGGTGGTGATGTAACACTTAAATACAAAGAAGAATATCAAGAACCTGGTTATAGTTATATAGATGAAAATAATAATGATTTAACAAGTTCTGTACAAGTAATAAATAATGTTAATAATCGAAGTCCTGGTGAATATCAAATAATATATCGATATAACGGTAAGGTTTTAACAAGAAAAGTAACGGTTTTAGAGCCTGAAAGTTATGATTTAACGATTAATTATACATTAGATAAAAACGAAATAACTAATACTGATGTAACAATAACTTACGAAATTACGGGAGAAACATTTAGTAAAGTATTAATGCCAGATGGCAAGGTATATGGAAATACTAAAGGTTCCATAACCGTTAATAAAAATGGTTCTTATAAAATAGTAGCTTACAATGTAAAAAATCAAGAATATATAGAAGAAATTAATATAACAAATATCGATAAAGAAAAGCCAACTGGAACTTGTACTGCAACTCTAAATCAAGATAATACAGTCTTATCAGTAGACGCTAAAGATGAACATAATATTACAAAATACGAATATTTTGATAATGGTACTTTATTAAACAGTAATGAAAGTAATAAATATACAAGTTCTAATAAAACATCTAATACATTAACTGTTAAAGTATATGATGAAGCTGGTAACGTTAGTGAATTAAAATGTAAGATCGTCGATAATAGATACTATGATCCAATAAAGCCACCAAGTGGGGAAAATGTTATTTTTAGAGAAGAAACTGATACATTGAAAGTATATATAAGCAAGATTGGTGGATACTATTTAACAAGAATTTGGGCAAAGGATGCATATTCTCAACTTAATAAAGCAGCTTCCCCTGAATATGGGAAAAATCTTTATAAACCACTTGATTTATTAACAAGATCAATGAATCAAAATAATTTACAAAATAAACTTATGGTTGGCTTTAATGGCAGTGGTTTCTATCTTAAAGGAACCTTTGATGCAGCAAGTGTTAATAAGTATCCTCCTTATGATAAAACTGAAGTTGGTACTATTGTCATAAATAATGGAAAAGTTGTTAGAAATGCATATAATAAAGCTGTTAAACAATGGTATTTAACTGGTATTACTAAAGATAATAAAATGGTTATATTTGAAGACAATGTGGCTTCAAGTTCAGCCGAAATAGAAGCAAAGCAAAAATGGTCACAAACAGTTATTAATTCAGGAGTAAGAAATACCTTTAACTTTGCAGGACCAGTAATTAAAGATGGCAAGAAATTATCAAGTTTCTCTAGTAGTATGCCTGATAGATCAAATAACTCATATAAAGGATTAACAATGATTTGTCAGATTAATGAAAATAACTATGTATTATTTACTTCAACTCATGAAAGAAGAAATACTGCGATTGATAAATTCTTATCCCTTGGTTGTAAAAATGCAACTAATCTTGATGGTGGTGGTTCAGTTGCTCTATTCTATAAATCAAAGAATTCACAAACGTTTACAAAAGTTGTTGGTGGTGGTAGAGCTCTTCCTGCTGCTGGATATTTTAATGAATAAAAAAAGAGATTTTAATCTCTTTTTTTTATAAATATTTAAATATTTCTTCAGGATATAATATTTTCTTTTTATCTTTAAAATCATTTATATCTACCCAACAAGCTAGTGTTTTTTCTTTTTCATCCATAATATTATATTTTTCTTTATAATCTTCATCTTTTATTTTAATATTATAGAATAAAACAATTTCATGAGCTTTCTTTGTTTCAAAAGTAAAGATGTTTTCAGCAATACCAACAAAATCTCCTACTTCAATATCAATACCTAATTCTTCCATAAATTCTCGTTTTAGAGCTTCTTCACTTTTCTCTTGAAATTCTATTCCTCCACCTAAACAACGATAGAAAGTTTGTTTTTTAACTTTATCATATCCTTCACTTACTAATAGTTTATTATCACGAATAGCGATACCTAATACAATAGGTCTTATTTCTTTAAATTTATCCATAAAAACTCCTTAATTCAATATTATTATATAAAGTATAACAAAAAAAGGAAAGCATAATAATATGCTTCCTATCTTCCTCCAAATCTAATATGACCACTAATTTCTTCAGCAATCTTTCTATCCATTTCTCTATTGTATTGAGAGATAGCTTCAGGTTCAATCATCATATCATAAGCACGAGCTGTTTCTTCAATACAATAATCATCATAACTAGATGCAACTTTATAAATATACTCAAGATTATATTTAGTTTTATCTACTAGTTTTAAAATACCTTCTTTGTTAGTGAATAATATATTATTAGAATCAAAATCATATTTAACAAATTTAGATGATACTAATCTTGTTAAAGCATTATTTAATTTTGATGTAATATCTGGATCTTCTTTATAATGTCTTCTTAAAAATCTTTTAAAACTATCAATATTTAGATAATCCTTTCCTTTCGTTAAATGAACCGCAATAAATAACTTGAAAAAATCATAAAACTTCATCTTCTTATTCTCCACAAAATCCTCCTTGGAGAGTATTATAGGAAAAGATAAATAAGAATACAAACAAATTACATTTTATTTACAAAAAAACTACAAATGTTTATTTTGTAGTTTATTTTCTAAAACATGATCATTTTTCATAGGATAAAAGATTAATCCATTAACTGATTGAACAGTATCAGTATAAACAAATCCAAGATGTTCATAAACTTTTCTTGCATAAGGTGATGAATTAACAGTATACGTTCCTGTTGTATTTAATTCACAAATCTTTTTATATAAGGCCTTCCCAATTCCTTTGTTATGATAAATACCTTCTACGAAAAATAAAGCGATATGATTATAATCTTTTGTTGCGATTACACCTAATAATTGATTATTATCAAAAGCACCCCAAAAGTCTCTTTTAGATACCCATTCTTTATCATCAATTGCTTTTTTGAATTCTTTTATTCCTTCTTCTGTATAATCAGGAGCTTCAAATTCTAAGAAAACACGCCAAACTAAATCAAGAGCTACATCCATCTCTTCTTCTTTTACTTTTCTTATTTTCATAATATCTCCTACTTTATAAAGTTATCTTATAGTAATTATTATCTAAAGTTATTGCCCAATTATCGCTTAATACAAGGTCTTCAGTTGTTGTTCGATATAACATACCATTATTCTTTAAAATCGTCTTATTTGAGCCAAAATTGTCTTTATAACAGCCAACAATTACTTCATTCATTCCTTTATCTTTACAAATAGATAAAGCATACTTTAACATCTTGGTAGCATAACCTTTTCTTCTTTCGCTAGGTCTTACTCCATATCCAATATCACCATATTGATTTCGATAATCTATTGGTAACTCAAATCTTATATTTAATAAACCAATTAATTTATTATTATCAAATACTAAATATAAATAATATCTTCCCCATTCATCATCGGCTTTATTGGCATTACGATTAACTTTTTCTACCCATTCTTTAAAGTCCATATTAGTCATACCTAAACTCGCACTAATACTTTTTTCATGATTAGAATAATGTTCTATAACATATTCTTTTAATAGATCATAATCATCTAATGTAGGTAATCTATATACCATATAAAACCATCTCCTATAAATTAATTATTTTTTTAAGAATACTTTTTCACGATTAACACTATCAGCAATTTCATTATTCTCAAAATAAACATTTAAGAAATTCCTTGATGCAATATAATCACATAAATGAACTAATAATTCTTCTCTTGTTTCTGGTACAGGCATAATAACATTACCAGCTCGATCTTTATTCCAAGGTCCCATATGGGTAAGAATTAATCTTGAAACAAACATAGCATCTTCTTCACTAATAAATAATTTATCTTTATTTTCTAAGATAAAATTACTCATAAGAACGGGATGTTCATTACAAGTATGACCTACGTTAGTTATTCCTGATTTAAAACCATCATGAAGAAGTAAAGCCATTCTAATTAAATCTTTGGTATATTCATCAAAAGTACCAAAAGCTTCATCTCTAAACATTTCTTCTAAGATTCTCATTGCTACTTTAACATGACGTACTAAACCACCTTCACCTAAAGAGAAAATGGGATGATACTTTCCTGATGATGATGCTGGTATCTCAAAGAAATAATCAGGTATCATATTTAATATTACTTCAGCACTCGCTCTTACATTTTGATCTTGAAATCTCTCTAATTCAACACTAAAAACTTCCTCTCTCACAAAACCCTCCATATATTTATTGTATCATAAAACTAAATTACTCCAATAAAAGTATGTAAATAAAAAAAGCCCTTTTGGGCTTTTATTTATTTTTTACCATGACAGTTTTTATATTTCTTTCCACTGCCACATGGACATGGGTCGTTTCTTCCTACTTTTTCACTTTTAGCTTGTCTTGTTTTAGTAGTTGTATCTCCATCATTAGTTAATTTATTTTTAACTACTTCTTTTCTTTCAACATTTTGTCTTATTTCAGCTTTTAGTAAGAATAATGTAATATCTTTATCAATGTTTACTAACATTGCATCATACATATTCTTTCCTTCTACAGAATATGCTCTTAATGGATCATCTCCACCATAACCACGCATCATAACACTCTCTCTTAATTGAGATAAGGCATTAATGTTTTCTGTCCAGTATTTATCAATAACATTTAAACTAATTGCTTTTTCAAATTCATCAGTAATCTCATTAGGAATTTTACTTAATTTATTTTCATATTCCTTAACTACTTTATTATGAATTGTTTCAATAACTTCATCAGTTGATTTGTCTTTTAATTCATCAAAATTCATATGTTTAAGTAGTAAATTTTGATTTGCATAATTAACAATATCAGATAAGTCTTTATCTGTTAGATAATTCTCTGGTGGTATATGGTTTTCAACAATATCTGCAATATGATTATAGAAAGTATTTAATACTGTTTCATGAATAGATTCATTATCAAGAATTTCATTTCTACGATTATAAATATCTTCTCTTTGAGTATTCATTACATCATCATATTGTAGTAATTGTTTACGAATATCAAAGTTATTACCTTCTACTTTAGCTTGAGCTGTACTAAGAGAATTAGTGAATATCTTACTTCTAATTGGCATATCTTCAGGCATACCAAGAGAATGTAACATATTCTTAATACGATCAGTTCCGAAACGTACCATCAAGTCATCTTCCATTGATACAAAGAATTGACTAGCACCTGGATCTCCTTGACGACCAGAACGTCCTCTTAACTGATTATCAATACGACGAGATTCATG
>CAMJWT010000023.1:0-28263 GCA_946409545.1 uncultured Clostridia bacterium | reverse complement strand
CTAATTCTTTTAAAAAGTTATTCATATCTTCAAGTATTAACTTTTGTAATACTTTCTCACTTATTATTTCATAATTATATTTATTGTTAATTAATATTGGATTTTTAATTAAATCAGTTATTTTATTATCTTCTTTTTTAACAATATTACTTCTTGTTTCTTCTGGTAATCTTTCATATTCTTTAGATTTGATACTTTTTCTTAATTCTCTTACTGATAGATTGTTATTAATTGATTGTGATAAATAATAAGTAACTGCACTTATATCTTTAATAGATAAAACTTCATACCAATGGCTCCAAGATAATGTTCCCGACATTGTCGGGACTTTTAAATAAATATTATAGAATTGAATAATTTTATATAACATTGATACCGTATATTCTTTATTCAACTCTTTGGTTAATCTTTTAGAATACTCTTTTATTATCCCTTCACCATAATGTTTACCGGCTTCACTTAGTAACTTACCTACTTCATAGTACGTATTTAAATCACTCTTATTCTTACTATAATCTTTTACTATTTTTGTTATTTCATTATTTATTAATTGTTCTTTTATTTCATTGTAATAATTCATGTTGTCTCCTTTATATTACTTTATATTCTCTTGATATTATTCTCTTATCACTACAATATTCGATAAGGTACTTATTATCCCTTCTAGTGATGATTATCCCGATGGTCTTATCTTGATCTACTCTCTTTAAACTTTTATCAACATAATTCATGTATGTTTGTATCTGTCCTATATGTTCTTTCTTTAGTTCCGTTACTTTTAGTTCAATTACAATAAAACAATTATAAATATAATTAAACAACAATAAATCAATGTAGTTATATCGATCACCTATTTTTATTTTGTACTCATTACTTATATAACAAAATCCTTCTCCTAATTCTTTTAAAAAGTTATTCATATCTTCAAGTATTAACTTTTGTAATACTTTTTCACTTATTATTTCGTGGTAATATTTATTACTAATCAATATTGGATTCTTAATAAAATCTGTTACCTTATTTTTCACGTCTTTTGTCATTATTATATTTTTAGTTTTTATTGGTAATCTTTCATATTCATTAGATTTTATCCTTTTTCTCAATTCTCTTACGGATAGATTATATATTTCTACAATTCGAATATAATAATTTATTTTATTAACATCATTATATGGTAATAATTCTACATAATGTCCATATGATAATTGTTGCGACACTGTCGCAACCTTTTGAATAAGCACATAAAATTTCTTCATTCTAGTAAGTGAAGTGAAAGTATAACCTTTCCCTAATTCATTTGTTAATTTTTTAGAATACTCTTTTATTATCCCTTCGCCATAGTGTTTACCAGCTTCACTTAGTAGCTTCCCAACTTCATAGTACGTATTTAAATCACTCTTATTCTTACTATAATCTTTTACTCTTTTTGTTATTTCATTATTTATTAATTGTTCTTTTATTTCATTGTAATAATTCATATAATCCCTCTCAATATTAATTAATGAAAAAAGAAAAAAAAGAAAGGTGAACATTTGTTCACCTTGATAAAAAAAGAAAAATGTGATATAATATGCAAAGAAAAAAGAGGGGTTTATGAATAAAGTATTTAAAAATGATTTAATGGAGATAATTAAAACACTTAAAAAGACTAATAAAGAAAGTGTTAAATTACAATGTATCAAAGATTATAATCTATTAATGAATTTATTATCATATTATTTTCCACATGAAATAGATCATAAAATTACAATGCCAGATGTTACATCATATACAGAAGATGAAATATATGAAAAAGATAATCAAGATAGAATACGTAATGAAATACTAGCAAATATTGATTCATTGTTAGAACTATACGAACAAATGATAGCACTATTTAATAACTTTAATATTGATCCTGTTGAATATGATAACGATATTGAAGAAATAGATTTTAGTCAAATAAGTGACTTCTTATATGATTATCCAAAAATTCAACAAATATTTAATAAGATTATTGATAGTGAACATTTAATATATATTGAAGGAAGTAATGCATCATATACTTATGTATTACCATCTATTAATAGAGAATATATACTTGCTTGTCTTGATGAACCAAATGAAACAGAAGCATCAATTGTTCATGAAGTATCACATATCTATCAAGAAAGAATAACATATAACACTAATATGAATAATTATTTAAATGAGTTTATACCTATTTTAATGGAACATTTATTTCTTGAATATTATAAAGGTCTAAATTATAAATCAGCTAGTAAACAAATAATGAATCAATTAAATATTTGGAAAAAAGTTACATTAGAAGCATATGCACAATTAAAGTTATTAAAAGATCATCCGGATGCATTTGATGGATTTATTGTAAAAGATGAATATAAAGAAGAATTAGATAAACTATGTGAAACAGATTATAATTTCTTAAGAAATAGTTTATATGTTCATTTTTATCCATTAGGATTTATGATGGCAATGAGTTACTTCTATGCCCTACAATATGGGATGGATTTTAATGAAATAGATAAATTCTATATCGAAAACAATAATAACTTAAGAGCAATATTAGATAATATAGATATTGATTCATTAAGAGAATATTTAATAAATAATATAACTAATAAAAAAAGAAAATAAAAACAAGAAACATTTATTTGTTTCTTGTTTTTTTGTTATTTAATAGTTAACTTACCACCATTAGTAGGATAAATTTGAATATAAGTATTACCATCATTAACAACTAATTCTTTACCAGTTTCTTTATATTTATAAACTGTTTGACTGGCTTCATCTTTCTTTTCCCAAGTAATAGGAAGAGCATAACCATCAGTTATATAATAACCTTCACCAGTACCAATGTTATGAAGTTTTTGATAACCATAATATCCATGAGCAGTATAAGTATCATGTTTAACACCATAAACAATTATATTCTTAACATGATATTGTTCACCAGTCACTAAATCTGTATTCTTTTTACTATTCATTGATCTTAAATAATATTTATTATCTTCATCATATTTATATATTGATGTACGATAATTAGAATATTTGATACTAACATCTTTTGCTTCTTTTTTATCTTTGTATTCAGATAAATCTAATTCAACTGAATCATAATGTAAAAGGTTCTTTAGTTCAGTAGTTGAACGTAATTTCTTATCATTCATTGCTCTAGTTAAATGTGTTGAATCAGTGAATAAAGTATGTTCCCAATCACGTTTTAAAGTCTTATCACGAACACCATATTTACCATCAACATCAATATCAGCAATTTTTTCTTTTGAAATACGGGCTAAAGTTTCTTGAGCACCACCAGCATGAACATAAATAGCATCATTTTCAAAACTATATCCTAAGTATTGATCTCTTGCACTACGAACAGAACCAACTTTCTTAAGATCAACATCTTTAAATATAGCAAGCATTCTTGTAATACCACCTTCAACCATTAGTTCATATACGATATATGCATCTTGAAGTCCTGCTTGAGGTAATGCTTCACTCTTACAATTAATCATAATAGCATAAGGTCTAGTTTTAGAATTAACATCAATTACTTTAACATCCTTACTATCAACTGTAGATTGTGGTTCAGGTGGAACTTCTTCTTTCTTAGGTTCTTCTTTTTTTGGCTCTTCCTTCGGCTCTTCTTTTTTATTAGTTAATAAAAATATAATTCCAACAATTGCAAGAACACCTAGGATAGCACCCCCAATAATAAATAATTTGTTATTCTTAGATTCTTTTTTTACTTCTTTCTTATTATCTTTTTTAGAATCTTTTTCATCATCAATTAATTCAACATCTTCTTCATTTTTTTTAGTCATAATAATTCTCCTAAGAACATTATACAATATAAATAAACATAAAAAAAGAACTTGTTTTACAAGTTCTTAATCAATATTTCTAATTTCTTCTCTTCCCATTGATGTATATTCAACTTTATATTGTTTCATCGTTGATAATGGGTAGCAGTTTCTTCCATCATAAATAATTGGTGTTTTCATTAATTTAACATATTTTTTAATATCATAATTAACAATTTGTTCCCATTCAGTCATTATCATTACTACATCTTTATCTTTAATGCAGTCATCAATATTATCATAGTAAGTTATTGAATCACCAAATAACTTTTCAAATCTTTCTAATCCAACAGGATCATAAATACTTACATTAACACCATAATCAAGTAATGCACGAACGTTATCAATAGATGGAGCTTCACGCAAGTCATCAGTGCCTGGTTTAAAAGTTGCACCTAAAATAGCAACGTCCATGCCTCTAATATTTCTACTTCCAAAATCATCTTTAAATTTATTAAACAAACGTAACTTTTGAGTTTTGTTAACATCAACGCAGGCTTTAACTGTTTTAATTTCATTATCATATTGTACAGATAAATAATGTAATGCCTTAGTGTCTTTTGGAAAGCAAGAACCACCATAACCTATTCCTGAATTTAAAAATTTATTACCAATTCTACTATCGTAACTCATGCCACGGGTTACATCAGAGATATCAGCACCGATTACCTCACAAAAATTACTTATTTCATTTATATAACTTATTTTTAATGCTAAGAAATCATTCGATGCATATTTAACCATTTCAGCACTTCTTCTATTCATTACTAAATATGGAATCTTATATTCATCTTCTGTAAATGGACGATACACTTCCTCCATAACTTTTCGAGCAAATTCATCTTCAGCACCTACAACAATTCTTGATGCATGAAGAGTATCACGTACAGCTGTACCTTGAGCTAAAAATTCGGGATTACTTGCAACACTTACATGAATTCCCTTTTTAACTCTACTATTCAAATATTCTTCAACTGAATCATTTGTTCCAATAGGTACAGTACTTTTAACAACAACTACACAATCATTTGTAAGAGATTCAGCAATATTATCACAAACACCAAAAACATAATCTAAATTAGCAGATCCATCACTTCTTTCCGGAGTACCAACACCTATAAAAATAACTTCTGCGTTTTTATAAGCACTCTTGTAATTCGTTGTGTAAGTAAGTCTCTCTGCATCTTTATGCATCAATTCTTCCAATCCTTCTTCATATATTGGACTAATTCCTTTACGCATTGTTTTAATTTTTTCTTCATCAATATCAACACAAGTTACATCATGTCCAATATGGGCCAATGCAACTCCTGTAACTAAACCAACATAGCCAGTTCCTGCTACTGCAATTTTCATATATTCGCCTCTTTCATATAATTAACACTATTATACTATCACACTTATAAACTAAATACAAACAAAATCGTAAAACAAAAGATGCTATATTTAGCATCTTTAATCTCCATAAAAATATATTATATCGCCAACAGCACGTGATGTTGTTCTCACTCCAGTAATAGACTTAGAATCTTTTTTCTTATACATTAAATTAGTACTTCCTCCACCATCAAGATTGAATCCATAATAACATCCATCACTAACCATAAGATTGGCTAAACTTTTAAAGCTAAAGCCATTTGAACGATTATTGCTTATATTTGTATAAATTATAAAATTGTTTTCATCTATTTGGCAAATTGCTTGCCTAATATCATTAGTAGTTGAAGTAGGTTTAACAGTTGATCTCCTTACTAATACTGGATAAAATCCAAATGTATTTCTTACTCCATCGCTTTTCAATCTCTTTGTTGTCACTTTACTGTCTGCTATATCTGATCCCTTATAGTATGTATATGTATCTATCCAGCCATCTTTTTTCATACCATAAGTAATAATATGTGTATCTGGCATCTTACCAGAAGTAAAATCTCTCTTTATCTCACCATCAGATATAACAATTGGAATTGCTGGAGAATAGTTCCACTTAGAATTAAATTTTGCAAATTGAATATTAAAACCACTACCATTCTTCTTATTATAACTTACAAAGCCACTAGCGTTTACTCCCACTGCAGCTTTATTTGGATATTTACTAGCAACTCTTTTCATAATTGTAGGAGCTGTAGCTAATCCTGGAAATTTTGATGGTAACATAGTTGCAAATTGCTTATAAGCATCTTTTACCCATATATGTGTAATATATGCATTCTTAGAAGTGTTATTCTCTATCCAATATTTAATAGTTGTTCCATTCAAATAATTGTATTTTGTTTTATTATTCGATTTTATAACAACAAAAGCTGTAGCAGTTTTTCCATTCGTTGTTTTTGCTGTTACCCTTGTAACACCATCATTTACCCCAGTAATCAAACCTTGATTATTTATCATAGCAAGATTTTCATTTTCAATACTCCATGTTACTTTTTGATTCGTTGCATTAGAAGGTTGAATTACCGCCGTCAAACCTATTTTACCTTTTTCTTTTACCTCTATCTGAGATTTACTAATTTTAATAGATGTTGGCAAAACTATTTCATCAGTAATTGTAAATTTGCAACTTGCACTTTTACCATTTGTAGTTGTTGCCGTAATAGTTGCTATTCCAACTTTATGTGGAGTTACAAGTCCCTTTTCATTAACACTTAATATAGAAGAATTACTACTTGTCCATTTAATAGTTTTATAAGAAGCGTCAGCTGGCGAAATGGTTGCAATTAATGGATATTCTTCACCAATATTTATTTTTCGATTACTATCAGATAATTTTATGCTACTTACCGGAATAGCAGTAACAATAAGGGATACTGATTTAGTCACACCTGTTTTAGAAGTTACAGTAATAATTGCAATACCTTCTCCTTTTCCATAAACATTTCCATCAGAAGAAACTGTTGCAATTTTTTTATCATTCGTAGACCAAGTTAATTCTTGGTCTGATGCATCTGGTGGAATAACTTCTGCTTTTATATAAAGAGATTTACCTATAACAACATGAGATTTATTATAAGTTAACTTAATGTCTTTTACACTATCATTATTCTTTGTTGCATTTACTAATATCTTTATAGATGATGTATACTTACCATCAATTGTTTTAGCTGTAATTGTTGCAACGCCAGGGCTTATTCCTTTTACATCTCCATTACTATTTACTGCGACTACATTAGAATTACTACTCGTCCACGAAACTCCTTGGTTTGTTGCATCAGATGGTTTAATTGTAACTGATAAAGATCTTGTACTTCCGACGTTTATAGAAAAATCATCTTGATCAATAGATATGCTTTTAACTCTAATGTTTTTCTCCTGAACTATAACATTTACAACTGTATTAGTTCCATCTACTGCTGTAGCAATGATTTTAGTTGTTCCATAATTAACACCTGTAACAAGGCCATTTGATGTAACTGTCGCTATTTTATTGTCAACGCTAGCCCATGTAACTGTCTGATTAGCCGTTTTAGGTTTAACTGAAGCAGTTAATTGGATATTTCCATCAACAACAAGAAATACTTTTGATTTTGAAACTGATACTTTATCAATTGTTTGATTTTCAAAAATATTAATAGTTTGTGAGGCAGATACATTAGATGCCCTATCACTAATTGTAATGATAGCTTTACCAACACCCTTAGCCGTTATCATGCCATTCTTATTTACACTTGCCACATCTTCATTACTAGATTCAAACACAAAGTCATGTACGCTAGCATTATTTGGTTCAAGCGAATAATCCATATTTTGTTTTTTACCAACAACCATATTAACTGAAGGATTATTTATAATTATCTTACTAATATATACTGTATCATTCGAAACAACAACATCACATGAATCTATTACATCACCATAATCTTCTAACTTAGCAGTTATTTTAACCATACCATTCTTCTTGGCGGTTACAAATCCAGTTACTTGATTTACATCAGCAACAGTTGGATCACTACTAGAATAAACAATCTTTCCATAAGGAATATTACTTGGAAAAATTTCTGAAGTTAATTGATAAGTTGCACTTTCTCTTAATACAAGTTCTCTTTGAGATAATTTTATTACTTCTGGATAAGATACCCATGGAAGTTTTATTATATTAAAAAATGATAAAACCGTTACGATAATAAATATAACTATCAAAAATAAAGCAATCAAAGAAATAATTCTTATTATTTTGTTTCTTCTTTTTTGAGGCAAATGAATGTTGTTATTAACAGGAGGAATATTACTATTTAAATTGTTATTATAATCATTGTTTTCATTATTAATATTATTAAAGTTATAATTATTATTGATATTGTCATCATCATAATTATAGTGATCATAATTATAATCCATACATCCCTCCACTATATATAATTATAACAAAATATAATAAAAAAGTATCTATTTATTAGATACTTTTATTAAATAAAATCACTATTTTATTTCCTTTTTTCTTTTTCTAAAAGTAATTGGATATAAGAAAAATATAAAATAAATAAATATAAATAATGTAAGTTCTTTAGTGAAATATGATGATAATAATAATTTGGGAAAAACTATTACTAAGCAAAATGTTAAAATCAAGTATTCGATTTTGTAATCTTTATAACATTTTTTATATTTATATAAACATAACCCCAAAATAATTAAGAAACTAACTAATCCTAGTGCCCCAAACTCAATAAATATATCAAAGAATATTAAATGAGAATAAACACCTTCATTAACAAACATAAAATAACCAATTCCTCTTCCAAATAATAAATTAATTGGATTATTAAGAACATCATTCTTTATAACAGAAATTGCTTTTTTATATATTGGTATCCTACCAGAAAGTAATCTGCTAAAATCTCCCTTTAATATTTGCTTGTATTTATCTATTGAATAACTATAAGAATTCTTTTTAGTTTTTGTTGGTCCTTCAAATTGTTCATTATTATTTATTTCTTGATTTGAAATATTATCATTGGATGTAACAGTATCACTATTTGAAATATTATCATTAGATGTAACAGTATCACTATTTGAACTATTATTACCTATTCCATTATCATTATTTAATTCATTGTTATCATCTATTTCGCTTTGTTTTAAAACATCAACTGGTTCTGGCATCAATGCTTTCTTAACATTTTTAGATACCATGTAATTAACGCCAAAACTAATTCCAAATATTATTATAAATATTAGTAGTCTAGAAAGCTTAGACTTATTAAAATATGAATTAAAGCAAAATGCTCTTTTATTTTTCTTAATATCTTTTAAAATAATTCTAAATGTTAATAAAACAAGAAAGCCAATTGCTAACAAACATGTCCTATTTGCACAAACAAAAATAAAAACAAAAGATACTATTAAAAGCAATATATCTAAATCCTTCTTTTCTAAAATATGATATACATATATTGCAATAAATGATGGCAACATTACTGATCCATATCCCATATAATTAGTAGTAAAATAATAATCAAGCATTGGATCAAACAAGAACATAGCTAAAACAATTTTGGATATTACTGATAAATATTTAAGAGCCTTCTTATAATCAGTAATTCTATTAAAATAGTAGCATCCTAGCACCACTTTAGCTAAAGCAAAATAAATAGATAATGTCAAAGTATTTTTCCTAAAAAGAAAATCTATAGCAAAGAAAAATATAAATATTCCAATAGCGATTAAATCTCTTTTTATGAATAACTTTTTAGACTTTAATATTGATATAAAAACAAAAAAGGCATTAATTACAACAAATACTATTTTATAAAATGTTTCACCTAAAATTACAGAAATAGGTAAAAATAAAAAAGGTAGAAAAAAATATAAACCAAAACACAATTCATATTCTCTTATCATCCAACTAAGAAATCGAATCTTACTTATATTATCAATAGTTTTTAACAATTTATGTTTCATAATAATCTCCATTAATTTAATACCACTATTTATTCTTTGCTTTCAACAATTTATTTTTCATTGAAATAATACCTTTTTTCAACATATTGATATCACTTTTATCAACAATTAAAATTTTTCTTGCCTTAATACCATATCTGCTTAAAACAATTAGGTATACTATCGCATAAAAAATGTAGGAAACTGTTGAAGTAATAGCAGCTCCATATATACCATATTTAGGTATTAAGAAAAAGTTAGCTACTAAATTTACTAATAAAACACCAAATGATATTTGCATATGAATCCTTGTTTTACCATTAGTATAAAAATATACTGAAGAAACTTTTCCTATTGCTAAAAAGGGAATACCAATCAAAAGAATAATCATAGAAAGACCTGTTTTTACATACTCCTTACCATACAATATAGTTACTAATGGTTTACAACATACACCTATTATTGAAATTAATAATGTCATATAGAAAGATAACTTGATAGTTTTTATGACAATACTTTTTTTCTCATTTTCTGTACAACTATACAATTTTCCTGTAAAAGCAGATACAACTGAATCAGGTACCATTTTAGCGAGTTCAGCTAATGTTACTGATAGGGCATAAACTCCCAATGCTGCTTCTCCTAAATATGATTTTACCATTACCTGATCAACACGATAGTTTAAATACAAAAACAATGCTGATAAATAAAGAGGAATGCCATATTTAAATTCTTCTTTCAAAATGTCCTTTTTTACAGAGAAATGATATTGAAGTTTTAAATTTCTATTCATAAGCAAAAACTTCAAAAACTCAAGAAAAGCGTAAGTGATTGATACCGTTAAAACACTAATGTTCTTTGTAAAATACAAACTAGATATTATTATTATTTTTAAAATAGTATTTAAATTTAGATACCTATTATAAATATAAACATTTTCATTAGCCATATATATATTCATATAACAATTACTAATTAGCAACGATATATAATAAATTGTCCATATTAACAAAAGAATATACCTATGATTAGCAAAAATAATATTCTTCAATAAAAACACAATGATAAAATATGATATAGCTAGCAACAATAAAACTGATAAATTATTATTAATAACGTCTTCTTCTTTAAACTTACTTTTTTTCATAAAGTAACTAATTGATGTCGTTAATCCAAAGTGGCCATAAGTAGCTAAAAGACCGAATACTAATATATAAAAAGAAAACTGACCTTGATTTGCTGCACCTAATCCTCTTGCGATTAAAATGCTAGAAACGAAGCCAAATAAAATAGACAGAATATGAACAATAAAATTGCTTATAATATTCCTTTTATATTTCAATTAAATCACCACGCTTAAGAAGTTTTTAAGAAAAGTCCCTTAAAAACTAATATCATTATATCACATTATTCATATATATATAAAAAAAAATGAACGTTCTATTGTCCATTTTTTATCTATTTAAATCTCTTTCTACGGTTAAAGCCCTATCTTCCCATTTTTCATTTGTAATACTTTTCTTAATACTTTCTCTTTTTCTTTGAAGTATATTTCCATCTTTCATTAAAGATAATATACATTTTCTTATATCATCATCATCATATTTTACGACAACACCCAAATCATTCTTTTTAATAAAAGTTGCAGCTACATTTCGATCTGTAGATATTATAGGTACGCCATAAGACAAATAATCAAAAAGTTTTATTGGAATTGCAAATGAACGATAAAGATCATACGGAAAAATTAAACTGCATAAATCAGCGTTATAAAAATATTCATCTAATTCTTCACCAGATTTGTGAACAATACTAATTTGTTTATTCAAAAATGGTTTATAATCATCTTTTACTTTATCCCAGTCATCTTTTCTACAACATACAGTTGCTGATATATTCTTATCAATATTGACTATCGACATTAATTTAGACAAATCATATAAACTTCCAATTTTTGACACTCCACCAACATAAAAGATATTAAATCCTTTATGCTTTTTGAATTCTTTAATTTTATTCTTATCAATTCCGGGTGGCAAAGCTTTAATCTTTTTCCTATCAAAACTTTTGGGCAAATATTCACCCATTTCAATTGATGGTAAATACAATATATCAACGTATTTTTTATACATGTGTAAATCATATTTGTACATTGGAACAGAAATCATTCTTTTTAAAATTGATACATCTTTTTTATAATCATCAAATTTCCAATACATATCTCTATAAAATAGGCCTATTTTTATATTGTTTTTTTTACAAAACTTAAAGAAAGAGAAATCAAGAAATGGATATTTCGGGATATGATTTTTCTCAGTTAACAAAGTAGGCATTGTACTACTTTCAGAATATAAAAAATCATATTTAATTCCTTGCTTTATATTATTTTTGATTCTAGCAATAGATTCTTTTCTCTCTTTTCCGTATCCAGATATAAAGTCAACTTCATACCCATTATTCTTAAATGCATTTAACATTTTTAAAGGTCGTATGTGAGAGCCTGATTTTCGATTATGGTCTATAAAATTTGGTAAATGATATATACATCTCTTCATAAATTCACATACTTCCTTTCATACTTATTTTATTCTCTTTACAATATCATTTTTCAATTCATATTCTTTATTACATTTAGAACAAGTTGCTTTTCCATTAACAAATGATAGTTTTTCAGCACATTCACAAACATAATACTTAAATCTAGCAGGATTTCCGGTAACTAAAGCATAGTCCGGAATATCACGAGTTACTACGCTTCCTGCACCAACAAAGGCAAATTTGCCAATTGTATATCCACAAACAATTGTAGCATTCGCTCCAACCGTAGCACCTTCTTTAAGAACCGTTTTGCGATATTCATTTTTCCTTGGAATATAACTACGGGGATTTATAACATTTGTAAAAACACAAGACGGTCCTAAAAATACTCCATCTTCACAAGTTACACCAGTGTAAACAGAAACATTATTTTGAATTTTACAATTATTACCTATTTTTACTTCTGGCAAAACAACTACATTTTGACCAATATTACAATCATTTCCAATTTCCGAATCAGACATAATATGTGAAAAATGCCATATTTTTGTTCCATCACCTATAACAGCGCCATCATCAATATAACTTGATTCATGTGCAAAATAATTACTCATTTCCAAATTCCTCCAATGCCTTCTTTAAGGAATCACATACTTGATTTATAATATCATCATTCAAATAAGGATGCATTGGCACACTTAAAATATGAGTACTTAACTTTTCAGATACTTTTAAATCATTTAAATTAAAATCATATCCGTCATATACTTTTTGCATATGTAATGGTTTTGGATAATAAATCATTGTAGGAATTCCATTTTCTTTTAAAAAATCACGAACGAAATCCCTTTGTTCATTTGACTTGAAAATAAGTGTATATTGGGCATAACTACTAGTGAATCCTTCTGGAATAATCGGTTTAATTACATCAACATTTTCCAATACTTCATCATACTTTTTAGCCCATTTATGTCGGTAATCAACTTCGTTTTTTTCAAACGCATCAAGTTTAACCAATAATATACTAGCTTGAATTGTATCCAAACGTGAATTAAGTCCTACGCGAACATTATCATATTTTTCTGAGCCTCTTCCATGAACACAAAATGACTTCATTAGCTCATAATATTTTTCATTATCTGTAAACATTGCTCCACCATCGCCATAACAACCTAATGGTTTTGCTGGAAAGAAAGACGTTGTCGAAATGTCACCAAAAGAGCAACTTCTTTTTCCATCGATAGATCCACCAAATCCTTGAGCACCATCTTCAAGCAACAATAAATTATTAGCTTTTGCAATTTTTCTTATTTCCTTAAAATTTGCTGGTAAACCATATAAATCAACAGCAATAATAGCTTTTGGGTTTAGTTTTCCATCCATTTTTACATCATCAATGGCCTTCTTTAGCTTTTTATAGTCCATATTGAATGTTCTCTCATCAACATCTACAAATATTGGTGTAGCACCTAATAAAGAAACAACTTCAGATGTTGAGAAAAAAGTTAAACTTGGAACAAATACTGCATCTCCTGGTTTAATACCAAAACACATAAGAGCAATTTGTAATGCATCAGTTCCATTAGCACATGCAACACAATATTTAACTCCAACATATTTTGCTAATCTATTTTCTAATTCATGAACTTCATCGCCCATAATATATTGACCATCTTTTAAAACTTTATTGATATTACTATTAATTTCTTTTTTTAAGACTTTATATTGCTCTTTTAAATCAATAAATTCCATAATTAAAATCTCCCCTTAAACATTAATGTATTAACTTTTTCATCAAGTGGTAGTTTAACCGGTCTATTTTCTTTTGCTGATAAATAAATTGCAAGTACTAATTCAAGAGCTCGTTTACCATCTTCAGCATTAACATATGGTTCTCTATCATTTTCAATAGCATCTATCATATCAGAATATAATGGTGTATGTCCTAAACCATATACGTTTTTATGTTCTTCTGAATACTCATTAATAGCAGTTTCTTCATCTTCACCATCAAAACGCCATACTTCAAGTTTGTTTACTGAACTTCCACCAGCCTTAGCCGTACCGTTTTCACCAAATAGATATAAAGTTTCTTCCAAATTCTTTGGATAAACATTAGTTGTTCCTTCAATCATTCCATAAGATCCATTAGAAAATTTTACTAATGCTACACCCAAATCTTCAGCATCAATATAATCATGATTTAAACGATCTGTATATGCATATACTTCATCAATATCGTTTCCCATCATCCAACGAAGTAAATCAATATCATGAATACACTGATTCATTAGGGCTCCACCATCTTGTTCCCATGTACCCCTCCAAGAAGCTTGATCATAATACTGCTTTCCTCTATTCCAGCAAATATGTGCTGTACTATGGAATAACTTTCCAAACTTGCCTTCTTCAACTGCTTTTCTAATTTTTTGAATTGCTTTATTAAATCTATTTTGATGGTTTGCGCAAACTTTAACATTATGTAATTTTGCCTCTTTTATTATTGTATTAGCATCTTTAATAGATAACGCAATAGGCTTTTCGATTATTACGTTAATTCCTGCTTTTATGCAATCTATTGCAATTCTAGCATGCTCACCACTTTCAGTAGCAATTGCGACCAATTCTGGTTTTTCCTTTTTAATCATTTCCTTATAATCAAGATATTCTGGAACATCTTTTACTTGGGGAAATAATTCTTTTTTCTCTTTTATTCTCTCTGATAGTAAATCACATAAACCTACTATTTCCAAATTATTGTTTATTGCAGATTGAATATGATTTACTGATATTCTTCCACAACCTATTAATGCATATCTCATTTTTAATTCTCCTTGATCTTTTCTATCATTTATTAATTAAATCTACTTCTTTTTTTATTGTATTGACTGAATAATATTTATCATTTTTGCTATATGGAAGATTAGAAATCAATTTTTTTAATACTGAATCTAATTTATCTTTACCATCATTACTAATTAATGCAACATTTACAAAACCATCAAATATTTCTCGACATACTTCAATGTCAGAAGTAATAGTTGGCATACCAAAAGTAGCCATTTCACAAGTCATAACGCCTTGTGTATCTTGTCTTGTTGGCAATAATGCACATTTTGATTTATTTAAATAATCGATCATTTCTTCATGTTTCAAATAGCCATTAATAAATTCAATATTCTTTGGCTTTTCAACATGATTATAGAATTCACCTTTACCAACAACCAAAAATTTCATTTTAGGATTATTTCTTGCTAATTCAGTAACAATATCTATTCCATATTTGCCTTTATCTAATGCACTACCACGAATTGTAATAAAATCATATTTTTTCTCTTTTTTATAGTCATACGATTCTTTTTCAAAAGTTTCACCAACAGAATTATTAATTATATGTACATGATTATCCAATATTATTGGGTTAATATGTACATAATATAGAAAACGGTGATAAATCCAATTACTTACAAACACTAATTCCGATTTATACATTATTTTCTTTAATTTCTTACGCCATACCCAAAACTTAAAATTATCATACGCATCTCTTAATTTTGTTTTTATATATGATTTTTTAATCCAAAAATAATCTTTCGGATATACTTCACTAAGTTTTAATATTTCATGCCCATGATAAAAGAAAATAATCTTTTTGAATCTTTTCTCAAATTTATTAATAAATCTATAATGATGTTTCAAATTCGATGCATGAGAAACTAAAACATCAAAGTTATAATCACTCTTATTATAAGAATCTAGACTTATAACTTTGATTCCATCATATTCATAATCTTCCTTAGAACGGAAATTTAATACCATTACATCAATTTTATTCTTAATATAAAATTTATTTCTAACATGAACGTACATCATTTCATGTCCTGACTTTGAGGGATAATCTTCAACTAAAACCAATACTTTCATGTTTTCTCCTAATCCGTACTCTTTTCTCTAACTGTTCTATTAACTATATAATTAAACACATTAGTAATTGTGTAAAAAAATGATTTAACTGGATTGAACCTATTAACTTCATGATGAACTTTATAATGATATTTCAATAATTTTACTTTACTACCACTTGATAATGAATTTGAATTAGTATTTTTGCGATACTTAGCTAATATTTCATCATATTTATAACCAATTTTTACTTTTTTTAAAATCAAACACCATAATGCATAATCATTTCTTTTCTTTAACTCAGGAATACTAATTCTACCAACTTCAATCGAATCATAAATAACAGTTAAGCATCCAACAGAATCACCCAATAGCATGCGATGATATGTAACCTTTCCGGGACACTTGCGCATCTTATTCAAAGGTTTGCTATTTTCATCAATATATTCATAATCTGTATAAGTAAAGTAATAATTATTATCTTGCATATATTTTATTTGTTTTTCAAGTTTTTCTGGATACCATAAATCATCGCCATCAAGGAAGGCTATATACTTTCCTTTAGCTTTTGATAAGGCATAATTTCTTGCTGCACTTGCTCCACCTTTTTTAGGTAATAAATAATAATTAATTCTTTTGTCATTTTTTGCATATTTATCAACAACTTTCTTAGTATCATCTGTCGATAAATCATCAACGATAATCATTTCAAAATCATTAAATGTTTGTGCCAAAACAGATTCAATTGTTTCTGAAATTGTATTTTCTCCATTATAAACTGGAGTAATTACACTAACTAATGGTTTCAAAATAATCACCTCTTTTCTAATTACTATTTTCTTCTGTTTTATCTATACTTTCTTTTTTTACTTCTTCTCTAGCAATAAATGCCTTTATTCTTTCACTATTAGCTTTAACTGACTCTAAATCTTGTTTCATTACATACAAGTTCATTTTAGGCATAGAATAGCAACTTCCCATTCCATCTTTTCCTACTAAATTTTGTCTTTCTGTTTCCCAACTTGTCATATTATTAAGTTGAGTATTAACGATTTTTTTTATACTTTTCTCATCTAAATTAGTTGCAAAACTCTTGCTTATTGCACTTAATAATTCCATATAGTTTTTAACTAATGTTTCTGATGAACTTATTTTCTTGATAATTGCATCAATAACTGCTTGTTGATTTTTAACTCTTTGAACATCTCCATCACTAAATGCATGACGCTCTCTAGCAAAAGCAAGAGCTTGGTTGCCATTTAAATGGTTGATACCTTTTTTGTAATGATAATGCTTTCGTGGATATGACGAATCTTCTGTGAATGATTTTTCACTATATACATCAATACCACCTAATGCATCAACCAAATCTATAATTGTTGAAAAATTAACTTTAGCATAGTAGTTTATTTCTATTCCTAAAAGATTTTCTACTGCTTTAATACTTTCATTAATACCATAGTATCCTGCATGAGTTAATTTATCATATGCATTAGCTCCCTTACTTGGAAGAACTACATAATAATCTCTTGGAATTGATGTAAATAACATCTTATGGTTTTTAACATCAACAGAAATCACCATATTAACATCTGTATTCATAACTTTTTTAATAGAACCTTTAGCGTCGCCACCAGCTATATAGATATTAAATGGTGTATTAGTTACATCTACTACTTTAACGATTTCTTTTGTATCACCTTTAACTGGTACTGCTACTGTTCCAATATCTTTAAGTTTTAAATCCATTGCTTTAAATTCATCTGTTTCAAGCAAGTTTTCAATAGTACCATTAATTAGTACTGCATCTATTTTGCCTTCTTGTAGATCGTCAAACATTTTAACAACGTCATCATATTCAACGACTTCAATTGTCTTTTTTAATGTTGATTTTAAATTCTTAACGACATCATCAAAACTATCGTTTTTATAGATACCTATTTTTTTATCTTTGATTGTTTCTAAAGTTAAATTTGATGTTTCTAGTACTTTTAAATTATAATCTTCTGTTTGAACTAATTCTTTTGTGATCTCACCAAAGAATTCAATAGTCTTATCTGCATACTTAATTCCAAAGAAAGATACTAGTCCAAAGATTACAAAGAATACTGCTGCTACTCCTTTAATCTTTGATTTAATATTTCTTGGTAATACGATTGCCAAAAGAATTGCATATATAAGTCCAATTCCAACATAAATAAGTGTTAAATACTTTGTTGGTAATACTCCAAGTTTATAAATATACATGCAAAAAATTAGCATTATTACAATTGAGATAAATGCTATTAACTTATATATAATATTACTTATTAATTTATTTTTTTTATTAACTTTTTTTGCCATAATTTTATTTATTTCCCCTCACTAAATTGCAAATTCATAAAAATTATATCAAAAATATAATAATCATTCAACTTTTAAAGTAAAAAAGACGAGAAAAAACACAATAAAAGAGGTTTATTTGATAAAACCTCTTGTATTTTACTTCACTTCTTTATCATAAGTTGGATCAATTTGTTTTAATTCTGTAAATGTATCAATTTCAATTATATCGCCTTCATGACATTCTCTAACTGTAATTTGATAGTTCTTTTTACAAATATCTAAGAATACTTGTTCCCAGTATTTTTCTTTACCCCCTGGTGAATTAAATACCATTTCCAAATCTTTTTTCATTTGATCTGCATACTTAGCTTCATAATAAGATATTCCTAACATTTGATAACAGTTATATCCACCAACTTTTTCTTTTACAATGATTCCGTTTTTAGTCTCTAAACACCAATCATCTGTTACTGAAACATATTTTCCTAAGAAATTTGATTGATATTCATATTTTCTAATTAAATTTTTATTATATAAAACTAAGTCAGATTCTAAAACATAGGCATTTGCAAATTTATCTCTTATTAAATAAGCTGATGAAATATTATTAGTTTCATTGTATTTTTCATTATATATAAACTTAATTTGTGGATATTTTTTTAATAAAAGTTCAAATTGTTCTGATAAATAACCTGTAACGATTATTATTTCTTCTATTCCAGCTTCAACTACTGCATCTAAAAGTGTTTCAATAATTCTTTTACCATTTACTATTACCATTGGTTTTGGTGTATTAAGGGTAATTGGTACCATTCTTGATCCAAAGCCCGCTGCAAGAAAAATAGCTCTTTTAACACGGAAGGGCTCTAGTTCCTTAAGACCTTCTTTAGTGATTAAATTATCTTCACTAATTAATTTTTTATCTAAAAGTATTGTTATTACTTTATTAACAGTTCCCAAAGATAATCCTGTTAATTCTGATAATTTTCTTTGTGAATAACTTTCTTTGTATTTTTCTATTGTTGTTAATACTAAAAATTCATTATAAGTTAACTTCATGTAATACACTCCTTTCAACTTCTTTTCTATTTAAAAAGTACACAATTAGTTTTACAAAAAGATTAATTGCTAATATTATAAGTGAAATAATAGCGGCTTCTCCAAGAAGAAAATCTTCTTCATATTTACTTATTAAAAGTGACATTGGTAACGTTTTAGTATTGAATAAGAAAGCAACTGCTGATATTGTGACCATCGAATTTACAAAAAAATACGCAAACATTTCTCTTATCGTTTTCTTTGTACATGGAACAATTACATCTTTTATTATTTTAAAAGATGAAATTTTACATGTTTTAGCAACTAGTTCATAATTTGGATTAACTTTTAATAAGGCATTATAGGCCATCAAATAAGGTGAGGCTATAAAATGCACAATATTAACTATAATCAAAATTAAATATGTATTATAGATAGGTGTATTTCTAAAACCTATTGTATAAGATAAACCTAAGACAATTCCTGGTATCGCAAGAGAAATAATAGTTAAAATATGAGCTATCTTAGATAATTTACCTTTTATTCTTGCAGTATAATAGGCAACCATATATGAAATAATCGTTCCTATTATAGATGTAATAACAGCAATTATTAAAGAATTTGTTAATACCATCCATAATTTATCTTTTAAAACATAATCGAAATGCTTAAAAGATAATGATTTATTTAATGCAGGATTATCTACAAACGCATAATAGATAAATGATGCAATTATTACGACTACAAAAATAAGTATTAAGTATAAGAATATCTTTAATAAAACATCTCTTACTTTATTTGTTTCTATTTTATATTTTTTACTGTAATCACCAATTGAATAATCTTTTGATAAATTATCAAATAAAAAAGATATAAAAGCTGGTATTAATAAAAACAAACCTATCATCGTTCCTCTTGAAAAATCTAATAAACCAATTACTTGCTTATACAAGAATACTGGTAATGTCGTAAATTTACCTCCTACAGCAAGAGGAACACCATAATCAGTAAATATTAATGTAAATGTTGCAAATACGGATGAGAAAAAAGGTTTCTTCAAGTAACAAAAGGTTACTTTTTTAAATGTTTGCCATTTATTCATACCTAGTATTTTTGCACTATCATACATTGTATTATCAACATAATTAAATCCGTCACTTAACATTAAAAATGCTACAGGGAATGAATAAAGTATTGAGCCTATTACAATACCTACACCACCAACTATATTGAAATTAAATATTTTAGATATTATACCATTAGCCCCAAAGAGGTTAATTAGACCAATACCATGTGATATTGATGGAATTAACATTGGTAATGTTAAAAGAACTTTTAAGATTCCTTTATGCTTTATTTTAGTTCTATTAATTGTATACGCTAATAAATATGCAATAGAAATAGATATAATTGTTGCAATTGATGTGATAAATACCGAATTTTTAAAAGCACTTTTAAACGCATTTGATTTTAACAATTCAGAAAAAGTATTCCACTCTACATTCACAAGCATTGTAACAAGCGGATAAAAAATAGTAATTACTAGAAATAGTAAAATAAAAATTGTTGTTTTATTCTTTTTCATTATAAATCAATTCCTGTACACTTCTCTATTGATGATACTTTTTCCCTCAAATGACGTGTAACAAAATTCTTAACATAGTCATTAGCAGGATGATTATAAATTACATTAGGAATATCAAGTTGTTCTATTTTACCATCTTTCATAACCATTACTCGATCAGATAGAGAAAAAGCTTCCTCTTGATCATGAGTAATATAAATCATCGTTGTCTTAAATTCCTTTTGAATTTTCTTTAATTCTTTTCTTAAGCCTAAGCGATTATCCGCATCTAAGGCTGACATCGGTTCATCAAATAAGATGATATCTGGATTAAGAGATAAAGTTCTTGCAATTGCAACTCTTTGTTGTTGACCACCAGATAGTTCATGAGGATATTTATTTAAATGTTCACTCATATTTACTAGTTCTAATATTTTAATACTTTCTTCTTTGGCTTTTTCTTTATTTTTATATTTTATGTTTAATGCATACATAACATTTTTTAAAACTGTCATATTAGGAAAAAGCGCGTAGTTTTGAAAAACCATTCCCATTTCTCTTTTTGATGGGTCTAGTTTTGTTATTTCTACGCCCTTTTTTAATATTTTTCCTGATGTTGGAGTTTCAATACCAATTAAGATCTTTAAAAGTGTTGTTTTTCCACAACCAGATGGACCCAATATTGATAAAAATTCTCCATCATTTACGGTAAAAGAAACATCATCTAAGACAGTTTTATGATCATAAACCTTCGTTAGATTGCATATTTCTAAATTACCCATTTACTTTTTCCCATTCCTTTGCTAAATCTTCTTTAACTTTTGCATCTTGGATATTTCTCATATCAGCATCCGTTACTTTGTCTGGATAGTTTTTAATCATTATTTTTTGTTCTTTAAATAATTCTGCTGGTAAATATACTTCTTTATCATATTTACAGAAATCAGTAATTAACCATTGGAATACTTCTTTAACATCACTATTCTCTTCTCTTCCTTTAATAACACCAGCTGATGTTGTATTATAAGGACTACCTGTTTTTAGTTCTACTATAGAAAAATCATATCCATCAGTAATATCTTTTGCACCTTGTGAATACATTCCCATAGCAATTGCAATTTCACCTTGTTTTAATAAATTAGTTGGTCCTGATCCTGATGATGTATATTCTCTCATATTATTTTTTAACTTTTTAAAATATTCAACTGCTTTATCTTTTCCCATAATGTTAACAACATTTAAATAGAAAGCATAACCTGTTCCACTTGATGTTGGATCAGGCATTGCAATTAAATTCTTATATTGTGGTTTTAATAAATCTTCATAAGTTTTAGGAATATCTAATTTGTGTTTTTTAAAATACTTGTTGTCAATTATTAAACCTACTGAATATTTTGTCCATGTAATATATTTATTAGATGTATTAACACCATCTAAAAAACTACTTGTATCAAAAATAGATACATCAGCAAAATTATCTTTTAAACTATCAATATGTGATGTTTCAAGATCAAGAATAATATCTGCTTCAATATTAGTTCCTTCGTTTTTAATTTTAGCTGCACTATTACCTGTTCCTATATGTTGAACAACAATATCTTTATCAGGAAATTTTTCTTTTAATTTTTGTGAAAGATCCTGATTCCTTTCTTCTTCCATACTTGAATATATTATTATACTTTTACTATTTCCACATCCTGTAAAAAGCAATAACATAGTCATGCAAAATACTAATAATAATTTCTTTTTCATTTTCTCACTCTCCGTTCATATTTTGATTATAATACTATAAATATGAACAGGTCAATATAATATACAAAAAAAAACAAAAATTACTAAATAAAGTAATAATTTTTGTTTTATCTTTTTATCAACTCTTTCGATATACTTTTCCAGTTTTATACATTTTCTCTGTTTCCCAGGCTTTATCCTTTGTCTCATATTCTATCATTTTTTCTTTATGTTGAAATGAATATGATAGATATTGTCTCACACGCTTATCTGGAATAGTTGAAAATAATTCACTACTATTTTTACCTAATATTAAATCTTCATACATACCATCTAAATCAACAAATGATAATGGTTTATTAGACGTTTTCATTCCTTTATGTGTTTCATTAATACCCTTTACTAAGAAAATTGGATTCTGTTTCCCATTATGACTTTCTTCTGTTCTAAAACCATGATCAGCCATGATAATAATTACAGTATTATCATAAACATTATTTTCTTTTAACATTTCCAAATAAATCTTAGTAAGAGATAATGAGCTATCTATTGCATCATAATATGTAGGGTTATCGATTGGCTCAAAATTTTTATTAGTTGTATAAGGTTCATGAGCACCATTTGTATGAATAAATTTGAATACTCTATTATCAACTATACTTATTTTATTCTTTTTTAATACGCTTAAAACATCTTCGTTTTGTGATTCAAAAAAATCATTATCTAATCTATATGATTTTCCAACCATTAATCCAATACGGTAACTCATAGAACTAATAGATGAAAATCTCTTTAAATAAGATGGAAGATATCTAAACAAAATATATTTAATCTCTTGCTTCCAAAAACTAATTTTATTAATACTATTGTATATTAACTTTTCATTTTTTTCATAATCAATTAGATTATTAATTCTTTTAGCAGATTTGTCTGAATAAAGTAAATTAGTATCATAAATATCTAATTCATATCCATTCTTTTCCATTAAATCAAATAAATATGATTCTTTATACGCATTTGTAGACCATTCAACAATCGGAGCATCATTTCTATATATTTTTCCTGTCAATATTAATGGAATTGATTCATCAGTATAACCATGATATGACATCATATCTGGATAATATGTAAAGTCATTTAGCATATCTTTAAAATTTGCATCTTTTTTTAATTGATTCATAAAAGATGTCGAATTAACACAATCTAATAATAGAATTACAAAATTTTTATCACTAGAGTATTTATTAATATCTTTATTTGTTGTTAAAGGTATAAAGTCTTTCTCAATTCCTTCTTTACTAGTTAATATACTTGTTGATAAAGATACTGATAGCATCAAAAATATTGCCAAACCTACAAATCCTACATATTTAACCATCTTATTTAAAGTTAACTTCTTAACAAGAAATATTACTAATCCTATAGCAACTATCCATAATACTAAGGATATAAGCCAATCCACTTTATAGTTTGACCATATTATCTCACTACCATCTAATAATGGTAAATTTCCTACTAAATAATTTCCTTGGATATAGCTACAAAAAAATACTATAAACATTATCATTGTACATGTCTTGTAAAACTTCTTATCTTTCTTTTTGTTTATAAGAAAAACAATATTAAATCCTATTACCATCATGATAAATACTATCAAAAATAATAAGAATGACATTTTAAACATTGTACTTATACCAAACCAAAAGTCTGATATATTCCCTAAATACATTGTTAATGGCTCATATAAAAACAACATAAAACAAAATGCAAAAACTAACACGTACATTGACCATGTTTCATTTAAATACTTCTTCATATTCTCCTCCACAACTATTCATTATATCACAGACTATTTTATAAAATAGTTAGACAATGTCAAAAAAAGACGATTAATCGTCTTATTTTTTCTTTTTCTTATTATCCTTATTCACAACTATTTCATCTGATTCAACTTCTTTATTCTTATTTTCATCGATTCCTAGTTTATTACTTATTTTCTTCTTTGATTTACGCCAAAGAATTCCAACAGTCGCTCCTACAGCAATTACAATTCCAGCAATAGCTTGAATAGCATATGTCATAACTGATGGGTCAATATACAATATATTCATTATTTTTTGCTCCTTTCTTTAATTTTATCTTGAATAAGCTCAATAATATAATTTGCTCCCACTTCAGAACTTTTTCCTAAATTATAAACATATTCATTAACAACATCTGTAATAATTTTATTATATTTATATTTATCTTTATCTTTCAATAATTCTCTAATTGTTTCTTTAATTCTATTTAATTCTTCAACACTTAATGACTTACCTATTTTATTTCTAGCCCATATATTGATAGGTTCTATATCAATATCTTTATAATTTGGGTTCATTATTTTCATAGGTGTATCAATATATAGTACAGGTTTCTTGGTAGTAAATGCATATTCAAAACCAATATCAGACCAATCGGTTATTACTAAATCTGCATCAAATACTGTGCTTGTTTTTGAGAAATCTGTTTGAATCTCAATGTTTTTAGAACTTTCATATTGACTCTTCATTTTATCAAAATAATCTTTTTTATGTCTTACATGTTGAGGGTGTGGTCTTACAATAATGTTATAATCTTCATCTTTTAAATTATCTAATATTTTTTCTAAACATAAATCAACAATATTATCTTTTTGCCAAGATGGAGCAATTAAAATTGTTTTCTTCTTATTACTTTTTTTCTTATTGCTTTCATAATTTTTAATCATATCATCTAAAAGAGGATATCCAAATTCAAAAATCTTTCTTTTCAAATTGTATTTTTTATTAAAAACCATCTCTTCATCTTTTTGATGTTTTCCTGTTGTAAAAACTGTATCATAATGATCTGTTGCATGTGGTCTTAAAGTCAAGTTAGTACTTCCTTGTCCATGTGGATAATATACATAATGAATATTTTTTCTAAGATAACTTCTTTTTATATGATATGTTTCCAAATCTGGCATAGTCATAACAATAACATCAGCATCTAATTTCATCATTAAAGTAATCAATTTACGATTGCCAATATAATACGCTTTAATATGCTCATTTTCTTTTTCAAGATTAAAAATATTGTCATTATAATCACTTGTAATATAATGAATTGTAATATTTGTATTTTCTAAAATATAATCAATAACACCTTTATAATATTTATAAAAAACATTTGATTCTGAATAAAAAACTAAATGTTTATTAACAATCGAGAAAAATCTTTTATAATCTTGCTTTTCTTTTCTAATTTCTTCTTTAGTTCTTTTTGTTTTAGTTGATGACATCATTTCTTGAAGTTCTAACCTAGTTGACTCAAGTTCTTTATAATCAACATACTTTTTCGGGCTTATAAAAATATTTAATAACCATTGCTGCAAAATAGCTAATAAATTAGAAACTGTCCAATATAAAGCCACACCTGCTGGAACAAACATACCTAAGTATAACGATAAACCTACTGACAAAACAAGCATGCCATATTTATTAGCAGCACTTTGCTCTTTTTGAAGAACATTCATCATATTTTGCCCAATGCATAAAACTAATGAACTTAATCCAGCAATAAGAGGTATAAGCCATGCAATACCCTTTTTTTGTACTGCCACCCAACTTAAATCAATTCCTAAAAAACGCATATTAAGATTTTTAACATCAGATATTTCCTTTTCTGATAAAATGCCACTATAATCAACCAAATCATTTTTAATATCATTAACAACAACTAATTGTTTGGATGATGATTCTTTATCAACTTCTGGATGTTCTTTTTCCATTAATTCAACTGAGTTATTTATAACTTTTTCATCAACTTTTACAAGATAATCTAATGGATGATTTATTACCTCAACCAATCCCATTAAAAGGACAATTTGAATAAACAATGGAATTAAAGATGCTAAAGCACTATAATTTTCCTTTTTATAAAGAATTGAAGTTTCATTGGCAATCTTATCTTTATCTCCAAAAAATTTAATTTTTATCTTGTTTATCATTGGTTGCATTTTTACCATTTTTATTGAATTCTTTTGAACCCAAATAGATAATGGTAACAAAACAATCTTACTAATTAAAGTAAAAAGAATTATTGCAATACCATAATATTAAATAGTTTATAGCAAAAAGCCATAATTATCCCTAATATTTTAATCATTAAATTCACCAATTTTTTTTATATTCATTTCCTGTTTTATACAGTTTATCAGTTTCCCATGCCTTCCCTTTTGTTGCATATTCAGTCATTATATCTTTTTTCTTACTATTATAATAAGAAATATAATATCTAGTTCTACTGTTTGGTATACTAGCAAATATTTCTTTTGTTTTCTTACCATCAACAAGATCTTTGTATAAATCATTGAAATCGACGAAGGAAACAGGTTTATCAGATACAATCATTTTATCTTGTTTATCATTAATACTTTTAATAAACAAAATCGGATTTTGTCGACCGCCTTGGCTTTCTTCTAGCTTAAAACCATGATCAGCCATTATTACAATTGTCATGCTATCATATAAATTATTTTGTTTTAAAAACTCTAAATATCCTTTGGTAAATGTAAGTGCACTATCAAGTCCATTTTCATATGTTCCATTTATAACAGATTTAAAATCTTTTCCATCTCGCCATGGAGTATGCGCCCCTTGGACATGGATAAATTTGAAAATATTTTTATTCGTTTTTTCCAATTTACTATTCTTCATTACTTCTAATGTTGATACATTACGTAAATCAAAAAATCTTTTATCAGAATTAGCTGATTTATTATCTAGATACAAAGCACTAAAATGCATTTCGTCAATCTTTGAAAATCTCTTTAAATATGAAGGAAGATATCTAAATAATATATATTTAAGTTCTTGTTTCCAAAACTTAATTTTACTAATTAAACTTTTACTTTGATTATAATCATAAATATTACTTATTCTAGTTGCTGATTTATCATTATATAAAATATCTTGTTCATAAATATCTAATTCATATCCATTCTTTTCCATTAAATCAAATAAATATGATTCTTTATACGCATTTGTAGACCATTCAACTAATGGTCCATCATTTTTGTAATATTTTCCAGTTAATATTAAAGGAATAGATTCATCAGTCATTGGATGACCTGACATTGTATCTGGATAGTATGTAAAATCTTTTAGCATATCTTTAAAATCAGCATCACCGTTCATACGTTCAACAAATAATTTAGAATCTACACAGTCTAATAATAATACAACTATATTCTTGTTAAGAGAATACTTATTGATATCCTTATATGTGACCATTGGGATAAAGTCTTTCTCAATTCGTTCTTTACTAGTTAATATACTTGTTGATAAAGATATTGTTAGCATCAAAAATATTGCCAAACCTACAAATCCTGTATATTTAATCATTTTATTTAATGTTAAT
>CAMJWT010000022.1:0-29099 GCA_946409545.1 uncultured Clostridia bacterium | reverse complement strand
TTATGAGTGGACATAGTAAATGGGCAACAATTCATCGTAAAAAAGGATTAATTGATGCCGCAAGAGGAAAAGTTTTTCAAAAAATTGCGAAAGAGATTTATATAGCAGCAAGGGGCACGAATGGAGATATTGATATGAATCCATCTTTACGTGCTGTTGTTGAAAAAGCTAAAAGTAATAATATGCCTAAAGATAATATTCAAAAGGCAATTGATAAAGCTGTAGGAAGTGGTAATGCTGAGAATTATGAAGCTATTCGTTATGAAGGATATGCTACAGGTGGTGTTGCTATTATGATTGACTGTTTAACAGACAATAAAAATCGTGCAGCAATGATGGTAAGAAGTACACTTACTAAACATGGTGGTAACTTAGGAACTAATGGTAGTGTAAGTTATATGTTTAAACGTCGTGGTGTCTTTGAAATCGAAAATAAATTTGATTTTGATACAGTAATGGATATTGCTATTACAAATGATGCTTTAGATGTTATTGATAATGAAGATAGTTACACTATTTATACAGAACCTGATAATTTTTTAGCAGTTAAGGATGCGTTAGAACAAGGTGGAATTAATGAATTTGTAACAAGTGAAATAACATTTGTTCCAGATAACACAATTCCTTTAGATGATGAAAAGATGGAAAAATTAATGGGACTAATCGATGCATTAGAAGACTTAGATGATGTCCAAGACGTTTTCCATAATGCCGAGGTGTAAAAAATGATAGGATTTTGGAGAAAATCAGTTTTTATAACATATTTTGGAGCTTTACTTGCAGTAGTTGGCTACTTACTTGCTTTACAAAACAAAATGCCTGTATATGCTTTTGTTGGTATGATTTTAGCTGCTGTTTGTGATATGTTTGATGGTAAAGTAGCTCGTCATGAAAAAAATAGAACTGAACAAGAAAAGTCCTTTGGTGTTGAAATTGATAGTTTAGCAGATGTTATATGTTTTATTACAATTCCTGCACTTACTATTTATCAAATGATGAATGGCGAAATGTTACTTGATAAACCAGATATTACTGTTAAATGGTACCAAATAGCGGTTCTTGCGTTATATATTGTTTGTGGTATTGTGCGACTTGCTTACTTTAATGTAGCAATGAGTGATAAGAATAAAGCAATAGAATATTATAAAGGACTACCAGTTCCATTAAGTGTTCCTATTTTTGCCCTTGTATGGATTTTGGCTAAAGCAATACCTTTTGATTATAATGTTAGATCACTTATTTATACAATAATAGTTCCTATAGTAGGTTATCTACATATATCAAAGATTAGAATAAGAAAATATACAAACAAATGGTTTTATATAACTGTATGTTTATTATCAGCAATAGGAATTGCTGTTATGATTGCTCTTACTTAGAGCAATTTTTTTATTGACATTAAAAAAAAAGATGTTATTATAATGGCGAGGTGATAATATGCCATTGCTTTTCAATAATATCAACAAAAAAATTAATTATTTAAAAGAAAAAAGTATGAGAGGAGAATTAAATCCAGAAGTTTTATTGCGTTTTAAAAGATTAGAGTCATCAGGAGCTTTAGAAAGAGCAAGATATGATAAGAATATTGCTAGATTAATTGATCAATTAATAGCACTAGATAATGCGTCTAATCAAAAAAGTGTTCTTGAGATTGTCGAAGAACAAATGGAAATTGAAGAAGATGTAGCTAATAAAACAAAAGTAGCGCTTGATTATGTAAAGAATAATCTTGAAAACAAGTTTCCAAATATTAAATTTGATAAAGCTTTCTTAAAAGCAAATGAATCACGTTATAAAGGAATGGGACTTGATGGAGTATTTACGATAGGAATAACTCCTGATGGTGAAGAAATCAAAGTTTCTTTAAATGATATGACAATTTCTGATGGAAAATATACAATATATACTGTTATTAATCAATTAAGAGCTACGATGAATGAAGAAGATGCTTCTTTGGCTAATAAATTTATGAAAAAAGGATTAACGCAAAATGGTGCTTATTCAAATGTACATAAATTTAAGATGGATACATGTAAATATTTAGATTTCCTTGAAGTATTAGTAGCTGAATTCGTTGTTAGTGCAACTACAAGAGATGAAAAGTATCAAGAAAGTATTGGATTTACACCAAATCCTGCCTTCTATAGAATAATTGAGATGGCTCGTACTGCAATTGTTAAATTTAATCAAACAATGCCTGGTAGTATAGCTTATGATAAGGCCGTTAAAGAAAATGTTATGATTGATAAAGATGGTCGTATTAAAGAAGGAATGCTTGGAAGATGGCTATCATATAATAAGAGAGAAGGTATGTCATCATACTTTGAAGATTATAATAATTACGAACGTATAGCTGCAAGCGAAGTTTGTAGAAAAACGCATACAGCCTTATCTTATGTTAGTAGAAATATCGATAATAAATTTTATAAATTAGGTTTTGACAAAGACTTTTTAGATAAAGTAAAAGATAAGATTGCAAATACACCACTTGCAGGAAAATTCCTAATTGGTATTAATTCTAATGGAGACGAAGAAAAAATATCATTAGATGATATGACAATTCAAAATGGAAAATATCCTATTTATATGATTTATCAAAGACTAAGAGAGACATTGGATAGAGATTTAAGACAAGTATTTGTTAAAAATGGTTTATCACAAAATGATGCCATAGCTAAATCAGAAAAAGTACAATTAGAAATTAGAAAGAATCTTGATTATCTTGAATGGTTAACTAATTCATATGTAGTAGGGGCAACAAGTAAAGATCAAGATTATCAAAAAATAATTGGATTAGATATTAATCCAGCCCTTACAAGAATGGTTTTTGAGGCTAGTGAAGCTATTAATATTTTTATGACAACAAGAGCGGGTATTCGTACAAAAGAACTAGGAAAAGATTTCTTTGATGCAAATGGAAATGTGATAGATGGAATGTTAGGTGAATGGTTCTATTTAAACTGTAAAGAAGGACTAAAATTACAACCTACTAATTATTCAAGAAGTGATTATCAAAAAGAAAATAGAAAAAGATAAATAGAAATATTTATCTTTTTTTTGTAAAATAAAATTTTTTTAATAAAAATCTATTGCATTATAAAGAAATATATTATACAATATAATTGCTTAGATAAATGATAAGATTTCATTTATAGAGTTACTAATCCAATTGATATTTTTTTCATTCAGATTTGTTTTTAATGGACTCTAAATTTGTTTGATTAATATCGTTAGATGCAGTATTTACATCCATAGTTTTATAACTATGTTGTCATTTGTGACTTAAAACTATTTATTTAGTTTTCCCACTTAATGATTTATTTCATTATCATGGTTTTATCTCATCTTATGTTGATTTATTTCTTCATTTGATGTTTATGATGTATTTATTTACTATCATAATCCTTTGTGATTATGTAAGTCTATATGGCTTTAAACTATTTGTTTAGTTTTCCCACTATAATGATTGATTTCGTTATTCATGGTTTTATCTCATCTTATGTTTGATTAATTTCACATTTGATGTTGTTTGTATTTATTTACATCCTTAGTTTTTTAACTATGCTGTCACATATGTTTAAACTATTTATTTAGTTTTTCCACTTAATGATTTATTTCATTATCATGGTTTTATCTCATCTTATGTTGATTTATTTCTTCATTTGATGTTTATGTTGTATTTATTTGTATCAATAACCTTTTGGTTATGTAAGTCTTTATGACTTTAAACTATTTGTTTAGTTTTTCCACTTAATGATTTATTTCATTATCATGGTTTACTTGATTCATCTTTGATGATTAATTTCATTACTTGATGTTTCTTGGGTTGGTAGCTCGAATTTGATCTCTTGTCATGTTTAGGTAGGAAAGCTATTTATTATAATAGTTATTATCACCTCTAAGCTATACCAATTGTTATTGAGAAAGAAAACTCGAAAGATAACCAGTTGTAATAGATACTGATAATATCTATTAGTATATTATTCAATTTACTTAGTAAATTCTTAATATATGGTTGCAACATCTTTTAAACTCGAATCAATATCTTTTATCAGAGGATGTTGATTTTTGTTTGCAATAAAATAGTAATTATAATAAAATATAAGTGGTGATGTGTGATGAACCGAAGAATAAAAAGAATAGAAAAATTATCGAAAGATGAACTTAATAGTTTTATAGATAAAATTAAATATATATGGCAAGTAATTGTTTTATTTTTTAAAGAAAAAGGGAAATGGGCTAAAATAAAAAAATTATTTAAAAATATTCATAAATTTTTACGAAAAAAGAGTATTTATGCTATTTTTCTTTTTGTAATTATCTTTATAATTATGGATTTTGCGACAAGATTGTTTGCTTCTGATATTAGTTTTTATAGATTATGGAGGTTAATTCCAAGATTATTCTCTGTAAGCTATATTATTTTATTTATAGGATTAATATTTGGTTTAAAAAGAAAGCAAGGATTAACTTTATATAGTTTAATTTTTGGTGTTTTCTTTATTTTGTTTTTAGTAAATAATGTTTACTATGATGCTACAAAAAATTTCTTTAGTTTTTCTATGCTTGAGTTAGCAGGGGAAGGTTCTAGTTACATGATGGATGTTGTTAAGAATTGTAATCCTCTTGTCTATGTTGTTTCATTAGTAGTAATTATTTTATTTATCTATTCAATTAAGAAATTTCCAAATAATAAAGTAGTTAATAAAAAAAGACTATTTACTTGTCTTATATTATTTATTTTATGTCATTTTATTTCTGTAAAACTCTTAGGTAAAGGTAATCTTGAACTTACATGGGATTCATGGCGTACACCAAAGAATATTTATAATAATTTTAATGATAATAATAAATGTTTAGCTTTAACAGGTTTATATGAATACAGTATTAGAGATTTTTATATGGTTTATTTAAAACCAGAAGAAACTTTAAGTGAGACTGAGAATAATTTCTTAAGTGATGTATTTAGTACAGCGAATGATCATCATGTTAAAAATAAATATACTGGTAAATATAAGAATAAAAATGTTATTTTCTTACAACTTGAAGGAATTGATGATTGGTTATTAACTAAAGAGATAATGCCTAATACTTATAGTTTACAAGATCATGCGATTAATTTTACTAATCATTATTCATTTTATAATGGTGGTGGTAGTACCTTTAATTCAGAATTTGCAGTTAATGTAGGTTATATGACACCATTTACATACCCAATAAACGCTTATACGTTAAATAAGAATGATTTCCCTTATTCTATGGCAAATCTTATGAAACAAGAGAATTATAATATTAAAGCTTTCCATATGAATAGTGGAGAATATTATAGTAGATCAATTAATTATCAAAACTTTGGTTATGATCAATACTTTGGTCTTAAAGATTTAAATGTTTATAGTGATAATGAATACTATTTGGATCGTGAACTTATTCTTAATGAAACTTTCTATAATGAAATGTTTAAAAGTGAAGGACCATTTATTAATTATATTATTACTTATAGTAACCATTTACCTTTTACAACTAAAAAAGGTGTTTGTAGACAACTACTTATGATTGATTATGAAGATGAAATAAAGGATATGTCAAGTAGTGAAAGAAATGAATTCTTTGATAATCTTAATATGAGTGAAGAAGATTGTATTAAAAGACAAGCTCGTGAAACTGATTACTTTGTTGGTTTATTAATGCAAGGATTAAAAGATAATGGTCTTTATGATGATACTATTATTGTTGCATTTACAGATCATTATTTATATACAGTATCAGATACAGAGATTCTTGCAAAGAATGGTAAAGACGTTAAAACAAATTTAGTTAATCATACACCATTCTTTATATGGAGTAGTAAGACTAAAAAAGAAGAAATCAAAAAAGTAACAAGTCAATTAAATATCTTACCAACATTCTTAAATTTAATGGGTGTTAATTATAATGAAAAATGGTATGTTGAAACAGATGCTTTAGATAAAAACTATCAACCAATAACCATCTTTAGTGATTTTTCGTGGTATGATGGTAATGTTTATGTTGTTGATGGTGAAGTATCAAATAAAAAGAAAATAAATAAAGACGATTTAGATAAGAAAAATAATTATGTTGAATATTTAATAAAGAAAAATGATTTAGTACTTAAATATAATTATTTTAAAGATATTATTAATTAGGAGAGATTATGAAAAAAGTGAGTATCATTGTTCCATGTTACAATGAAGAAGAAAGTGTTCCACTCTTTTATGAAGAAGTAAAGAAAGTTTTTAAAGAACGTAAAGAACAATTAGAATTAATTTATGTTGATGATGGTTCTTCTGATAATTCTTTAAAAGTAATAAAGTCTTTAAAAGAAGATCCATGTGTTAAATACATTTCTTTTTCTCGTAATTTTGGAAAAGAAGCTGCTATGTATGCAGGACTTATGCAAGCAACAGGTAATTATATAACAATAATGGATGTTGATTTACAAGATCCACCATCACTTCTTCCTGAAATGATAAGATTAATTGAAGAAGAAGGATATGATATTGTTGGAACAAGAAGAGTAACAAGAAAAGGAGAACCTCCTATTCGTAGTTTTTTTGCAAGATGTTTTTATAAGTTAATAAATAAAATGAGTAATGTTGAAATGGTTGATGGTGCAAGAGACTTTCGTCTAATGAAAAGAATTGTTGTTGATAACATTTTAAGATTATCTGAATACAATCGTTATTCTAAAGGATTATTTAGTTTTGTTGGTTTTAAAACTAAATATTTAGAGTATGAAAATATTGAAAGAGTAGCAGGTACAACCAAATGGTCATTTTGGAAGTTATTCAAATATGCTATTGAGGGAATTGTAGCTTTTACAACAATACCTCTTATCTTATCATTTGTTTTTGGAATACTTTTCTTTATTGCAGCTATTGTAATGTTTATTCTTGCTTTAACAACTGATTATAGTTCGTTATATCATATTATATGGATTATTCTATTTAGTAGTTCCATTATTTTAATGATGCTTGGAGTTATTGGTGAATATTTATCAAAAACTTATTTAGAAGTTAAGAATCGTCCAGTTTATGTTGTTAGGGAGACGAATATTCATGAATAAGATAAAAGAATTATTTGTTAAATATCAAGAAATTATTAATTATTTAATATTTGGTGTTTTAACAACAATTGTTAGTTTAGCAACATATTATATATTAACAGTTACAATTCTTGATCCAAAGGTAGCATTAGAACTTCAAATAGCTAATGTTATCTCTTGGATTGCTGCTGTTAATTTTGCGTATTTCTCTAATCGAAAATGGGTCTTTAAAAATAAAAATAAAGCAAGTCTTAGTGAAGCAGGTAAGTTTTATCTTGCAAGAGTATCAACCTTACTTGTTGATATGGGATTAATGTTTATTTTTGTTACTAAAATGGGTGTTAACGATAAAATAATGAAGATTATTGTCCAAGTTGTTATCACTGTACTTAATTATGTATTTAGTAAGTTTATTGTCTTTAAGGAGAAGAAAAATGAAAATAAGTAAAAAACAAAAAGATTATTTAATTATTATCATCTTAATTCTCTTTTTTGTTTTTTTAACATATAGGTTTAAGAATGTATTTGGTTCTGATACTGATTGGATTAATCAACATACAATTATTCCTGATTATTTTCGACAAATGTTTTATAAGACGGGGAGACTTATTCCTAATTTGGCATTGAATTATGGAGCGGGTCAAAATATTTTTAATATATCTTATTATGGATTATTAAGTCCTTTGATATTACCATCATATTTTTTTCCTTTTATGAGTATGCCAACTTATATTACGATTATTAATATTATTACCTTAATTGCATCAGGGATTTTATTTTATAATTTTCTTGAAAGTCATAAATATAAAAGAAATGTAACGTTGTTAACAACCATAATATTTGTTTTAGCAGCTCCTTTTATCTTTCATATGCATCGACATATTATGTTTGTTAATTATATGCCATTTCTTGTTATGGGATTAATGGGAGTCGATAAATATTTAAATAAGAAGAAAAAAGGTTTATTAATTATTAGCATCTTTTTAATGATTATGACTAGTTACTATTATAGTGTATGTGGACTTATGGTAATTGGTATCTATTACTTACATGAATATTTAAATAAAAAGGAAAAGTTTGGCTTAAAATTTTTTATTATTGATTTAATAAAGTTTGTTTTAGTTTTAATGATTCCTATTTTACTTGCAGGTATTTTATTAATACCTACAATGTATACGTTATTCTCAGGAAGAAGTGTTAGTGAATCGGCTTATAAATTAAAAGATTTATTAATTCCTGATATGTTATTTAGTAAAATTTTTAATGGAACTTATGCAATTGGATTATCGATAATTGGCTTTATATCATTATTATATTTATTCTTTACAAAGAAGAGAAATAATATTATTATGGCAAGTTTATTATCAATTATTTTATTTTTCCCAATCTTTAGATTTCTATTAAATGGTGGATTATATTTAAGAGAGAAATGTTTTATTCCTTTTCTTCCATTATTTAGTTATTATATTGCATACTTTTTAAAAGATTTATTTAATAAAAAAATTGATTTAAAGAAATTTAGTATATATCTAACTATTGTTTTTGTTTTATTATATTATTTTAATCAAGTAAAATGGATGTATGGCTTAATTATCGTATTTATTATTTGTTTACTTTTATATAAAAAGTATCACAAGAATATTATCATTTATCTTATTATTTTAAGTATTATGGTAGGTACATCTATTTATGAAGTTTTTAAGGAAGATGAAGTTTTAATTAATGATTATAATAAAATATTTTCAAGTGATGTTGATAAAGAAATAGTAAATGCTATTAATAATGATTCTGGTTATTATCGTTTTAGTAATTTATATTATCCAACTAAAACAGTTAATAAAATATATCATGAAAAGTATTTATCAACAAACTTCTATTCATCTACATATAATGGTGATTATTTAGATTTTATTCGTAATGATTTTCCATCTAATGAAGTTGAATATAATAACTTTTTAATACCATCTAAAAGTAATCTATTATGGAATAGTTACATGGGAGTTAAATATGTCTATAGTGATTATGATCTTTCGAATGGTTATACTAAGATAAGTAATAATATATATTTAAATAATTATGCTTTACCTCTTATTTATGCAAGAAGTAATTATCTATCAATATATGATTATAAAAGTTATAATTACCCATATAATGAAGCTATATTACTTAATAATGTAATTACAGAAAATGAAACAAAAAATCCATATTTAGATTTAAATATGGAAAAAGTACACCTTGATTATGAAATTGTATCAATAAATAATATTGAAGTAAAAGAAGATAATGGTTATGATCTTGTTTCAAAAGATAATGGAGAAATAATTGTTAAATTTAATGATGATATAAAAAATAAATTACTATATATAAATGTTTCTGGTTTAAAAGAAAATACATGTAGTATTGATAATATATCAATGAAGATAAATAATGAAGAGAATATTTTAACTTGTAAAAGTTGGATTTATCCAAATCATAATAATACTTTCCATTATATTTTAGGAGATAATAATAATACTTTAACAATAAAATTATTAAAAGGAACATATCATATTGATAATATTGAAACATATTTAGTAGATTATCAAAATATTATTAATAAAAATTATGATTCAATGAATATAATAAGTATTGATAATGATGAAATAATAGGGGATATAACTGTTAAAGATGATAGTTATTTAGTAACTAGTATTCCTTATGATAAAGGTTTTAAAATCTTTATTGATGATAAGGAAGTACCAATTGAAAAAATAAATAAAGCTTTCTTGGGATGCAAAATAACTCAAGGAGAGCATCATGTTAAAATAACTTATCAATCACCATGGATTAATTATGGAAAGATAGCAAGTATATTAGGACTATTATTATATATTGGAATAATTGTTTATGATAAAAAGAAAAAGATTTCTAGTTAGAAATCTTTTTTAATTTATCTAATTCTTTTTTCATAAGACGGCAAGCTTCTGCTCGATGACTTATTTTATTCTTTTCAGATGGGGTTAATTCTGATACATAACGTCCATCTGGTAGAATAAAGACTCTATCAAAACCAAAGCCGTTTCCAGGATGTTCTTCTTCTGCAATGGTACCAATCATTTTACCTGTTGTTGATATTTCATGATCTTTATCAATATATACAAGAGTACATAAAGCTTGGATTTCTTTATTAGATAGTTCTTTTCCTTTATTGATTAAAATCATGTTTCTTTCATGTTCATCATCATCATAGTTATTTGCAATTCTTTTAGTGTTAACACCAGGCCAATCACCAAGTTCTGTAAAGATTAAACCAGAGTCATCTGCTAAAGTTGGAAGACCTGTTAAATCAAAAATCGTTTTAGCTTTCTTATAGGCATTTTCATAAGCTGTTTTACCATCTTCAACAACATCTATATCAATATTAACATCATTTAAACTTTGTATTTCATATCCTTTAAAGATTTTTTTAATCTCTTTGATTTTTCCTTTATTATTACTTGCAAAAATCATTTCTATCACCACTAGAAATTATACCATAGTAATTTACTTTTTTCTATAAACATAATATAATATTCGTTGGTGATATGATGTATACAAATAAAAAAATTTTTATTTTAGGTTTTGCAAGAAGTGGTTATGAAGCAAGTAAATATTTATTAAAAAATAATAATTATGTTTTAATAAATGATAAAAAAGAAGAGAAAGATCACGATATTAATAAAATAAATGAATTAAAAGAAATGGGATGTCATTTTATCTTTGGAACTCATGATGTTGAGTTAAAGGATTTTGATTACTTTATTAAAAACCCTGGAGTTCCTATTGATCATCCTTTAGTTTTAAAAGCAAGAGAACTTAATATTCCTGTAATTAATGAAGTTGAAATGGCTTATCATTTATTACCAAAGAATATAACACTTATTGGTATAACAGGAACTAATGGTAAGACAACGACAACAACTCTAACTTATGAAATATTGCATGAAGCTTTTAAAGAAAGAGTTCATTTAGTAGGTAACATTGGTTATCCTTTAACAAGTATTGTTGATAAAGTATCTGAAAACGATATTGTTGTTATGGAAGTATCAGTTCAACAAAGTGAAAATATTATTGATTTTCATCCAAATATTGCGTTAATTACTAACTTCTCAGAAGCTCATGTTGATTTCTTTAAAACATATGAAAATTATAAAAGAGTTAAATCAAAAATGTTTTATAATCAAAGTAGTGATGATATTGCTATTCTTAATTTAGATAATAGTGAAGTACTTGATGAACTTAAAGATATTAAAAGTAATAAGAAGTATTTTTCACAAAAAGAAAAAACGGATTGTTATTTAGAAAATAATAATATTTATTATAATAATGAATTAGTAATACCTATTAGTGATATTAAAATACCTGGTATGCATAATGTTTATAATGTTATGCAAGCTATATCAATTGTAAAACTTCTTAATGTACCAAATGAAATTATTAAAAAAGTAGTTAGTAATTTTAGTGGAGTAAGACATAGACTTGAATTTGTAAGAGAATTTAAAGGTGTAAGATTCTATAATGATACGGAAGCAACTAACATTAAATGTACCCAAATTGCGTTATCATCATTTACTAATCCTACAATAATTATTCTTGGGGGATTAGAACGTGGACAAAATTTTAATGATTTAGATGATTATATAGAAAATGTTAAAGCGATTATTGCGATTGGATCTTGTAGAGATAGAGTAGTCGAATTCGCTAATAAACATCATATTCCAGTTTATTCTTTTGAACATCAAAAAGATTCATTTGAAAAAATTACTGAAATAATGGATAATGGAGATGTGGTCCTTTTAAGTCCAGCATCGGCATCATGGGATCAATATAAAGAATGTGAAGTTCGTGGTGACGAATTTTGTGAATTAGTTAATAATTTGAAATAAATATAAGGAGGAATTTATGAAAATTAAAAATGTCAAAGCAAGAGAGATTCTAGATTCTCGAGGAAATCCAACTGTTGAAGTTGATGTTATTCTAGAAGATGGCGTAATGGGTAGAGCTGCTGTACCAAGTGGTGCAAGTACTGGAAGCCGTGAAGCTCTAGAACTTCGTGATGGAGACTCTCGTTACAAAGGAAAAGGAGTACAAAAAGCTGTTAATAATGTTAACACTCTTATTCGTGAAAGAGTAGTTGGCATGGAAGTTGAAGATCAAAAAGCTATTGATATGGCTATGATTGAACTTGATGGAACTAAAAACAAGAGTAAACTTGGTGCTAATGCTACATTAGGTGTTAGTATGGCAGCATTCAAGGCAGCTGCTATTGAACACAAAGAACCATTATATAAACATTTTGGTACTGGAACAACAATGCCTCGTCCTATGATGAATATTATTAATGGTGGAGCTCATGCTGATAACTCTTTAGACTTCCAAGAATATATGATTATTCCTATTCGTGATAAGTTTACAGAAGTTATGCGTGTAGCTAGTGAAGTATTCCATACATTAAAAGATATTTTAAAGAAAAAAGGACTTGCAACTAGTGTAGGTGATGAAGGTGGTTTTGCACCAAATCTATCTAGTAATGAAGAAGGATTCCAATTAATTATGGAAGCTATTTCAAATGCAGGATATACACCAGGAAAAGATGTATGTATGGCAATTGATGTTGCTGCATCAGAATTCTATAAAGATGGTAAATATGTTCTTGCTGGAGAAAATAGAAGTTTAACAACAGAAGAATTAATTAAATATTATGAAGATTTAGTTAATAAATATCCAATTATATCTATTGAAGATCCAGTAGATGAAAATGATTGGGAAGGATTTACTGCTATTACAGCTGCTTTAGGTGATAAGATTCAACTTGTTGGTGATGATTTATTTGTAACTAACAAAGAATGTCTACAAAAAGGTATTGATTTAAAAGCAGGTAATGCTATTCTATTAAAAGTTAACCAAATCGGTACTTTAACAGAAACATTTGAAACAATTGAACTTGCAAGAGCTTATAACTATAAAACAATTATTTCTCATCGTTCAGGAGAAACAGAAGATACTTTAATCGCCGATATGGCTGTAGGATTAAATTTAGGACAAATTAAAACTGGTTCTATTTCTCGTACAGATCGTATTTGTAAATATAATCAATTAATTAGAATTGAAGAAGAATTATCTGAGTAGGTGACTTATGGAAAAAGAAATAGTAACTGATGTCGAAGGACGTGTATTAGTTGAAGAAAAGCCTGAGCCAACATTAGATTATCAAGTTCAAGAAAAATATCAAAAAGTTAATAGAGATCCAAAACCTGTTGGTGAAGAATTATGGCTAAGAATTTATGTTGATGAAGAAAACAAAAGATATTTTATTGATATCTTTGCGGCTTATTCTTTAAGAATGATTTCTTATCAAGAAGCTTGTGCTCGCTTTGATAGAGGCGATAAATATTTTGAAATATCAATAGAAACTTTAAGAAAATTAGAAACATTGTTTAAAAATCGTATTCATTATATTAGAATTAAAACTACTAATAAAAACTATAATTTAGCTTATCATAATGAAGATAATAATGAATTTGGTTATTTTGATACCGAAGGAATCGATAATTACGATGATAAAAAATATATTGGTGAAGAAGAAATAAATAATTATAAACAAGCTTTTCCAGAAAACTTTAATAATAAAAAAATGTAATAAAAAAGAATAAAACTAGTAAATCTAGTTTTATTTTTTATTTTATTATATAATATTATATCGGTTGGGGTTTATTATGAAATATCAAATAGTTAATAATAAAGGGTTATATAAATTATTAAATGAAAATAATGATGTTATAGCAATTGGAAGAAGTATTGGTATAAATAATTTTAATAATCTTCCTTTTAGTGATTCTTTTTCAGTTTATAATAAAAGAATTGATGATTATGATCGTATTTATTTAGGTAATTCCTTAACAGAGCAAAGAATGATATCAATTGGTAACATTGATGAAGTGTATAATATATTAAATCAAGTTATAAAAAAGAATTATGATAAAACATTTGTTGATAAATGTGCCTCTGTTTTAGAAACTGTTAATTTTTATTTTGGTGGTTTTGCCTGTGCTTCTGAAAGATTAGCGTATTTTCCCCTTGAAAAAGATGTATCAACAGGAAATGTAGCTAGAGGAAAACTATCAAGTATTAAAAAGAAAAATGTTGCTTTAGGTGAAGAAAGAGCAATTCTTTCACAAAATTTATTACAATATTTAGGATATGATTCATTAATAAAATTCTCTTTAGTTAATATTTGTGGTGAACAGGAAGAAAAAGAAATTGTTCACGCGTATAATTTGATTCAAAATGATAATAAATATTATTTATTTGATGCTACTTATCCAACACTAACAGATGGAAGAATGAGCCCTATTATAATGGAATTAGATAAAGATATATTTGATAATTTAGCATACCCATTAAATGATGATAAAGAAATATTAAAAACAAGTGTTGATGTTGAACATTTTGATCCTTTATCCGTACAATTTATTAAAATAAGATATAATAGTAATATAATAGATGTTAAGCAAAAAGTAAAAAGGTGAATATGAAAGATTATAACGAAATAATTGAAGAAATATGTGAGGAAGAGAATATTAAACTATCTCTTTTTCAACGTAAATGGTTAAAAATATTAGAAAAGAATGATAAAACAAGATATATTGTTGGTTATAAATTCTCTTTAAATAATCAAGGTATTAGTAATATTATGGACGATAAAGGATTGTTTTATGACCTGTTAACTTATAAAAAAATTCCTATAATTACGCATCATTTAATTTTTAATAAATATGATAAAGAAGAAATAATTAAGTTATTTAATGAATATAACCATAAAGTTATTGTTAAAGGTAATATAGGAACATGTGGTAAAGAAGTCTATAAAATTGAAGATGAAAATCGTTTATTTGAAATTATCGATAAATTATTAGAAACACAGTATTCATTAAGTTTATGTCCATATTATGATATTGTTAATGAATATCGTGTTATTGTTCTTAATAATAAAGTAAAATTAATTTATGGTAAAGAAAATGCAAAAGTAGTTGGTGATGGTATTCATTCATTACAAGAACTTGCAAAAGATTTTAATCCAAGTTATTATTCAAAACATCAATTAGATGATTATGTTCCTAAAAAAGATGAAGAAGTTATTCTTGATTATCGATTTAATTTATCTAATGGTGCAAGAGTTATTGAAAAAATAGATAAAAAATTAGAAAAAAATATTAAAGATTTAGCAAACTTAGTTATTAAAGAAACTAATCCCACTTTTGCTAGTATCGATATTATTAAAACAAGTGATAATAAATTATTAGTTATGGAAGCCAATAGTGGAATAATGATGTATAATTATCTTAGACAAACTAATAATTATGATTTAGTTAAAAACATTTATAAAGAAGCAATTGAATTAATGTTTAAGGAGGACTAATGAAATATTATATTGATTTTGATAATACGATTTTTGATACAGTATCTTTTTATAATGATTTATTAGATATAGTATATGATAATGGTGTTACTAAAGAATATGTTGAAGAATACTATCAAAATAATCGAATGAATCCTTTAGAATTAATTAATAGTATTGATAACGTTGAAATAAGAAATAAAGCCTTAAATCATTTTAATGACACAAGTAAATATATTTATCCAGATGCTATTACTTTTTTAAAAAACAAAAATGATAAAGTTTTTATACTATATACTCATGGTTATTTAGAATATCAAAATAAAAAAATAGAAGGTAGTAAAATATTAAGTTATTTTGATGATTTAATAGTAACTGAAGAAGATAAAACAGCGTTAGATATTGATTATCAAAATAGTATCTTTGTTGATGATAATACTAAAGTATTAAAATCATTAATAGATAAACAAGCTTATAGAATCTATCGAATTAAAAGAAAAAATAATCATCATAGTGAAGAAGTTCTTGAAGATAATCAAATAATTGAAATATTTAATATGAATGAAATAAGAGACTAGTAATAGTCTTTTTTTAATAGTATAATTTATACTAGGTGATAGTATGAAAAAAGATACGATAGTTATTTTTATAATTGCTATTCTTCTAATGGTAGGAGGTTATTTTTTAACCAATAATCTTCTTAATAATAAAAATAATGATTTAGAAAATGGTTTAGAATTATCAAGTTATAATGTTGAATTATTCGTTGGTGATACATATAAAGTAAATGCTAAAGTCCTACCAGAAAATACTAAATATGATAATGTTATATGGTATAGTGAGAATGCAAGTATTGCAACAGTATCTAATGGTGTTATTAAAGGTGAAAGTAGTGGTAGTACTATTATCAAAGTTACAACAGAAAATAAAGTAGTTACCAAAGAGATAAAAGTAAAAGTTATAAAAAAAGAACAAGAACCTAATATTATTATTAATAATAAAGAAATAGAAATATATGTTGGTAATAGTAGAAAAATAGATTATCGTATTGAACCAACATCAGCTACTAATAAAACAGTAACATGGTCATCTTCTAATAATGATGTTGCAACAATAGATAACGATGGTATTGTTCTTGGTAAAGGTGTAGGAACAGTAACAATCAAAGCTAAATTAAATAATGGAAAAATGGCAACTTGTAGTGTAAAAGTAATTAAAGAAACTCCTAAATTAATAAAAATCACAAGTCTTAAACTTGGATATAATAATAAAGATGTTTCTAATAAATCAATTGATCTTAATAAAAATGATTCAATTAGATTGTTAGTAGGAATAAGTCCATCAAATGCTACAAATAAAAAACTTTCCTGGACAAGTTCTAACATAAGTGTTGCTACTGTTGATAGTAATGGAAATATAAAAGCGAAAGAAAAAGGTACTGCTAAAATAACAGTTGCTACTAATGATGGAAGTAATATAAAAGTAAGTGTTACAATCAATGTAATTGATACCAGTACTCAAAAAATTGATATTACAAAGACAATTGTATCTAGTATTAGTAATCAAAAATATACAGGAAAAGCAATAAAGCCAAAAGTAACAATTAAATATAATAATAAAACTTTATTGGAAGGTACTGATTATAGTTTAACTTATAAAGATAATATAAATGTCGGAAAAGCAACTATTACGATTACAGGAAAAGGTAATTATATAGGAACAAAAACAGTTAACTTTAATATTGTAAAAGAAAGTGTTCCTTCATCCAAAAGAAAAGTGACATTTAAACTTCCAGCATCAGGTATGACATTTACATTAAGAAGTGGTATAAGAGGAGATAAAGGTAACGTTACTCCTACTAATAAATCAAGCGATGGTAAAACGATAACATATACTATTCTTGATGGTAGTTATCAATATGAAATATCAGGTAGTAATTATTATAGTTATAAGAAAAGTGTTGTTGTATCTGGTAAAGATATAACAATAGATGCTAATCCAGGTCTTCGTGGTAAAAATAACTATGAACCATCTAAAACAGTTATTCTTGCTTATGCTGATTCTGTTTTAAATAAATTAAAAATAAGTGATAGTTTAAAAAAGGAATATAGTAATATTTTTACAACACCGTCATTTAATAGTTCAAAGAAAAAACATGAATTTACGAATGCTACTGAATCTAAAAGTTTTATTTCAAAATTAAATGATAGTAATGACAATATGTATGTATATAGTATTGATCCATTAACGGTTGTTATCTTCTCCAAAACAAATTTAAATAGTTATAGTAAAGTAAATGATGCTCTTAAAGTTTTAAGAAATAGTAATAAATTAAATATTTTCTATACAGCAGAAGTTCATGGAAATGAGCCAGCAGCAGGAGAAGGAGCTCTTGCAATGATAAAGATGCTTGATGGAACTTATGGTAATAAAATTTTAGATAAAGTAAATATTGTTATTATTCCATTAGTTAATCCTAATGGTGCTAAAAATTATAGTAGAACTAATGCTAATAATGTTGACTTAAATAGAGATTATTTATATTCAGCATCAAAAGAAATTCAAATAGTTCATAGTGTTTATAATGTACTACTACCTGAATTTGCTGTTGATGGTCATGAACATAATATTAATAGTTCTAAACTTAATGGTAATTATGATGATGTTCAAATTGGACTTGCTTATAATTTAAATAGACCAAAAGGTGTAAATGATTTAGCTACAACAGTTCTTAAAAATTTAATATCAGATATTAGAAAAAAAGGATTATATCCTGGTATGTATACAAGTGATGGTAATGTCACACGTCCAACAACTGCTCGTGTATATAATGGGTTATATGGAAGTATTTCCCTTCTTGTTGAAACAGGTGGCGGAGGAAACTTTGGTAAAGAATTATGGCAAAGACGTGTTTTAAGTCAATATGTTACGATTGAACAATACTTTAATTATGCCGCTAATCATGCAAGTGATATTAAAAAGATTGTAGCTAATTCAAGAAATGAAATAGTAAAACAAGGTACAAAGTTTAATAGTAATAATAAAGTAGTTATTAAACATAGTAGAGCAGATAATCGAGAAAGACCATTTATCATTGAAAAAAGAACATTTAATTTATCAACAGGAGAATTTAAAGTAAGTAAAGCATCATACGGATGGATTGATCGAATAGGTAAATCAAGACCAAGACCAACTGCGTATGTTATTAGTAAATCTGCAAATAATGCTAGTACGGCTATTCAAAAACTAAAATATAGTGGAATAAAATGTTATAGTACCGCTAATAATACAAGTTTTATGTTAATGCAATATAGTGGTAGTAAGACATCGGCTTCTTATTCATCTGAAAAGAAAGTAACTTTCCCAAATGGGGCTTATGTTTGTACAATGAATCAATATGGAGCTAATATTTTAGCAATGGCCATGGAACCTGATAATGGTGATAATGATAAAGCATCATTTGTTCAAAGAGGTCTATTAAGTGTTTCTAATATTTACCGAAGCCATAAAGATTTGATTAGTAGTAGTGATAATGATGCTATTAATAAAATGAAATTACCTACTGTTAAATAAAAAGAGAACTTATGTTCTCTTTTATTATTGCCTTAATATTTAATATTTTATATAATAAACGTTAGGTGATTAAAATGATAAGTGTTAATAATGTAACCTTAAGATTTGGTAAAAAAACATTATTTGAAAATGTTAATTTAAAGTTTACTAATGGTAATTGTTATGGATTAATTGGAGCTAATGGAGCAGGTAAAACAACTTTTTTAAAATTATTAAGTGGTGAACTTGAAACAAGTAGTGGTGAAATAACAATTGGTAAAGATGAACGACTTGCTGTTTTAGAACAAGATCATTATAAATATGATAATTATAGTGTTATTGATGTTGTTTTAATGGGTAATAAAAAATTATATGATATTAAAATAGAGAAAGAAGAACTTTATAATCATACAGAATTTAGTGATGCAGATGGAATTAGATTAGGTGAACTTGAAGCAGAATTTGCAGAAATGAATGGTTGGGGAGCTGAAAGTGAGGCCGGTGAATTATTATCATCACTTGGAATTCCTGTATCAGAACACTATAACTTATTAAGTGAAATTGAAGATTCTCATAAAGTAAAAGTATTACTTGCAAAAGCCTTATTTCAAAACCCTGATATCTTACTTTTAGATGAACCAACAAATAACTTAGATCTAGCAGCTATCGAATGGTTAGAAGAATTTCTTATTAACTATGAAAATACCGTTATAGTTGTATCTCATGATAGATACTTCTTAAATAAAGTTTGTACACATATCGTTGATATTGATTATAATAAAATGACACTATTTATGGGTAATTATGATTTCTGGTATGAAAGTAGTCAATTATTAATTAAACAAATTAAAGAACAAAATAAGAAAAAAGAAGAAAAGATAAAGGAACTAGAAAGCTTTATTGCAAGATTCTCAGCAAATGCAAGTAAAAGTAAGCAAGCTACATCAAGAAAAAAGATACTAGAAAAAATTAAGTTAGAAGAGTTAGTTCCCTCTACAAGACGTTATCCATATATTGATTTTAAACCTGAAAAACCAAGTGGTAGAGAAGTATTAACAATTAAAGATTTAGTTTATGAAGAAAATGGAAATAGAATTCTTTCTAAGATAAATATTACGGTTAATAAAGGTGATAAGATTGCTTTCGTAGGACGTAACAATATTGCTAAAACAGCATTATTTAATATTATTATGCATTTAATTAAGTTTAATAAAGGTGAAGTATTATTTGGTAAAACAATTAAGCCTGCTTATTTTCCAATTGATAATACAGAATACTTTAAGAGTGATAAAGATATAATGGAATGGTTACAAAGTGAAGTTAATATTCCTGATCCTCAAGAATTACGTAACTTCTTAGGAAGAATGTTATTTAGTAATGAAGATGTTTTCAAAAAAGTTAATGTTTTATCAGGTGGTGAGAAAGCAAGAGTACTACTTTCTAAAATGATGCTTGAAAACCCTAATTTTATTATTCTTGATGAACCAACAAATCATTTAGATCTAGAAAGTATTACAAGTTTAAATAAAGGTTTACAAAACTTTGAAGGGGAAATTCTTCTTGCTAGTCATGACCATGAACTTATTAGTACCGTTGCTAATCGTATTATTGAGATAAAAGAAGATGGAACAATTATTGATAAATTAAGTGATTATGATTCTTATCTTGAATGGCGAAGAACCTTTTATTAGTTGAATAATGATTAATTATAAGTTATGATGATTATATAAGGAGAGAATATGAATAAAGAAAAAGGAACACTAGAAAATCCATATGGATATGGTGATGTTGCTAATATAGTGGCATATAGTACATTTATAAAGGAAAATAAACCAATTTATATTAAAATGATAAGAGAAATGGAACCTCAAGAAATTATTGAAAAAATAAGAGAGTTTAACAAAACAATTGAAGATAAGTCCATTTATAAAATTGAAGAAGAAAATGATGAATATAAAAGAATTGGTGTTATAATGCAAATTGATTATAAAGATTTTCCAACAAGCGAAAATGGACAAACAGTTCATGCCCTACCTATTTTTAGAGTATATCATGACGAATTTGATTTTTCTTATCCAGGAAAGTACATAGTTAGTGAAAACATTAGCTATTCTAATGATCATGTTCATCAAGGTGATGTCATAGATTATGCCGTATTAATTCGTTATCCAAAAGGACGCGATGATAGTAACATAATATTAAATATTCCAAGAGTACCTGGAAAATCAGATGATATTCAATATTTTAAAATTCGATGATAAAAAGCTATCTAGTTTACTAGGTAGTTTTTTATTGCAAAAAAAGCGTTTTTATGGTATAATATAGCAGTTTTTAAAGGGAGTATAAAATGGGAAAATATTATACAAGTTCATATGAATTAATACAAGATATCAATTCTTTTGAAAGAAAGATAGATAATATTGGTGACGAAAATATTATTAATCATAATAGAGCAGAAGAAATTGAAAAAGATATTAATGCTATTGCAAGTAAAATTAAAAGAACTAATCAAAGAAATAAATTTTCATCTATTATTAAAAATGTAAAAATCTTTGGTAGAGCTCTTCAAGGAATATTTCCATATGCTCTAGTAGTAGGAACTGTTTTTGGTTTACAATCTTTAATATATGATGTTCCATTTATTAGACAAGATCAATATAAAATTGCAGAACATAATGAAGTAATAGATAATAATGGACTTATTTATGATAAAGTTAATTATGCTGTGTCATCAATTAATGTATCTAATTCTGCTTATTATAGTACTAGTTGGGAAAAGAAAGATGATGGAAAGTATTATCGAACAGTTAAAGAATATTCAATAAGAAATAGTGATATTGAAGAATTAGAGGAAGTAGTTAATAATCCAGATATCACCTTTGATGAAGCTTTTGGTAGACCAGAAATTAAATATGAAATTAAAACAGAAGAAGAAATTACAGAAAATGATTTAAAAGAAGTTAAAGGATATAAAATAGTATATCGTTATTTAGATGACGAAGATTTTATAGTTGAGATTCAAGATGTTGATCAAAACATTGGTTTTGCCGTTATTTATATAGTATTTACGGCTTTATGTTTAATACCAATCGCTTTATTTCGTAAAGAAACAAGATTTTTTGATTTTAAAGCACATCTTTATAATCTTCAAAAAAAATATCAAAAAATTGATTTAACAGAAGCAATTAAATTATTTGAAGAAGGAAAGGCTAAATTCTATAGAGTTCAACATGAAAAGATTGAATTAACAGACCCAATAACTAATGAAAAAACATATCTTAAAGCATAGCCATTTTTCGTTGATATTATTGACAAAACGACGATTTTGTGGTAATATAAATGTTGTTAAAGGGGAGTAGTTCTCATCAATGGATGATCTCTATTCGTCAAGACGGGTTAACCGGATAAGATTTAATAGAACAAGACCTTTATGAATAAGTTAAAATTCATAAGGGTCTTTTTTATAACCATCAGACCCTCATGAAAAAGGGAGTGATGATAGATGGCATTAGTAAAATATGAAGGTTATGATAATAATAACCAATTAAAGAAAGATGTTCAAAATCTTGATCAATTAATAGACAATATAGGAAATGAAAATATTATTAATTCAAGTAGAGTCCATGAAGTAGAATCAGCAATTGATAAAATTGAAGGAAATATTAAAGTAACCAAAATAAATAATAAAATTAATCTTGGTATTAGAAATCTTAAAATCTTTGGAAGAGCTTTACAAGGAATAGGACCTTATGTAATAGTAGCAGGTTTAGTCTTTGGTGCATTTACATTATTTGGAGAAGTTCCTTTTTATCCACAAAAAGAATTTAAAGTAGCTCAACATGAACAAATTATTGATAATGCAAGAACATTAAGTGATAAGATTACTTACGTTACAACGAATTCAAAACCTATTAATTCTGCTTTTTATAGTACAAAGTGGGAAAAGAAAGAAGATGGAAGATACTATCGAATGATTAAAGAATATAATATTGGAGATTATACAATTGAAGAGTTAAAAGAATTAATTAAAAATCCAGATTTAGATTTTGATACTACATTCGGGAAAAATACTTCTATTAAATATGAAGTAAAAGAAGAAAAACAAATTACTAAAGAAGATTTAGATCAAGGAACAGGCTTTAAAATAGTATATCGTTATACTGATGAAGAAGATGTAATTTTAGGAGCTCAAGATGTTGGACCAAACCTTTTATTCTCATTATTATATTTATTACTAACCGCATTACCAGAACTAGGAGTAATAGCATGGCGTGTTGAAGATTCTGATTTTGACTTTATGGATTATGTAGAAGAATATAAAGATGATTATGAACCAGTAGATATTAAAGAGCTAGAACAACTATTTAAAGAAAAGAAAATTAAATTTGAAAAAGTAAAAAGAGCAGATGTTACAGTGGAAGATCCATTAACATATAAAAAAATAAAAATTTTAAAATAATGGAGATTTATAAAAGAACTAAATTTAACATTGTAAAACATCAACATATTCCATTAGAAGAGTTTAATACGATAACAAAAAGAACTATCTAACTAATTATAGATAGTTCTTTTTTCGTAATTTGCTTTTTTTTAAGAAATATGGTATAATATGCAAGTTTTTAAAAAGGGGGAAATATGAATTCAAAAGGAAAGGTATATCAAGATAAACAATCTTTTTTAGATGATATTGATGAATTAGATAAAGAGATTAGTGATATTAACGGTAGTATTGTTTTAACATCTTCAAGACAAGAAATGATAAAAGAAAATATTGAAACAATAAATCAAAATTTAATTAATACCAAAAAGAATAATAAAAAAAGAACACTTATTAAAAATGTTAAAATAATGGGAAGAGTAGCTCAATTTGTTTTACCATATGTTATAGTAACAGGTTTATCTCTTGGGGGATTTAGATTATTAGGAACCACGCCTTTTTATAGAGAAAAAAAATTCTATTCTGCAAATCACGTTGTAACACTTGATAATCAAGGTTTATATAATGATGAAGCTAGTTATGAACAACTAGATCATCGTGTGGATAAAATCTATTACAGTTCAAAATGGGAGAAAAAAATTGATGGTAAGTATTACCGAACTATAAAAGAAACTGAATACTTAAGATATAATCTTGATGAATTAAGAGAAATGGTTAAAGATCCTAACTTTGACTTTAAAAAAACGTTTGAAAATGATTATTATTATAGTAGTAGGGTTAAAACGACACATGAAGTAAAAGATAGCGTGTCAGAAGAAGAATTAGCCCAAGGTGATTATCTAAAGATAGTAACTAGCTATGTTGATTATGATGATGTTATTTATATTGAGCAAAGTGAAAAAGAAGATTTATTCGATTCTATAGGATATTCAATCATATTAGTTTTATTATTTGTTTTAGTTGTTTTTGGAAGAAAAATTACTACTGAATTTAATTTATTAGAAGCTTGTAAAGAACTTAAAGATAGATATAAAAATATTAATGTAGATGAATTAATAAATTTATTAAATGAAAAGAAAATTAAATTTGAACAAGTTAAACATCAACAACTAGCATTTGTTGATCCAATAACAAATGATCAAGTGATTATAAAAAGATAAAGAAAAGAACTATCTAATTAATTTTAGATAGTTCTATTATTTTATCCATATTATCATCAGTTGCCATAATATTTTTATGTAACATACCACATTTTTGACATTTATATATAATTTTATATGTATCTCGATATTTTTCAATACCTATTGGTTCAAGAAGACCTTTACAAGGATTTAGTCTATCTCCAGGATTAATATCAACATGTAATGAATATAAACAATTATTACAGTGATCTCTTGCAGATGTATTTAATTTATTAACTTTATTTCCACAATTAATACATATAAATTCTTCATCAATCATATTAAATCTTTTCATAAATCACCAATAAAAGTATACAATAATTCTTATTAAAATAAAAGGTATGACTATCGTTTTCATTGACAAAATAAGGGTTTTATGATATAATACATACTCATTAAAGGGGAGTAGTTCTCATCAATTGATGAATTTTATCCGTCAACACGGTTCCCGGGTAAAATATAATAGAACAAGACCTTTATGAATTTAAATTCATAAGGGTCTTTTTTTCATCTATTTGATCCTTATGAAAAGAAAAGGGGGGATAATAGATGAGTGAAGGTTTAACACTTCAAGAAAAAATAGTACAAACACAATTTGAATTATTAAGAGAACATATTGGAGAAAGGGTATTAGTTGAATATTATTCTAGTGGGAAATTACATACAGAAATTTTTACATTAAAAGAAGTTACTGATTATACTGGTATAGTATTTGATTGCATGTATATGCCATTTATTGGTTATGACTGCGGTATTAAAAGAGTTACAACTTTAGAAGGTAAAGAATTATATGCAGCTCAAATTTATTATGAACCACATAGATGTTATGACAGATATGAACTAATTGCACTTGTAAGACGTGTTTTTGGTCCTCATGAAGCTAAAAGAAGAGAAGAAGTATTTTTTTCTGAAGAAAAAGCAGAAGCAGAAAGAGAAAAGAAGGAAAAAGAAGCTGTTATTAAATATCAACAAGAAGAATTACCAAAAATTTTATTAGAAAGTAGAAAATATATTCTTGATGATAAATATGAAGAATGGAAAAAACTTTGTATTACAAACAGTAAAAGTTCATATGCAATAAGCATTATTAGAATGGTTTATGAAGCTTTAGTTTTAATTAGTGAAGGTAAATCATTTAAAGAAGCTATTGATTTTGTTGATCAAAAACATAATTCAAGTGGTTATGCTACTGGTTTAGTAGCTGCTACAATTTCTAAATTCGCTAAAGTTGGCGAAGAATTTAAAAAATATTGGAATGGTCAATTTACTCAAGAAGAAGTAGACGGTACTATTAATCCAGCTATAATTCATATTAATCGTTAGTTGTACTAATTTTAAATCATCTTAATTTTTATTAAGATGATTTTTTTGTGTTAAAATTAGTATAGAGGTTAATATGAAAGATGTAATAGAAGAATTAAAAAAAGAAAAAGGGGAAACTACTCTTGTTGCTGTATCAAAGACAAGAACTAATGAAGAAATATTAGAAGCTTATTCACTAGGTATTAGAGATTTTGGTGAGAATTATGTTCAAGAATTAATTGTTAAAATGGATACATTACCAAAAGATATAAAATGGCATATGATTGGTCATTTACAAACAAATAAAGTTAAAGATGTTGTTAAAAGAAATATTTCTTTGATTGAGTCAGTTGATTCTATTAAACTAGTTAAAGAAATTAATAAAGAAGCTATTAAGAATAATAAAACAGTAAATATATTAATAGAAGTTAATATTTCTAATGATCTCAATAAAACAGGATGTAAGATTGATGATTTAGATAATCTAATTATAGAAACAAATGAATTATCTAATATTAAATTATTAGGTTTAATGGCAATAGGCCCAATTACTGAAAATCAAGAATTAATAAAAAAATCCTTTATTGAAATGAAGGAGTTAAAAGAAAAGTATCAATTACCAATATTATCTATGGGAATGAGTCATGATTATAAAATAGCTCTTGATGTTGGAACAGATATTATTAGAATAGGAACAAAGATATTTGGTGAAAGAGTATATAACAATAAAAAGTAAAGAAAACTTTACTTTTTTTGTAAATAGAAACGTAAAGTAAATGTGTAATATTGGTGAAACACACATTGAATAGTAGACACTATATTATCTAATTATATATAATAAGATTAAGATAAGAGGTGTAAATATGAAGTGTAAAAAAATATTTTTTGTTTTAATTACAGCATTATTTATGTTACCAGTTTTAGTTAGTGCAAAGGAATATTGTACAGTTGTTAGTGGCAATGGAAAAGATATTGGTAGTGAGATTGATTGTAAAGGAGAGCACTTTTATATCATTGATAATGATGATAACAATGTTCGTATGATTGCCAAATATAATCTTGATTATGGTAGTGAATACGATAGAGTTGTTGTATCAGAAGAAAGATTTCATGAACTACAAGACCTTTATTATATTGAAAAAAATTATTATGATTCTACAGCAACTTATAGAGAATGGGATAAAGGTGCTCTTTTAAATGCGGAAGAATTTGAGGAATACAGGGAAAATGGATATGCTATATATTCTGTAAATGATTTTTATCATGAATTTTTTCTAACTCGTAGTATAGATAATAGTGATTATGAAACAGTACAAGTAACTGCCGATAGATATAATGAGTTATATGAAATCTTTTGTGGAAGTGATACAAGATGTAAAAGAGATTATAAATCTTTATGGAATGAACCAGAATTTAACGAAGGAGATTATGTTTATAATTGGTATTCATGGGGTACAACTGGGTATTTCAATGTTGATCACACTAATTTAAAGCAAAATGTTAAAGCGGTTGGTGCTCATGGTGATGAGGCAGGAAATCCAGAATTTCCTGAATACGGTGTTGCTTCATGGGTAAGTCTTCAAAAAATAGAAACTGAAAGTTATCTTAATGGAAAACTAATTGATGGAGTAGTGGATTCTACTGAGTTCTATTTAACTCCGATTGAACGTTATAAAGTATATTTCTATAAATTAGGTATTAATATTTTAAAATATGATTATTTATCAGTTAAAGATATTGATAATATTGTATATAATGTTACTGGTAATCATTTACCTCTACAAGAATGGTGGGAAAGTGAATGGGTTGCAGCTTCATCAGCAATGCATGATTTGTATTATATAATAGGAAGTTTTAAGAATTATCTTCCAAAAGGATATGAATGGTTATATAGTACTACATATTGGACGAAAACAAGAGATGTTGATTCTTCTCATGAATATGTTGCTGAAATATCTTATTATTTTGTAGATACTCTTGGAAACATATGTAATGGAAATATATGTTCAGATGCTATAGGAGCTGGAGTAAGACCGGTAGTAACAATTGCAAGAAATGATATTCTTTATAATATTGAAACAGAGACTGATAATAATGGAACAATAGATGTAATTAGAACATCTCCAGCAGGTGAAGAAATATCATTTGTATTAAAATCAAATGAAGGATATAAATTACGTAGTCTTACATTACAAACAGAAAGTGGTATAACAGTTGAATTTGATCAAATATCAGAAACAGAAGATGGAAGAATCATTGTTAATACCAATAAATTTATTATGCCAACAGAAAATGTTAAAATAATTGCTAACTGGGAAACAGAAGTAATTCCTGAACCAGAACCTGAGCCTGAACCAGAGCCAACTCCAAATGTACCAGAAGAGAAAGATACAATAAAAGAATATAATATTAAAACGATTGTTGAAGGTGATGGAAGTATAGATGTTATTTCTAAATCAGTAGCAGGTGAAAACATTGAATTTACAATTAAAACTTTAAATGGAAGCAAGTTAATAAGTTTTGGAATTGTATCAGAAGATGGTAAGAAAGTAGAATATACAAAAGTAAGTGAAGAAGATGGAACAACAACGATTATTGTAAATAAATTTGCAATGCCAGAAAGTGATATAACAATTTCTGCTAAATTTGAAACAGTAGTACCAGTACCTAAAACAGGTGATAATATTATGAGATATGTAACAGTCTTTGTAATATCATTTATCATTTTAGTTGCACTTTCAATTTTAGGTATTAAAAATAACAAACAAAGAAAAATTGAAATGAATTAAAAAGAATGAATAATTTCATTCTTTTTTGGAAAAATAGGAGGTTCATTATGAAAAACAAAATGATAAAACTAATCATTTGTGGTATTGTTCTAGTTTTATTACTAGTTCTAGCTGTTTATAGTTTTGTAAAAGCTAATAAAATAGATAATACTATTAGTGAAAATAATAATGTTAAAATTAATGATAATAATGATATTGTTGATGATAATAAAGATAGTAATAATGAACCAGTAGAAGATAATCAAAATAATGAAGAAGTAACAGAAAATACTGAAGAAGTTATTGAAAATAATGAAAAGTCAAATAAAGTAGATGACAAAAAAGAAGAGATTAAAGATAACAAAAAAGAAGAGAT
>CAMJWT010000021.1:0-31725 GCA_946409545.1 uncultured Clostridia bacterium | reverse complement strand
CAAACTAAAGTTTATGATAATGAAAATGATAATAGTAATGTTATTTATACAGAACTTAATGGTTATAAGTTTATGTTCATGGGAGATGCATCTGCTGTTACTGAATATGAAATAATAAATAAATATAAAATATCTAATATAGATGTATTAAAAGTAGGACATCATGGTTCTAAAACAAGTAGTAGTAAAGATTTTATTGAAAGGGTTAATCCAAAATATTCAATTATCAGTGTTGGTAAGAATAATCGTTATGGTCATCCAAATAAAGAAGTATTAGATAATTTAGAAGATTCAAAAATATATAGAACAGATGAAGATGGAAGTATTATGTTTAAGATAAATAATAATAAATTAAAAATTGAGACTTGTAGCCCATAATTGTAAATAAAATGATATAATATAACTGGTGAGGATAATATGTATATGTATAATATTATATGTAAGTACTTTAATAATAATAGGTCGTTTTCAAACAAAGCTGAATTGCTAGAAGTTATTGAAATTATTAATATCATTTCAAATTTTATTACATGCGAACAAAAAGTAATAAAAACAGACAATTCTATCAGAGGGAATATAAAAAAGCAATTAAAATATCGCTATGATGATAGTACATGGAATGTATTATGGACTTTCTTTTCAAAAATTGAATTTATTAGTGATCCAAAAATTGGAACTGGTAAAAGTGTTAAAATAGTAAGTAATGATAGTTTATATTCTGAAGATTCTATAATAAGACATGCTCCAAAAAAATATGATATTAGTAAGAGTGAAGTTGTTTATATAATAAATAAAATTAAAGATTCATTTATGCATGTTGATTGTAATGGCAGTATATTATATCATATTAACAATGAAGGAACTATTACTATTAACAATATAAGTCAAGATTTTTCGCTACAATGTAAAATACCAATAAGTGAAATGAAAGAATTTATTAAACAAATTGAAAAATATTATGATGATGAAATTATGGAACCAGATATAATATCTAAATACAAATATACAAAAACGTTAAGAGAGAAAATAGATAAAGAATTAGGTGTTGATTTTGTTACCTTGAGATATAGTAATACAACTAGAGAGAATTATCAAAAATTAGAAGAGGCATACAAACAAGAATTGTTAATTAAATCAATTCAGTATAAAGGGCTTTCAGCATATGCTTATCTAACATTTCTTTTTGATTTAAAGAAATGTTACCCAATTTTATTGTCATTGTCTGAATTTGATTGTCGATTTAAAAGCAGCGAAATTAATACTTATGCATCAAAAATACTAGATGATTTATTAAGCGGCTATGATTTAATAAATCAATATAATGGTGAATTACCAGATTATGAATTAAGAAGAGTAAAAGATTTATTTTTTACCAACAATCAAGGAAAACAAGAGGGAATAATATATAACATCATGAAATACAATGATTCTATTATTAAAAATTTAAGAAATTCTAGATCACATGCTAATTTTGATAAACAATCAGAATTATTTGTTCTTTTTCAAAATTCATTAAATAATTCTAGCATAAATATGAAAGGAAAAAATGATATTTCAAATTTTGAATTGTTTGGAACGATTGATGATATGTTATTATTGCTTGACGAGATAAATAATAGTAATTATGCGTTATCAGAAGTCGTTGATGCAGTGATAGAAAATGATAATCAAGAAGTTAGTTCTTTGTTTTTTCAACAATTATCAGGTTTCTTAGTTAATTGTTATTGTAATGGAAGTGAAGAAATAAGAAAGAAAGCCGAAATTATAATTGATAATAGTGTTCTTTCTAAAATTGAAACTGTAATTGGTATGAATACTGCAATTAGCGCAAAAAAAATTAGATAATAACAAAATTTATGGTTAAAGAATTATCAATATGATAGTTCTTTTTTAAAAAAGATTGAAATTCATTCGACTTACTTTTTGACAATCACCACATGGAGATTTCGATCATGTGGGAGAAGCTATTAACATAGTAGAAAACTTTAAAGTTGATAAAGTAATTTTTAATTGTGATTCATATACTGATTTAGAAAAAAACTTAATTAAAGTATTAGATAAAAAGAAGATAAAATATTATTCTTGTATCAAAGAATTATCTTTAAATAATAATAAACTTTTATTCTTACAAACAAGAATATATGATAATGAGAATGATAATAGTAATGTTATTTATACAGAATTAAATGGATACAAATTTATGTTTATGGGAGATGCAGGATTAGATAAAGAAAAAGATATTTTAGATAAGTATAATGTATCAAATATTGATATATTAAAAGTAGGGCATCATGGAAGTAATACAAGTACGGGGCAAGATTTTATTAATATAATTAAACCAAAGTATTCAATCATATCAGTAGGAAAAAATAATCGCTATGGTCATCCTAATAAAGAAGTATTAAATAATTTAAAAAATAGTATAATTTATAGAACTGATATAAATGGAAGTATTCTGTTTAGAATTAAGAAAAGTACATTATCGATAGAAACAAGATTTTAAATATATTGTTATTCATATAGAGTTTTTCTTTTGTAAAATTATTGTTTCATCTTTAATAAGAAACACCTTTATGTTAAAATAATTAGTAAGGTGATATTGTGAACATAGAAGTTGTAGTTAATGATTATTTGCTAGCATGGTACTTACTATATGGAGCATCAATTAGTAAAGAAATAGATAAATTTAAAAAGAATTTATATACGAAATATCGTAAAGAATATAATTTGTGTTATAAAGATCGTAATGAAATAATAAAATATGGTAAAGATTTTATTCCTGATAATGATATTATTTATAATGCGGTTTTAGAAAGTAGTTTATATAAAACATTAAAAAAGGAAGTATCAAGACATCGCTTACATATTGCTAAAATAATGGAACAATCAAGTAAGGAAATTGAAGATTATATTAATAGTATATTAAAATTCCCATATCCCAAAACAGTTTACTTTTATATTATTCACCCAAGACTTGAAGTAACAGAATATTTAAAAGATTATCATGCTTTAATATGGGGTAGTGAAAAAGATAAATATGATGTTTTAACAGTTATGCTTTTATCTATTACAAGAAGTCTATTGTATGAAGAACATGATGATTCAATATATAATGAACTATTAAAAGCTGTGCTAGAATTAAGTATCAAAAATGAAATAGGAAGTAGAATGGGTAATTCGAAAGCGTATTCAATTGGAGATCCTAGTGTTTCTTTAATAAAAATGCAATTATATCCATATTGGTTAATGTATTTAGGTTTAACTAATAAAGAAGATATTTTAAATAGAATGATAAATGATAGAGTAGCTTTTGATATTAATAAAATTGAAATAGATAAAAATTTAAAGAAATATAGTTTAAATAAATTTTTAGAATACTGTTATGATAATAGAAAGAAAATATTAAGTTTAAATAATGTAAAAATAATACAAGATGTACCTTTAGAAGATGAATATTTATAATAGGAGGGTTTATGGATAAAAAGTTACAAGAGTTATTAGCAAGTATTAATTTTCCAGAAGAATGGTGTAATGATTTATATAATTGTTCATTATCTAAAGTTAAAATAAGTGAAAAAAATAAGTTAATGAAAATCATTTTAGATAGTGAACAAACAATCCCAGTTAATACATATATTAAATTAGTTCAATGTCTAAATGATTTTTTTGGTATAGATTGCTTTTTAGAAATAAAAACTAAGAAGAATGGTTTTAATCGTATTCAAGAATATTTTAATTATTTTACAGAAGACGATAAATATAAGTTTATTAGATCTAAGTTAAAATGTAATTTTAATAATTATTTTATTGAAGTTAATAATGAAAGTGAACAAAGAGAAGTAGTTGATCTATTAAATGAAATTAATGAAAGATTAGATAAAGTTGGTGTTAATAAATTAGATATTATCGTTAATGAATTCAATCGTACAAAAGTAAATGATGCAATTAATAAAGACAAGGAAGTAAAAGTTAAACCAGAAATAATCGAAGAAAAAACGAGCGATAATCCATATAATAAATATGGACCACGTAGAAAAAAAGTAAAAACAGTTGATGATCCTAATGTTATTATCGGGGAAGTTATTGATGGTGAAGTCAGAGAATTAAAAACAATTAAAGACGAAGAAGAAGATATAATTGTTGATTGTATGGTCTTTGGTTGTGAAGGCTTTGAATCAAGTAAAAGTGATTTTAAGATAGTAACATTAAAGATAACAGATTATTCTGAAAGTATGTATGCAAAAATCTTTACACAAGATAAAGAAGAATATGATAAATATCTAGAATTATTTAATTCAAAGATGTGGTTTAAGATTAAAGGATACACAAAAAGAGATCAGTATGCTAAAAATGCTTTAGTATTAAATGTTCAAAGTATTAACTTATTAGATAAAAAAGAGATTGAGAATGAGAAAGATGATGCAGTTACTAAAAGATGTGAACTACATGCTCATACTAAAATGAGTCAAATGGATGGGGTAGCAGATGAAGTGAAATTAGTTCGTCAAGCTATGGAATGGGGACATCCAGGTATTGCTATAACAGATCATGATTGCTGTCAATCATTCCCACATGTTTTCCAAGAAGTAACGGAGTTTAATAAAAAATTAAAACAAAAGGCCCAAACCAAAATTGATTTAATTAATGAAAAAATAAAAAATGAAGGTCAAACAGAAGAATTATTAAATGAACTAGAGAAAGCTAAGTTTGATAAAGACCATTTAGATTATTTTAAAGTAGGTTATGGAACTGAGTTATCGATGTGTGAAAGTTTCTTAAATGTATGTTTTAATCCGAATGATACATTAGTAAAAGATGCAACATTTGTTGTATTTGATACAGAAACAACAGGATTTAATGCAGGCATTCATGATTCTATGATTGAAATAGGTGGCGTTAAAATATGTAATGGAAGCGTTATTGATCGTTTTGATGAATTAATTAATCCTGGACATCATATTGATGCTGATATTACAAGAGTTACCGATATAAGTGATGAAGATGTAAAAGATGCTGATAACGAAGAAAATGTTACTAAAAGATTTAAAGAGTGGATAGGTGATTTACCACTTGTAGCTCATAACGCTAAATTTGATAAAAGTATGCTAGATATGGCTTATTATAAATATAATTTAGGTAAGCTAGAAAATCCTATTATAGATACATTAATGTTATCAAGAGTAATTAATAGAGATAGTAAAAAACATAGTTTAAAAGCTTTAGGAAAACTATATAAAATAGATACTGGTGAAGAAGATGATGAAGAGACTAGTGATGTTAATAATACTGATAATTCTCTTCCAATTGATCATTTTATAGGAACTAGAATTAAAGATGTTTTAGTTGATGATGTATCTATCATTCAAAGAATAGAAGATGATTTATATACAAATAGAGTTCATAAAGCAAGTAAAACGGAAAAAGCTGAAGTAAAAGTAATATATGATGAAGATAGTGAATATATTGAAGAAGTAGAACTTCATCCAGCAGATAATCAAATAACAATAAGTATTGGAAATATTATTAATATTGATATTAGTATTTATGTTGGACAACACCATGGAGCCGATGTCGATTCAGAAAACACAGCCCTAATCTTCAATAAGATGTTAAAGCAAATTGATGGCATAGAAAAATTAAGTGATTTTAATAATTTAAAATTATTAGAAGAATTAAGTTTTGATAATGACAAAAGTAAACAAGAAAAAATAGGAGAACTTTGTTCATATAAAAATTATGTAAGATTATTAGATGAAGACGAAGAAGTTGATCCCAAATTTGGTTATCCATTTATTAAATATAAAAATAAAGATTATGTATGGCGTTATGAATGGTGTCATGATGATAATCTTCAAATGTATGAAAATATTCCAAGTAAGACATTCACAGAGCATCTTGCAAATATGTATGATAATTTTAAACATGTTACAATGATTGCTAAGAATATGACAGGATTAAAGAATCTATTTAAACTTGTTAGTTTTGCTAATTCTAACTTTTTACAGTTGAATGCCACAATACCTCGTAAAATAATTGATGAATATCGAGAAGGTTTATTAATAGGTTCAGCTTGTTTAAATGGTGAAATCTTTAATATCGCTTTAACAAGAAGTGAAGAAGATTTAATAGAAGCTATGAAGTGGTATGACTATATTGAAGTCCAACCACTTGAGAATTATCGTCATCTACTTAGATATCACGATGTAAATAATGAGGACGATTTAATTTATGCTATTAAAAAGATAATTAAATGTGCTAAAGAAGCAGGTAAAAAAGTAGTGGCAACCGGTGACGTTCATCAAATTAAAAAAGAAGATTTGATATACCGTGAAATTATTGTTAATCAAAATGTACCAGGTAAAGGACGCCATCAACTAGCAAAATATTTATCTGGTTATGATAAACCATGTCTTAATATTTCTTATATAGATAAAGCCTTAAATAAGAGTGATTTTAATGAGATAGATAAAAAAGTATTAAAGTATATTTATGTATTAACAAATTTAGAATCTATCCCAATTACTTTAAATAATTTAACGAATTTATATCAAGTAGATAAAAATAATCCAAATGAAGAAATCTTTAAAGATAAAAAACAAGATAAGAGTGAAATAATACAAGATTCATTAGAAAAACTTATGGATTATGGACTAATAGAAAGAAATATTAATAATAATCATTATAGTTTAGATCTTAATAATTTAACGTTTAAGAAGAGTGAAATTGCCGAACAAGGACATATTCCTAATCAATATTTTAGAACAACCAATGATATGCTTAATTGTTTCTCTTTCTTAGATAAGAAAACCGCTAAAGAAATAGTAATTGATAATACAAGAGATTTTATAAATAATATTGATGAGTTGGAAGTAGTAGTTTATCCAGATAAACCATTCTCACCAATTATTGAGCATTCTCAAGAAACGTGTCGTGATTTAGTTTATGATAAAGCTCATAGTATGTATGGAGATCCTCTTCCAAGAAATATTGAAGAACGTATCGCTCAAGAATTCTATGGTGATAAAATACTAGATTTAGTTATGGAATACTTGAAGATTAAGTATCCAAAGAAGAGTGAAGATGAAATAGAAGAAATATTCTCAAGTGAACTACATAAAGTAATCATGAGTGGCTATGATGGTGTTATTAAACTAATGCGCGATAAAATAATTCGTGATGAAAACTTAGAAGAAGAGGAAGCAACAACGAAAGCCAAAGCAATCCTAGGTGGTATTATTGGTGGAGGATTTGATGTTATTTATCTTATCGCTCAAAAACTAGTTAAACACTCTAATGATGAAGGATATTTAGTTGGCTCTCGTGGATCAGTTGGTTCAAGTTTTGTTGCAACCATGATGGGAATAACGGAATGTAATGGACTACCGCCACACTATTATTGTCCAGAATGTCAGTATAGTATGTTTAATGATGAAAATGGTGTTCGTTATACGGAAGAATATTCAAGTGGTTATGATTTACCAGAAAAAGAATGTCCAAAATGCAAAGCAAAGATGATTCACCAGGGTAATGATATGCCATTTGCAACATTCTTAGGATTTAATGCTGATAAAGTACCAGATATCGATCTTAACTTTAGTGGTGATAATCAAGCATCAGCGCATGAATATACAAAAGTATTATTTGGTACAGACAATGTATATCGTGCAGGTACTATTAGTACGGTTGCTGATAAAACAGCTATTGGTTTTGCCCTAGGTTATTTTGAGGAAGAAGAATATAATAAACTTAAAATAGAGTCAAGAAGTTATGGACTTTCAATCCCAACAAAAGATGATTTAAAGAAAAAAGGTATTATTAAAAGTGAAAAAAATAGTATCGATGTTGAAAGAATATCTTTAGGATGTGTTGATGTTAAAAGAACTACAGGACAACATCCAGGTGGAATAGTAGTAGTACCAGGATATAAAGATGTCTTTGATTTCACACCATTCCAATATCCAGCTGATGATCCAACTTCAGCTTGGCGTACAACTCACTTTGATTATCATGCGATTGATGCTGATCTACTTAAACTTGATATTCTTGGTCACGATGATCCAACTGTACTACGTATGTTACAAGATTTAACGGGAATTGATGTTACAACTATTGACTTAGGTGACCGTGATACGATGAGTATTTTTACTGGTCCTGAAATCTTAGGCGTTAAAAAGGAAGACTTGCGTGGATTAACAGCTCGTGATGGCCATAAATATTGTCCAACAGGTACATTAGGCGTTCCTGAATTTGGTACAAGTTTCTTACTTGGTATGCTTGAAGAAACCAAACCAACAACATTCGCAGAACTTATTAAAATATCAGGTTTATCACACGGAACAGATGTATGGCTTGGTAATGCAAGGGATCTTTGTACACCAGATGAAAATGGTAATATCAAAGTACCATTTAAAAATGTTATTGGTTGTCGTGATGATATTATGGTTAATTTAATACAATGGGGTATGAAACCATCAAAAGCTTTCAAAATAATGGAATTTGTTCGTAAAGGAAAAGCTAGTAAAGATCCTGTAGGATGGAGTGAATATGTTAAAGAAATGAGTGATGCTAATATTCCAGATTGGTACATTGCATCTTGTGAAAAGATAAAATACATGTTCCCAAAAGCTCATGCTACAGCTTACGTAACTAGTGCTTTCCGTATTGCATGGTTTAAAGTTCATATGCCAATTTATTATTACGCTGCTTATTTCTCTATTCGTTGTGATCAATTTGATGTAGGAACAATGTTAATGGGAGAGAGGGCTATAAGATATCGTATTGATGAACTTGAAGAAAAGAAAGCATCTCGTGAAGCAAGTAATAAAGAAGAAAGTATTTGTGATGTACTATATCTTTGCTTAGAAATGACAGCAAGAGGCTTCCATTTTGAAAATATTGATATTAGTAAGAGTGATGCTAAAAACTTTAAAGTAACAGAAGATGGTAAAGGATTAATAATTCCATTTAGTGCTCTTGATGGATTAGGAGATGCAGTTGCTAAAACTATTATTAAAGAAAGAGCAAAAGCACCATTCTACAGTATTGAAGATTTACAAATAAGAGGTAAGGTTTCAAAAACTCTTGTTGATAAATTAAAAGATATGCATGTATTAGATGGTATACCAGAATCTAATCAATTGTCATTATTTTAAAAAAATAAAACAATAAGTTTAATTCTTATTGTTTTTTTGATATACTAAATCTAGAATAGAAGGTTAATATGGAAGGTAAGTATGATATTAGAAATATACTAATTATAATCCTTTATCTCGCTGTTTTATTCTTCGGAGGATACTTTATGTATAAAGTATTAGATCCTGTTGATAAAGAAATAGATGAACGTAGTAGATATTATTTAAGACTGTATATTCAATCCAATGGGGAAATAACAGATATTGAAAGCGATAATGAAATTTTAAAGATTGAAATGGCAAGTGATGGGGCTAAATTAGTAAGTTATGTTAAAGATGATTTAACTGATGAAATTAAATATGTTTTATTTGAATTAAAGGGATTACATTTGTATGATGTTGAAACTAAAAAGATAGAACCATTAATAAAAGAAGAAGATTATATTAGTGGTGATTATTACTTACATTTAGGTAAAAATATCAAAGATATATTAGGATACTTTTATGTAAGTTCTGATGAAACAGAAGAGTACTATAAAGATTTTTCTAAAGAAGAAAAGGAATTTAATAAATTAAAAGTATCAGAAAAACAATTCGTTGCTAATTCATATGGTGATTATTTTATTGTAAGTAAAGGAAATGAATGTGGCAAAGGAATGTATATAAGAAATTATACAGATGATAAACCTTTAAAAGAAGGAATGACTATAAAAAATCTTATTTTAAAAGGTAAATCATATTATTTAGTAATAAAAGAATGTGATGGAACAGTCTTTGATATGTATGATAGTGATTTAAATCTTATTAAAGAAAACTTAAATAGTTTGTTTACTTCATTTGATGATAATTATTATTATGTTATTGAAGATAAGAAGATTGTTAAATATGATTTCTCTTCTAAAGAATTATCAAGTAATGAGTATTCTGAAGTATTAGAATTACATGATGGATATGCTTTACTTCGTGATAATAAAGCTCTATATATATTAGATATTAAGACTAATAAAAAAACAACATTAGCGGATTTATCTGATGAATCTAATGATGTTAATGAAGCTATAAAAGGTGATTTTAATGGAAGATTTTTTAGTATTGATCATCAAGGTAATATTGCCATAGCTCTTCGTATTAGAAATATAAATTATGATATAAAGAAAGATAAAGTTTCATAAAAAAAGACTGAATATTATTCAGTCTTTTATATTTCACGATATAAATCTTGGTTTTTATATGGATTCTTTTTATCGATTTTATCAACAAATAGGATACCATTTAAGTGGTCTAGTTCATGTTGGAAAGCAATGGCAAGTTCTTCACGCCCTCTAACTCTAATTTTATTACCATCCATATCATAAGCTTCCATAGTAACTCTTGCGTATCTTGGAACAATACCAGCAACATCTCGATTAACAGATAAGCAACCTTCACCTTCGCCAACATAAATCATTTCTTCAGATGTACTGACAATCTTTGGATTTATTAATACGTAATTATCAAATTTACCAGGTTCATATTCATGTACAACAACAAAATATCTTTTAGGAATACCTAATTGAATGGCTGCAAGTCCCATACCAGGTCTTAAACAATATTTATCTGCTAATTCAGGTATTTGACTATCAGTTAACATTTCAATCATATCATTTATTGTTTTTCTATCAGTTTTTGATAATGGTAATTTAACTTCTTTTGATACTGTATGTAATACTTTTTCTTTTTCATCAAGAATATCTTCCATTTTTAACATATCTCATCACCACTTGACAAATTATAACATAAATCATAAAAAAAATAAAGAATTTAAAGAATTATTATCAAAAGTAATAGTGTTAACAAAAATATGTTGACATAGTAAAAAAACTAATATATAATAACAAATGTAATTTGAAAGGAGTGAAAATTATGGCAGTTAAATTAAGATTAACTAGAATGGGAGATCATAAGAACCCATTATATCGTATTGTAGCAACTGATTCTCGTACTAAAAGAGACGGAGAATATATTGAAAAAATTGGAACTTATAATCCACATACAAATCCTGCTACAGTAAATATTGATGAAGAAGTAGCATTAAAATGGTTAGAAACAGGTGCAATTCCTTCTGATACTGTAAGAAATTTATTTAAAGAAGCAGGTATCATTAAGAAGTTTGCAGATAGCAAGAAAAAGAAATAGAGGTCATTATGAATTTAGTAGAAATGACTGAATATCTTGTAAAACAAGTTGTTGAAAATCCTGATCAAGTAACTGTAAAAGAATTTCCATCAGAAGATGAAAAAGAATTTGTTATTGAAGTTTTAGTTGATGAAAGTGATATTGGAAGAGTTATTGGTAAGAATGGTAAAACAGCTCAAGCTATTAGAGTACTTGTACAAGCAGCTAGTTACTTACAAGATAATAAACGCGTAAAAATAAATATTGAAAATTTTTAATCTCTAGAAATAGAGATTTTTTTGTTAATGTGTTTCTTTATTCATAAAAATATTATATAATTATCCAAGGAGGCAACTATGATAACTCAAATAAGTGAACGTGATGAAATATCAATGAAGTTACTTCATTATTTTATAACTAAGTTAAATTACTCACCAGTTATTGTTCAAGGTGTTGAGAATGAAATATGGTTACAAAACTTAGATGAAGAATATAAAGTAATTAGAATTGTTAATAACTATATTCATAATGATGAACAATTAGATTTTGATGCTATTAAAACTAATAGAATGGTAAAACAAATTAAAAGAAAAACTTTTACTTTTAAAATTAAAGTTTTATCAATTCTTACAGATATTGGTGAAAACGTTGATACAACAAAAACATATGATAATATTGATTTAGTATTTATTAAAGATGAAAAATCTTTAAAGAAGAATAGTTTGTTAAAAGAAAAATTCCCTGATTTATCAAAAAACTTAGAATATACCGAAGAAGGATTTCAATTATTTCTTAAAATAACAACGGAAATTAACAAGAAGAATAGAAGTGAAGCTATGGAAAATGATAATATCTTCCAAAAGAAAAAAATTGTTTTAACTTATGTAATAATGGGAATTCTAACACTTATTTTCTTATTTAGTGTTTTTGGATATGATGAATGGTTAGTATTCCATTTAGCAACCAATGGACCGTTTATAAGAAATGGTGAACTATATCGATTATTATCAGGTGCTTTTATCCATATTGATATGATGCATTTATTCTGTAATTGTTATTCATTGTATGTAGTAGGAAGTCAGATTGAAAACTTTTATGGTAAAAAGAAATTTTCTATAATATATATCTTTAGTGCCTTATGTGGATCGTTATTATCAATAGCAATGCATGATACTTATTCAATAGGTGCAAGTGGAGCTATTTTTGGTTTACTAGGAGCTTATGCATATTTTGGATATCATTATCGTGTTTATTTTGGAACAGTAATATTAAAGCAAATAGCACCAGTAATTATCTTTAACCTTGCTATTGGCTTTATGGTACCAGGTATTGATAATTTTGCTCATATTGGTGGCTTAATAGGCGGATTCTTAATTAGTATGGCAACAGGAGTAAATAGTAAAGATTCTAAAAGGGAGCATATTAATGGAATTATGTTATCTATTATCTTCTTTGCTTTCTTAATTGCACTTGCGTTTTTCTTAAAGAAATAAAGTTTATTCTTTATTTCTTTTTTTATGTTACAATGAAAATAAGGATAGAGTATGAAAGATAAATTAATTATCATATTTATAATATTAATTGTAATTGTAGCCTTTCTTTTATTTATTCCAATTGATGATAAAAAAGAGAAAAAGACTGTATCATTTACAAAAGATAATATTACAATTTCTATTGGTGAAAGATATCAATTAGAATTAACCAATTATGATAATGAAGTTTTATATAAAAGCATTGATACAAATATTGCTAATGTTAATGATAGTGGTTTAATAGTGGGTAAAAGTGAAGGAAAAACTAAAGTCAGAGTATCTCTTAAAGAAGATGAAAAAGTTTGTGATGAAATAGATGTAAATGTTATAAAAAAAGAAATTCTTGTTGAAAAAATTGACTTAAATATAAGCAAGAAGAATCTTAAAATAAATGATAGGGCAACAATTGTTGTTAATTATTATCCAGAAGATGCAATTAATAAAAATGTTACATGGGAAAGTAGTGATAATACTATTCTTAGTGTTAATAATGGCGAGATTACTGCTCATAAAAGTGGAAAAGCTATAGTTACTGCTAAAACAAATAATAATATTTCAGCATCACTAAATATAACTGTTGAAAAACTAAACGATAAAGTAACAATCGAAATAAAGAATAAAGTATATGATGGCAAAGAATTAGAAGCTGTCATTAAATCAGATAGTAATACGATTATTGATATTAGTTATTATAATGATGATAAATGTACTAATAAGGTTACTACTCCTAAAGAAGTGGGAACATATTATGTTATTGTTAAAACTAAAGGTAATGATATGTACGAAGAATTTACAACACCATGTACTAAAGGTGTTGTAATTGAAAAAGAAAAAGATCCAATTATACCTTCAAATGTTATGTCATCTGATGAGTTATTTAATAATATTGATAAGACTGGTATAAGTAAAATGCAAATAGCAGTTTTCTCTAATGGAAAAGTAACAAGTACTAAAGAATATAATGTTTCTAAAAATGAAGCTATGTATATATCATCTGCATCTAAATCAATGTTAGGTATCATTGCTTCCTTGATGCAAGAAGATAATATTATTAATTTAGATACAAGAATTGATACGTACTGGCTTAAATTAAATAGTTATGATTTTAATAAATGTACTAGTGATTGGAAATACTATCTAAATAGTGAAGAAACAGTTCGAAAGTATACAAAACCAGGTACTTATTTAGCAGAGAATCATCCAACTTTAAGAAATTTATTAACTCATTCAAGTACTATAAAAAATATGAATATGGTTCACATGATTCCAGGTGATGAAACTAGTGAATATTTTGGTGGCGGGATGAGTAAAACATATGATCGAGCTTTATTTATGCTTAAACATACATCACATCAATTATTTGAAGCTGGTGGGAAACCAGGAACCTCTACTAAATATGAGTATCAAAATGATCGTTTAACAAGAGGTCATGCTCTTGCTGGTTTTACAATGCAAATTGCGATGAAAGAATCTATTAATGAATATTCAAGAAAAAAATTACAAAGTAAATTTGATTTGAGTAGTAATTATGGATTTGATAATGGTAATTCAATATATTTCGGTACGAAATATAAGATTAGTGCTAATGATTTAGCAAAAATTATTTCAAGTATTGCTAATAATGGTGTATATAATGGCAATCAAGTATTAAAAACAAATACTGTAAATCTTTTAAAAAATAAATATAGTAATTTACGAAATCAAACTATTGCTTTTGATTATATTAATGGAAAATATATTAAATTTGGTTATTATAAATCAATTGATAATAGTGATTATTACAAGTTAAGTGGTGCTATTAAAAATGTAACATTAATATCTTTTGATGATAAAACAAATAAAGGTTATGTTATAAATATGGAATTTAATAATGATTCAAGTAGAGAGAAAGCTATTAATATCTTAAATAAACTACAAAATGTTTTCTATAAATAACTTTACAAAAAGATAACTTTATGTTATAACATTTTCATATTTATCAGTGATTGAGAAGTAGTAATATAATGAAAAACTTTAAGAGAAGGAGAGATTGGTGAGAACTCCTAAGTAATAGTTATATGAATTCAGCTCATAGATAAATCGCTATTACGCGTTAAAATAATTAAGGATATTAATCTATCGAAGTAGGATGGTACCGTGTTAAATCACTCCTACATTGATAGATTTTTTTTATAGGAGGAAGTATGGAAGACGAGAGAATAGTAAAACTAAAAGAAGAATTGGAAAGTAGTTTAAATCTTGTTAAAACGAGTAATGATTTAGTAACATTAAAAGCTAAATATTTAGGTAAAACAGGTATTGTAACAGAACTTACTAAGAATATGAAAGATTTATCACAAGAAGAAAGAGTAAGTGTTGGTAAGTATGCTAGTGCTGCCCGTAATCTTTGTAATCTTTTGTTTGATAAGAAAAATGAAGAATTAGAACAAGAACTACTTAATAAGAAGTTAGAGAAAGAAACAATTGATATAACATTACCAGGTAATAAAATAAAAAGAGGTAGTCTTCATCCATTTAATAAAATGGTTATGGAAATTGAAGATTTGTTTGTATCAATGGGATATGATGTTGCTGATGGACCAGAGCTTGAAACTGATGAATATTGTTTCCAAAGATTAAATATTCCTCTAGGTCATCCTGTACGTGATACTCAAGATAGTTTCTATATTAATGATGAATATTTACTACGTACCCAAACATCTAGTGTTCAAGCTCGTGTTATGGAAGCCAATACTGATAAAACTCCTATTCGTATTATTTGTCCAGGTAAGACATATAGACGTGATGATGATGCCACACATTCTCATCAATTTGGTCAAGTAGAAGGTCTTGTTATTGATAAAGGTATAACAATGGCTGACCTTAAAGGAACTCTTGAAATCATGGCTAAAAAGATGTTAGGTGAAAAAACTAAAGTACGTTTCCGTCCATCATTCTTTCCATTTACAGAACCTAGTGTTGAAGTAGATGTTAGTTGCTTCAAGTGTAATGGTAAAGGATGTAGTCTTTGTAAGAATACTGGTTGGATTGAACTATTAGGAGCTGGTATGGTACATCCTAATGTATTAAAGTCTAATGGATATGATCCAGAAAAATATAATGGTTTTGCTTTTGGTATGGGAATCGATAGACTTGCCATGATGAAATATGGAATTACGGATATAAGATATATGTATACTGATGATATTCGTTTCTTAAAACAATTTGATAGAGAGGAGTATTAAGATGAAAGTTAGTCGTAAATTTTTGAATGATTATATTGATATTAATGATCTTGATATTCATGATATTGCAGAAAAAATGACAGGTGTTGGTAATGAATATGATTACTGTGGAAAATTAGTAGAAGCTAGTAATTTAGTTATTGGTGAAGTATTAGAGTGCGAAAATCATCCTGATTCAGATCATTTACATGTTTGTAAAGTAGATGTAGGAAGTGAAGTCCTTGATATCGTTTGTGGTGCACCTAACGTTAGAAAAGGTATTAAAGTAATTGTTGCTCTACCTGGAGCAAAACTACCTGGTGGAGAGATTAAGAGAAGTACTATTCGTGGTGTTGAAAGTAATGGTATGTTATGTTCTATCCAAGAATTAGGTATTGATCACAAATACTTAAAACCTGAAGATATTGAAGGTATCCATGAAGTAAATGAAGACGTTAAAGTAGGAGAAGATGCTCTCAAAGCTCTTAACTATGATGATGAAGTAATTGATTTTGAACTTACAAGTAATCGAGGAGACTTATTATCAATTATTGGTATGGCTTATGAAGTAGGGGCAATCTATAAAAGAGAAGTAAAAGATATTGATTTATCTTATCCAAAAGAAAAAGGAAAGATGAACTTCAATTTAGATATTAGAACAAAGAGATGTCCATTATTCCTTGCTAAGAAAGCTTTAAATGTAAAAATAAAGGAAAGCCCTGATTTCATTAAGAAGAGACTTATTGCATCAGGTATTCGTCCAATTAACAATATTGTTGATATTTCAAACTATGTAATGATTGAAACAGGTCAACCTCTTCATTATTATGATGCAGATAGTTTAGGTGATACTCTTGTAGTAAGAGATGCAAAGGATAATGAAAAATTAGTAACTCTTGATAATCAAGAAAGAACATTATCTAAAGAAGATATTGTTATCGCTAATAAAGAAGAAGCAATAGGACTTGCTGGTGTTATGGGTGGCTTATCAACTGAAGTTACGGAAAACACTAAAAATGTTTTAATTGAAGCTGCTATCTTTGATAGTGTAAGTATAAGATTAACATCTAAGAAGATATTACGTAGTGAAGCATCTAATAGATTTGAAAAAGGTCTTGATTATACAAGAACATATATGGCAATGGAAAGAAGTTGTGCTCTTCTTGCTAAATATGCAGATGCAACTATTATTGATGATATTTGTGCATATGATACAGTTGATAAAAAAGATAATGTAATAAAAATCACTGTTGATGACATCAATAATTTATTAGGTATTGAACTAGATAAGAAGACAGTAATTGACATTCTAGAATCACTATCATTTACAGTTCTTGACAAAAAAGGAACATTAGAAGTAACAGTACCATCAAGAAGAATGGATATTAGTATTAAAGAAGATTTAGTAGAAGAAGTTGCAAGAATCTATGGTATTGATAATATCCCTGGTAAAGTACCAACATTACCATTAAAACGTGGTTCTTATAATAAATTTAATAGATTGATAAGAAATAAGTTAACATCTCTTGGATTAAATGAAACAATGACTTATACTTTAATCCCAAGAAGTGAAGTTCATAAATATACATTAGATGAGTTTGATGAAGTCACTTTACTTGATCCAATGAGTGATGATAGAAGTACATTACGTTATAGTTTACTACCTAGTTTAATGATGATTTATGATTACAATAGTAAACGTAATAATAAAGATATTTCTATTTTTGAAATAGGTAAATCATTCTTTAAGAGGGAAGAATATGGCGAAGAAGAAAGACTTGCGATATTAATGTCTGGTAATTATAAAGATAATTTATATAAAGAAAAGATAACTTTCTATCACTTAAAAGGAATTATGGAAGAACTTCTTGATTCTCTTGGATATAATGGAAGATACTCTTTAGTTATTGATAAATTACCTAATGAATTACATCCAGGTTCATCTGCTAATATTAATCTTAATGGTAAAAATATTGGTATTATTGGTAAAGTACATCCAAATGTTACGAAAGAAGATATTTATGTACTTGAAATAAATTTAACATTACTTAAATCATTTAGAGTAGGAACATTAAGTTTCAAAGAAATATCTAAGTATCCTAATATTGTTCATGACGTTGCTTTTGTTCTTGATAACAATATAACTAATGAAACTGTTATGAAAGAAATAAAGAAGAGTTGTGGTAAATACTTAGTTGATATTAGTTTGTTTGATACATATTATTTTGATAATAATACGAAGTCATTAGCTTATAACTTAGTATTTAATGATCCAAATACAACTTTAACAGATGAAGTTGTTATGCCAATCTTTGAAAAAATGATTAAAGATGTTACAACAAAACTTAATTGTAAATTAAGAGATAATTAAAAGTGTTTATTTATAAACACTTTTTTTGATTAATATTTTACTTTATATGATATATTATAATAGAGGGATGATATGAATAATAATTATAATAATAACCAAAATAATAATGTAGAAGTTGTCTATAGTAACAGTAATACTTTTTTAGCATTATTTTTATTAGTATTAATTGGTGTAGGCATATTTTTTGCTTTTAAGTATAAAGATTTCTTTGATTTAAATAAAAAGCCTGTTAATCCTGACGATATAATTACAGTGTATACAATAACCTTTGATGCTAATGGTGGAAAAGTTAGTCCATCTAATAGAGAATTATTTAAAGGTGATACATACGGTGTTCTTCCAATTCCCGTAAGAGATGGTTATAGTTTTGATGGTTGGTATACGGAAAAAGATGGTGGAAATAAAGTTAGTTCAAATAATGAAGCAAGAGAAGATAGAACGATTTATGCTCACTGGACTAATAATCCATCAGGAACAACGCAAACTATTACTTATACTTTATATTTTAATGCTAATGGTGGACAGGTAAGTCCAAGTAATAAATCACTAAAAAAAGGTGAGAATTATGGTTCATTACCAACTCCTGTAAGAAAGGATTATACGTTTGATGGCTGGTATAGTGATGTAGTAGGTGGAAATAAAGTTAGTTCATCAATGATTATATATGACGATACAACTATTTATGCACATTGGATTAAGAATTCAACGACTCCACCAACTCCACCTCAAGAGCAAACTTGTGTTTTAACTTTTAATCCTAATGGTGGAACAGTAAATCCAACAAGTAAGAAAATTAATAAAGGCTCTATATATGGAGAATTACCAACTCCAATAAGAGATGGATACACATTTGACGGATGGTATGAAACGATAGATGGTGGTGAAAGAGTTGATTCTAATACCATAATTAATAGTGATGTAACGATTTATGCACATTGGTCTAAAATTGAAACACCAGCAAAAACTTATACTCTTATTTTCGATGCCAATGGAGGAAGCGTTGATCCACACTCAAAAACTTTAGAAGAAGGTTCCGAGTATGGAACATTACCAACCCCAACAAGAAGTGGATATAAATTTGACGGATGGTATACAAGTATTAGTGGTGGTAATAAAGTAAGTGAAAAAAATATTATAAATGGTAATACAATAATTTATGCTCATTGGACAAAAGGTTCTGTAACACCACCAGAAGTAACATACACTTTAACTTATAACGCAAATGGTGGAAGTGTTTCACCAAGTAATAAAGTTCTAAAAAAGGGAGAACAATATGGAACATTACCAACACCAACAAGGAGTGGATATAAATTTGATGGATGGTATACAGCTAAAGATGGTGGAAGTAAGGTAAGTTCAACAACAGTAATAACTGCAAATACAACTATTTATGCCCATTGGACAAAAACTTCATCATCTCCACCAACAGCAGATTCTATATGTGAAAGTGTTAAAAATAAATCATCAATTGATTATGCATCATTTAAAGAACTATCTAAACAACACAATAACGATGATTATTATGCTATCAAAGCAGCTCATGATTGTGCTAATAAATATCATAAAAAAGTAGTAGTTACCAAATCAACATATAACATTTATAAACATTTTTCTGGTGGAACAATTACTATTACAACGGATACTGATTTTGGTGATTCAACTATTTATATTCATGATGAAAAAAATATTTGTGTAAATGGTAAACGTCAAAATGATGATTATATTTTTCAAATTCAAAATGGACATGATTCTTTAAGCACAACTTTATCTAAAGAAATTACTAAAGGATCTACTTTTTATATCCCTGATAGTGTAAAAAAGAAATTAAGTAATATGTTAGCACCTTATGGGGAAACTGTTACAGGTTATCATGTTCAAATTAAAGATACTAATGAGAAAAGAAAAATATTTATTAGATCTGGTAAAAATGAAAATGAAAATAATCAATCATTAGTACAAGAATCATTTATAACTGATGTCTCTGGTAAAATATTAGATAATATTACATGGACATATAAAGGTTCAAAAGTAGAACTTGTTATAAGACCAATATCTAGTAAAAAATTAGTAATTAAAAATGGTAACTTTAAAACAATAGTATCAACAAAGACATGTAGTAAAGGCTATGTAAAAAGAGGTATGAACATATCAAGAAGTAATATTCTCTTAGATGATTTACATCATTCTTATGTAAATACTGAAAAGAAAAAAGTATATAAAATTAATTATGCATATCATGGATTCTATGCTTTCGCTGGTTTAGGAAAAGTAACATTTAGTAATTCAACTGTTCAAGGTATGAGAAATGAACAAGAAGGAACTGGTCATTCAACGTATGATTTACATATTACAAAAGCTAATACAATGACGATGAATAATATTACAATGAGTGATAAAGAAATAGATACTTTAATCAATCCAAGTACTAATTTAATTTGGGGTGTTACAGGAACAAACTTTACAAAAGATATAACATACAATAATTGTAAATTAAATCGCATTGATACTCATCGTGGTGTTCATAATTTAACTGTTAAAAATAGTACGATTGGTCATCATGCTCTTACACAAACAGGTTTTGGTACTTTAACTATAAGTAATGTTACAATTAAACACCAAAATCATTTTGTAGGGTTAAGAGGAGATTATGGTAGTAGATGGCACGGAACAATCGTATTTGAAGGTAATAACACAATTATTCCTGATGATAATTCTAAAGTTTATTTAGTAACGATGTCACCTGCACAAAACCATAATTATGGATATGATTTATATATGCCAAATGTAACAATAAAAGCTAACAGTACAATAACAATTAAGAGTGATACAACAAAATTCTCTGTATTTAATCATAATGAACAATATTTCTCAACTTTAAAAGTTGGTGGCGGATATAAACTAAAAAATTATAAATCTGGTGAAAAACCAACTATTAAAAAATATGGTGTAGTTAAATCAAATAAAGGTGTTTTAGATAAATATACTTATGATTAATAAAAAAAGATATTTTTAAATATCTTTTTTTGATATAATTAAATTAGAAGGTAGATAGGTATGAATAAAAAAGAAAAAATAATATTATCTATAATAGTATTTGCAGTAGTTGGTTTTTTACAATATGAAGGGATTTTGTTAAAAAATATTTTTAATAGTAGGAATAATACTATCGAAGATGACGAAGTTATTTCACTTTCATCAGCTGTTATAAATAGTGAGGCTTGCCAAAGTTCAAAGAAAAAAGGCAAAGTTGATTATGCAAATTTTAAATCATTCAAAAAATATGATGATGATTATTATGTTTTAAAAGCAGCCCATGAATGTGCAAATAAATATAATTTAAAAGTAGAACTTGCTAAAGCAGGAGAATATCATATTAGAAAGAATAGAAGTGGTGATCAAGAAAGAATAAAGGTTGAAACAGATACTAATTTAAAAAATTCAACTATTTATATTCACGATGAAAAAAACGTTATAACTAAATGTGGTGTAGGTAATAATTATATTTTTGAAATACCTGGTAATTATGTTAACTATGAAATAAAAAAAGTTGGTAAAAATGTTGCACCAAAAAATGGAGAAATCGAAAAAGGACAAAAATTTATAATTAATGATAGTTATAAACAAAAAGCTTTGAACAAAGTTAAAGGTTGTGAAAAAGTTAAGATTAGTGAACAAAAAAATGTTGAAAAGTGTATTACTGGTTTTTATGTTCATGTTGTAGATTTGAATGATAGTAGAAGAATTTTTAGGAGATCGAAACCAATTGGTCAAAAGAGTAAAGTCGAAGAAAGTTTTACTGTTGATTTAAATAATATAGTAAAAGAAGATATTCAATGGACGTATAAAGGTGCAAATATAAAAGTTATAATTAGTGCAATTCCTAAAAAACAATTAGTATTTAAAGATGCTATATTTAGAACTGTTGTTTCAACAAAAGATGTAGCGACTTATGAAGTTAAACGTGGAATAAAAATTAGTAGAAATAATATTAAAGTTTCTAATATAACACATACATATGTAAAATATGTGGATTCAAAGTATAAGACTGTTCATGGAACATATTATCAATATCATAATTTTTATCGTTTCGATCAATTGGCAAAAGTAACATTTAATAATTCAATAGTTCATGGTATGTGGCGATATAAAACTTCAAAACCTGGTACTTCATGTCCAAAGAATAAAAGTTTGGATTTAGATGAGGATGAAGATTATTTAGAAGATGATTGTGATGTCAGTGGTAAAACAGCATGTGATATGGAAAGAGGAACCTATCTTGGATCATATGATTTACATATGACTAATGTTGTTGATATGAAATTACAAAAGATTAAAGTATCAAGTACTACAGATAGTTTAGATAAGGATTATAAAGTAATGGGTAGTAGTTATACTAAAGATATTACGTATGAGAATTGTTTTTTAAATCGTATTGATACACATCGTGGTGTATATAATTTAACTATTAAAAATTCAACAATAGGAACTCGTGGTATTCTTCAACTAGGTTATGGTAAATTAACACTTGAAAATGTTACCCTTAAACATACTAATACATTTGTAAATTTGAGGCATGATTATGGTAGCACATGGAATGGAACGGTTATTGTAAAAGGAACAAATACTATTATTCCCGACAATAATAATCCTGTGTATTTAGTTAGTGCAAATCCTAAATGTAGACACAATTATGGGTATAATTTGTATCTACCAAAAATTCAATTTGCATATAATAGTAAAATTGTTATAAAAAGCAAAACAAAAGAATTCTATATTTATGATAAGACTCAACAATGGTTTGATAAATACATACCTGGTGGCAATCATAAGTTGTCTTATTCTAAACCATCTAATACAAATGCGTATATCTTTAAAAATGCAAAATTTACTAATATCAATAATCAAACGTATAATATAGATAATAAAAAGATATTCGCTCCTAAAACATCTGTTTCAATGTGTAAATAGTATCTCTATAAGTAATAATAAAAAAGATATTTCAAATATCTTTTTTTTATGATTTATGATAAAATTTAGATGATAGGTGAGATATGAAAAAGAAGAAAAAAAGTTATGTTGATTATCTTATTTATATTTTAATTGCGTTAATAATAATCATTGGTATTGTTATGTATATAAATTATCGTAATGAACAAATTAAAATTAATACTTATAATATTGTTCTAAAAGGTGATTCTTCAATGAATTTATATGAAGGTATGACATATCAAGAACCAGGTTATTATGCATATGATTATCAAAATATTGATCAAGCTAGTCTTGTTAAAGTAGAAGGTAATGTTGATACTAATAAAATAGGTACTTATACGTTAGATTATATTATTGATACTAAATGGGTAACTAATAAAGTATCAAGAACCGTAAATATTCTTGAAAATCCATTTAACTATATAACGTTTGAATTAAAGGGAGATAGTGTTATTGAAGTACCTCTTGGTTCTGAGTATAAAGATCAAGGTTATTCTCTAGTTAGTAGTAAGGGAGAAGATTTTACTAATTATGTAAAAACAACAGGAACAGTTGATACAACTAAAGTAGGTATTTTTCAAATTGAATATAATCTAACAATAGGAAATAAATCAAAAACATTAAAAAGAACAATTGAAGTTGTTGGTGATCATTACACAATTACTTTAGATAATTCTAATCCAACTAATCAAAATGTTACAGTAACGGTTGTATCAAATTTATTAGATTTTAGTTATTTCATGATTGAAGATAAGAAAATATCAATGGATACAGTTACTTATTTAGCAACTAAAAATGGTAATTATGTCTTTGATATGTATAAAAAAGATGGAACAAAAGAAGAAGTAAAAGTTGAAATAACTAATATTGATAAAGAAGCTCCAACTGGTACTTGTACTGTTAGTGTTAATAGTAAAACTAAAAAATCTGATTTTTCTATTGATGTAACAGATAAAAATCAAGTAAGTAAAATAGTTTATGATAATAAAGAATATACGGAAAAGAAATTTACGATTAATCAAAAAGTAGATACAGCTACTATTAATGCTTTTGATATTGTTGGAAATAGTGCAACAATTAATTGTACTGTTCGATATGCCTTTATTGAACCAACTGGTGGTAGTGTTGTAAAAAGTTTTAATAGTAATACTTTAAAATATAAAATATTAAAAATAGGAAATTATTATGAAACTCATATTTGGGCTCTTGACCCATATAATCAAATGCGATCTGGTCTTAAGTTCCCATTTCCACAATTAGCAACTGTTAATGAACTTGTAAATTATGTATCTAAAAGACTTAACTTTAGAGATAAACATATGATTGCCTTTAATGCAAGTGGTTTTGTAAGTAATCAATTTAGTACCCAATTTATTAGTGCTAATCCCAAATGGAAGAATTCATCACAAACGGCAGCTGTTATCCATGAAGGAAAGATTTTAAGAGACTTTACTAATCAAACTTTCCCAACAAGAAAAACATATACTTATGGTCTTAAAAAAGATGGATATATGGCATATTATGATATTAGTAATGGTGATAAACAATATATGGAATCTAATAAACAAAAAGTACGACAAATGGTTCAAGATGGTATTAAATATACATATGGTTTTGCCCCTTTACTTGTTATTAATAGTAAGAAAGTAACTAATGATAATTCTCCTAATATAAGACAAGGATTATGCCAAATTGATAAAAATAATTTTGTTTTCTTAACAAATATTAGTAGTAATCGAGGAATTGGATTAACTTTCTCAAAAATGGCAGATATCTTCTTATCATTAAATTGTATCTACGGTGTTAATCTTGATGGTGGAGGAAGTACAAGTTTATATTATAAAGAGCGAGGAACTGATAATGCTACAGCAATAAGATCAAGTTCTAGAGCGGATGCCGATATGGTTTATTTCGTTGAATAAAAAAGTTAATAAAAGTAGACATCAACTTAAAAAGATGTCTATTTTTACAATTGAAAATGTGTATTTTGTGTGATAAAATTTATATAGAATAGAGAGGTGCAAAGTGAAAAATAATATTATTACTTATGCATATAGGGGTTTAGTATCAATTATCTATTTCTTGATAGGAAAAAAGAATAAAATCAAAGATGTATTTGATTTAGATGATGAAGATGATTCTGGCGTTAATATGGATATGTCTTCTGGTAGCCAAAGTGGTTTTAATGATGCTACAAGAGATTTAAAAAATCGAAGAGATGAATTGTTATCAGTCCAAAAACAAGGATTTAGATATATTGCTACTGATACTAAAGGTAAAAAGGTAAAAGGAACTTTTGATGCATATAATATAGATCAAGCAAGAAAATTCTTAACTGATGAAGGTTTAAATATTGTAACAATTGCAGCACGTACAAAATATGATGTTGATTTAACTATTGGTAACCCATTATCTGTTGCTGATCTTGCTTTTACTTTAACGCAATTATCAACATATATTAAAGCAGGTATAACTTTAATAGATGGTGTTAGAATTCTTGCAAAACAAGCTGATAAACAAGACAAGAAAAAAATATATCAATTAATAATATATGATTTGTTATCTGGAGATAGTTTCTCAGATTCATTAGCAAAACAACCTAAGGTTTTTCCAAAATTATTAGTTAACATGGTAAGATCATCTGAATTAACTGGTGACCTTCCAAATATTTTGGATGATATGGCAAATTATTATACCGATGTTGATAAGAGTAGAAAAGAAGTTAAAAGTGCTATGACTTATCCAGCAATCGTTTCAATTTTAGCTATCTTAGTTATTACATTCGTATTCATTTGGGTTGTACCTCAATATACATCAATGTTTGAAGGTTTCCATCAAGAGTTACCTGCAATAACTAAAATGACGATTAAAATAAGTGATTTTGTAAGTAATCACTTAATAGATATTTTACTAGCAATTATTCTTGTATTAATGTTGTATTTATATTTATTTAAACATGTTCGTTCATTTAAATTGATGATGCAAACATTTTTCTTGAAATTACCAGTAATTAAGAATTTGATTAAATATAAAGAAATATCAATGTTCTCAAGAACATTTGCATCACTTATTAACCATGGTGTTTATATTAATGATAGTATGGATGTATTACTTAAAGTATCAGAGAATGAGGTTTATCGTAACATTATTAAAAAAACTGTTGATAATTTAAATGCCGGTGGTAAAATATCCGAAACATTTAAAGATAATCCTGCTATTCCAGTAGTTGCTTACGAAATGATTGTTACTGGTGAAAGTACTGGTAACTTAGGTGAGATGCTAGAAAAAGTCAGTGATTACTATGATGGATTAAATAGAAACTCTGCAAATGCTATTAAGAGTTTAATTGAACCAGCTTTGATTATTTTCTTAGCAGGTGTCGTTGGTGTTGTTATCTTATCAGTTATTTTACCAATGTTTAGTATGTATAATAGTTTATCAAGCTAGGGGTGGTTGATATCAAAATTATTTTTATGATATTATTCTTTATACTAGGAACCTTAATGGGTTCCTTCTATAATGTTGTAGGATTACGTGTTCCTGATAAACAATCAATTATTAAGCCACGTAGTCATTGTATGAATTGTGGACATGTATTATCATGGTATGAATTAATTCCTATAATTTCCTATATCTTTTTAAAAGGAAGATGTAAGAATTGTCATGAAAAGATTTCTCCATTATATCCACTTAATGAACTTTTTTGTGGAATACTATTTATGATATCTTTCTATTCATGGAAATTTTCACCAGAATTAATTATTGCTCTTACATTATCTAGTTTATTATGTATTGTTATTGCTAGTGATTTATCATATTTGATAATACCGGATAGTTTTATTGTTATCCCCGCAATCATCATCATAATTGTACGTTTTATCCAATATGGACTTGTTAGTACCTTAATTGCTATCGCTTTTGGTGTTGTAAGTTTTGGAATGATGTATTTAATTATGGTCTTTGGAAGTAAAATGTTTCATAAAGAAGCGATGGGTGGAGCCGATGTTAAATTAATGTTTATAATTGGTTTAGTAACTGCTCCAATCTTTACTAAAGTTACTACTAGTGAATTATTTTTAAACATTTTAATGCCACTTCTTGTTGTAGTAACTGCTAGTGTAATCGCACTTCCTAGTTCTTTAGTTTTATATACAAAACAAAAAGAGAATGTTGTTCCCTTTGGGCCTTTTTTAGTAATTGGTTTACTAATAGTATATTTTACTAAAGTTAATATCCAAGATATTTTTATGTTCCTATTAGGAAGAAAATAAAAAAGAATATTCAAAATATTCTTTTTTTATATTACAAATACTAATACATAGTACACAACGAACATAAATAGAAGTAATGCTCCTTCAAGTCTATTAATTGTTTTCTTGGTAAGTGAGAAGAGGAATAATAATAGTGCAGAAACGATTAACCCAATTAAGTCAACAGCTCCAAATGATGATGGTGTAATTGTTCCATAAATAGCAACAGGAACACCTAAAACAACACATATGTTAAAGATATTACTACCAATAATATTTCCGAGTAGAAGGTCTTGTTCACCTTTTTTTGATGATACGATAGTTGTTACAAGTTCAGGAAGAGATGTTCCAAGAGCGATAATCGAAAGCGATATAACACGTTCACTTAAGCCAATTGTTTTAGCAATACTTTTAGCATTATCAACAACTAAATCACTACCATAAATAATACCTACTAATCCAAGACCAACAAACAATAATGATTTCCAAAGAGGAAGAGGTGGTGTTAAATCTTCACTTTCACCTTTCTTTCTTCTTGCAAGTGACACTAAGTAATAAACAAAGATTGTGAAGAATAATAAAATGACAATACCATCTGATCTTGATATTTGATTTATTAATCCATTACCTAATTTAATATCTAACATTACGACTACTAATAGAGTTGATATTAAAAGAATTAATGGTATTTCTTTTTTAACAGTGTTATCTTGAATTTTGATTGGTTTTATGACGGCTGCAATACCAATTATCAATAGTACATTTAAGATACAGCTACCAATAACATTACCTAATACCATATCTGTACTATGGTTAGCAATTGCACTCATTGATACTGCAAACTCTGGTGCTGATGTTCCAAAGGCAACAATAGTTAATCCAATAAGCATTTTCGGCACTTTAAAGTTTTGTGCTGTTGATGATGCTCCATCAACAAAGATATCAGCTCCTTTAATTAATAAAATAAATCCTAAAATTAATAATAATATACTTATAATCATCAATAATCTCCATACAATATTATTCTATCATATAAACCCTTAATTAGCAGTTGTAAATATTTACAAAGACTGTAAATAATGTTAAAATGTCATTGAGGTGTTTGTATGCGCTATATGGGTCTTGATTTAGGAACTAAAACCCTTGGCATAAGTTTATCAAATGGTATTATTGCATCGGTTTACGGAACCTTAAGACATGATGAAGAATATGACAGAATCGCTAAAGAAGTAGAAGTTTTAGCTAAAGAAAAAAAGATTGATATTATTGTCTTAGGATTTCCTAAAAACATGAACAATACAATTGGTGAAAGAGCTGAAATAACTTTAGAATTTAAAAAGAAATTAGAAGAATTAACTAATTTACCAGTTGAACTTGAAGATGAACGATTAACAAGTAAAGTTGCTAATGACGTTTTAATATCAGCAGATACAAGCCGTAAAAAAAGAAAAGAAAGGGTAGATGGTATGGCAAGTGTAATAATCTTACAGTCATACTTAGATCGAAAGGGAAATTAAAATGGAAGAAAGATTAAAAATGGAAAACAATGAAGTAGTATTAGTAAGAAGGGATGGATCTAAAGTTCAACTTGATAAACTAATTACTTTTGATGATGAAGCAAATAAGAAGAGTTATATAATTTATACTGATAATAGTAGAGATGAGAATGGAAATGTTCGTATTTCAGCATCAATCGTTAAAGATGCAACAAATCCTAACTCTGAATTAGAAGAAATTAAAACAGAACGTGAATGGAAAGTTATTGACACTGTTCTAAAATCAACAATGGAAAGTGTTAAGAAACATATGGAACAGAAAAACGAGGAATAATATTAATGAGAAAATTACGTAATTTTATGATTGCTTTCGTAATTCTCATTGCTATATTGTTTGCGTTTGTTGGTATATCTATAAGATATTATACTGGAGCTGTTAGTAAAGAAAGTAAAGAAGTTATCTTTACGGTTCCAGATGGTTCTACGTGGTCATCTATTGGGCCATCGTTAAAAGAAAATAAATTAATTAAAAATAATACATTTTTCAAAATATATGTTCGTTTAATGAAAGTTAAAACTTTAAAACAAAATACATATCGATTGAATCAAAATATGGAATTAGATAAGATACTTGTTATATTATCTCAAGATGAAGAAAAGGATAAAGATGTAAAAGATTATATCGTTGTTGATGAAATATCAATGACTTTTCAAGAAGGCATTAATATGCGACGTATTGCTAAAATAATTGAAAGTAATACAGAATATTCATATGATGATGTAATGAAAAAAGTAAGTGATTTAGATTATCTAAAAAAACTAATTGAAAAATATTGGTTTATTACAGATAGTATTTTAGATAGCAAAATCTATTATCCACTTGAAGGATATCTTTTCCCAGATACCTATCGTTTTAATCGAAATGCAACAATCGAAGATATTTTTGAAAAAATGTTAGATGAAATGGCTAAAAAATTAGAGCCATATAAAGATAAACTTGAAAATAATAAATATAATATCCATGAAGTATTAACTATCGCATCAATGGCCGAGATGGAAGTAAGTCATAAGTTTAGTGAAGATAGATTAAAAGTTGCAAGAGTATTCTATAATCGTTTAGATAGAGGAATGAGTTTAGGTAGTGATGTTACTACAAGATACTCATTAAAACTTGATGAAACAAGACCACTTACGAAGAAAGAATATGATACTTGTAATAACTACAATACAAGATGTTTAACATTTACAAAACTTCCAGCTGGACCAATTAGTACAATATCTGAAAGTAGTATAAAAGCTGCTTTTGAACCAGCTACGGGAAATTATATATATTTTGTATCCAATATTAAGACAGGAGAGACTTTCTTCTTTGATAATTATAATGATTTTCAAAAGAAAGTTAATGAATTAAGCAAGGTAAACGGAGGCTATTAAAATGAATCAGGAAGATTCAAATAAAGAATTACAAATAATAAAGAAATATGCGGTTGATAATAATATACCTATTATGCAAGATGAAGGAATTGATTTCTTAAGAAACTTTATTGATAAAAAAGGAATTAAGAATATTCTTGAAGTTGGAACAGCAATAGGTTATTCTGCTATAATGATGTGTCTTGTTAATAATGATGTAATGGTAACTACTATTGAACGTGATGAAACAAGATATATGGAAGCATTGAAAAATATTAAAAAGTTTAATCTAGAAAATAGGATTACGTTAATATTTAATGATGCTTTAACAGTTGAATTTGATGAAAAATTCGATTTAATATTTATTGATGCAGCTAAAAGAAAGAATAAAGAATTCTTTGAACATTTTGTTAAATATTTAGATAATGATGGCTATGTTATTACAGATAATATGAATTTCCATGGATTTGTAGATAAAGATCCTAGTGAAATCGAAAGTAAAAATGTTCGCGAAATCGCTGAAAAAATCAATGAATATTTATATTTCTTAGAAAATAATATGGAATATAAAACAACAATTTATCAAGTAGGAGACGGCGTAGCTGTAACCGAAAGAAGAGGTTAAAATGAAACTATTAGTAAGTTTAAATAATAATAAAATAGAAGATTATTTAAATTATACTAATTCTTTTATTATAGGGATAAAAGATTTAAGTATAAATAATTATCTATTTTCACTAGAAGAAGTTAAAGATTTATTAAATAAGTATGATATAGAATTATTTATTAGTTTAAATGCCAACTATTTTAATAAAGATTTAGAATTATTAGAGAATACTATATTAGAACTATCTAAATTAAAGATTAAAGGAATCTTATTCTATGATTTAGCAGTTCTTGAAATCGTTAAAAGAAATAATTTAGATATTAATTTATGTTGGAATCAAGAACATATGGTAAATAATTATAATACATGTAATTATTATTACAATAAAGGTTGTACTTATGCTTATTTAACTTCAGATATAACTAAAGAAGAAATGATGGAGATAAGTAAAAATACTAAGATTAAGTTAATAACAATGTTCTTCGGCCATCCTCTTGTATCATTTTCTAAAAGAGAATTAGTTACTAATTATTTTCTATTTAATAAGAAAAAGAAAGAAAAAGAAGTATATACAATAAG
>CAMJWT010000020.1:0-32430 GCA_946409545.1 uncultured Clostridia bacterium | reverse complement strand
TAATTTATTAGGAATATAAACCTCTAGTAAAACTAGAGGTTTTACATTATTTACATATATTAAATATATTTAAAATGATAAATAATACTATTGCATGATAAAATATAATTAGGTGATGATTGTATGGAAAGATTAATTGATTTTGGAATTAGTGAAGCATCAAGAATGGATAGATTGGATCCAGGATGGGATAAACTTGACCTTGAAAACGGACGTGGCGAATTCATTACTGTACTTGAAGTAAATAATAAACATTATCTTGTGACTCGTGGACATGATAAAAGAAATAAAGGAAAAATACAAGTTAATGAAATAGCTTTTGATAGTTATAAAGATGGTAGTTTAGTATTCTATTTCAATACTCATAAAGACAGTGTATGTACAATGATGGAAGAAAAACTAAATTCTCCTCAAGTGGAAGAAGTAGGTTTAGATAGATTATTAGATAGAATTGGTAACGTTTCTCATGTTGTAAAATTACTTGAAAGTGAATTCCATAGAGATGAAGAATTAATTTACCCTGAAGGATATTTTGAACGAAAAGGCAGTTACCTAGAAGGAACCGAAGATGAATCTGAAATAAAAAGAGTTCCTTGTGAAAAAATGATGATAACTGGTTTATCTAGAGAAATATTCGAGGAATTAAGACGTTCAAAAGAGCATTATAGTGGATCTTTTTATGCAACTTCAAGAAGAAATGATGAATTAGAAAGAGAGAACGAAGAATTAAGAAGACAAATCGAAGAATTAAAAAGACAAAACGAAATGCAACAAGGTGGAGCTAGTTATAGATAAAAATAACCTCTAGTTAATCTAGAGGTTTTACATTATTTACAAGACAACAACAATAAGAAATATAAAACATAAAAACTTATGATATAATTGAAATGAAGAGGTATTATATGGATAAAATTATTGGATTTGGAATAAATGAATCATCAACACCAAATAGATTAAATGCATCAACTGATCGTCTTGATTTCGAAAATGGTGATGGTAAATATCTTGGCTTAATTAAAATTTATAATAAACATTATGTTGTAACTCTTGCCTTAAACGGAAATAACAAAGGCTACATTATGGTAAATGAAGTTTTATTTGATAGTTATATGGATGGAGAAATGGTATTTTTCTACAACCGTCATAAATCAAGAGATTGTACAATGCTTGAAAATGAATTAAATAAGCCTACTCTTCTTTCTTTAATAAAAGATGAAGGTCAAGATATTTATAGTGTTTTAGAAAGAATTGGTGGTATTAAAAAATCTCCTTTAAGAAAGTCTTTTGAGAATGAATTCTTTAAAACACAAAGAACCGTTTTCCCTGAAGGATATGATTTTAAAAGAATGCTTGATCCTTCAAAAAGAGATGAATTTGAAAAAGTCGATGTTGAAAGAATGAGTATCACAGGAATTGATAGTGAGTTATTTGAAACTCTACGTTCCGTTGTTGATAAGTATCAATCATCATTCTATTCTCTAGCTAGACATTATGATGAAATGAAAACTGAAAATGAACAATTAATTCAAGAAAACATTAGATTAAAAAAAGAACTTGAAAATAATCAAAATAATTTTCGTAGATAAAAAGATGCTAAATATTTAGCATCTTTTCTTTTTCAATATAATCTTTAACTGGTCCATAAGTTTTACGATGTTCTTTAATAATTCCATATTTATTTATTGCTTCAACATGCTCTTTAGTAGGATAACCTTTATTTTTCTTAAAGTTATAATATGGATATTTTTTATCTAATTCATCCATCATTCGATCTCGTGTTACTTTTGCAATTACACTTGCGGCTGCAATTGATAAACTTTTAGCATCTCCTTTAATAATTGATGTTGTTGGAACTGATAACTCAAGTGGCATTGCATCTACTAAAACATGTTCTGGTTTTATTTCCATTTTATTAAAAGCATCTTTCATAGCGAGTTTGGTAGCTTCATAGATATTTACTTCATCTATTTTCTTTTCATCAATTATTCCTATTCCAATAGATATTGCATCTTTCATAAGAATATCAAAAAACTTTTCTCTCTTTTTTTCAGATAATTTCTTAGAATCAGTTAAACCTTCTAATTTATAATTTAATGGTAATATAACACATGAAGCAACTACTGGGCCAACAAGTGGTCCTCTTCCTACTTCATCAATACCACCGATTAATTTTATACCCTTATCAATTAATTCTTTTTCGTATATATATAAATTTTCCATTATAAATTACTTAATTTGTCCTTAATCATTGTAGATACAACTTTCATATCAGCTTTACCTTTAACAAGTGGTGTTACTTCTTTCATAACTAGCCCCATCTCTTTTGGTGAAGTTGGATTTACTTTAGCGATAACTTCATCTATCAATTTAACAAGTTCATCTTCACTTAATTGTTCTGGTAAATAACTTTGAAGTAATTCAATTTCTTTATTAGTTTTTTCGATTAAATCTTCTCTATTACCTTTTTCAAATTCTACTATTGATTCTTTTCTTGTTTTAATTTGATGAGATAAAACATCAGTTACAAGTTCATCATTGATATCTACTTTTTTATCAATATGAGCAAGATCAACTTCTCCTTTAACACCACGAAGTGTTTGTAATCTTAAAGTATCTTTTTCTTTCATAGCGGATACAATATCGCTTTTTATTTTATCATACATAATCTCACCTTCTTAATTGTTATTATAAACTAATAAAGATAAAAAGAAAAGAGACTAATTATTAGTCTCTATTATTTTTTTCACGTTTACGAGAATTCTTGATTCCAGCTTTTTTAGCTTCTCTACGTCTAATTCCTGGTTTATCATATGCTTCTCTTTTTTTGATTTCTGAAGGGATGCCATCTCTTGCAACTTTTTGCTTAAATTTTCTTAAAGCTCCATCAAGATTTCCATTCTTAACAGTAACATGCGTCATTCGTTTTTCCCCTCCCTTCGCATTAAAATCAAGACAATTATAACAAAATATCTTTTATTTTACAACACATAAAATAACTTTTTTTCAATTAAAAAACAAATTTATATAGATTCCTTAAAAAAATACCTAAATAAACACCAAATTTATACAAAAACATTAAGTATAATCTTATCAAATATGTAATAATTGGAAGACTAATTATTGTTATAACTATTTTTGTTATATTAATAATCAATTGATTATTAACTATTCTTTTTATAGTGGACATACGTTACCTGATTCAATTCTTCTCATACCTCCTCCTAATCCTCTTCCTATTTCATAAATTGTTTTAAACAAGTTAACGATACCATTAATTATTGGACCAGTTATATCCTTTCCACCTACTATTTCTTTAGTATTATAATTTTTCTTCATATTTATTCTTTACATGGGTCTGGATTTGCTATTCCTGAGATTACACCAGCAACAAAGCTAATTAGTGCAGATACTACAATAACAACACCAACCCCTCCTCCATTTATTTTCTTCAATTCATTATTTTTTATTCTTTTCATTTAACCTCCTATCAAATATGTAAGATAATTAAATAGATTATCTTCTCTTAAAAGTATTTTGTAACTTATCATTTTATTCTTTTCAAAATCTCCTTCAATATTTATTTTTACCTGATAATATGGACTTTCATTGTTAAATAATTCAATTTCAATAATTTTATATTTATACTCTTTTTTATTTATAATCAAAACACTATTATTTGTTAAAGTATCTAAGTCCTTTACTAAAATATTTGTAACTATTTTATCTTTTAAGAATAATAAGTAATTCTGATAATATATTTTCTTTCTTACAGTAAATAAAATAATGACACTCATAAGTATAATAATAGAAACAAATGATGTATAAAAAATAATCTTACGAGTTAATTTACTTTCATTTAATTCATTGTGATTTAATATATCAATTGTCATAACATTCATATACTCCTTTTTCTACTTTTATCTTTTTATCAAATAAATCACTATTATCAAATCGATGACTTATTACAATAATTGTTTTACCTTTTAAATATTTAAAAATATTCTTTAAGATAATTCTTTCTCTTTCTATATCAATGGCATTTAATGATTCATCTAAAATATAAATATCGGAATCTTTAAGTAAGGCTCTTGCTAATATAATCCTTTGTCTTTCACCACCTGATATATTAAAGCCATTTTCTTCTAATACTAAGTTATAACTATTTTCATTATTTTCTACAAAGTCATCAATAAGAGAAAGTTTCACAATCTTAAGAAAATTTTTATAATTTATTTCTTTATCTAAAACGATATTGTTATAAACAGTATCATTAAATAGGCCTTCTTTTTGCGAAATATAACATATTTTTGTTCGAATATCATAAAGAGATATATTTGATAACTCAATATCATCAATATATATTTTTCCTTTATACCCATTTAAATACTTAGTTAATAGTTTTACTAATGTACTTTTTCCTGTTCCACTTTCTCCGTGAATAAAAACTCTTTCCCCATGTTTAATTTCTAAGTTCAACTTATTTATAACATTAATATTACTATCATATGAATATGATACATTTTTAAAAACAATATCTCCTTTGAATCTTTCAATAACAAACTTAGTATTCATCTTAAGATCATCTTTAGGTATTAAATATAATTCACTAATTCTTCTTAATGATTCTTTTGCATTTTGATACAAAAGATTTAAATTAACAACATTTTTTATTGGATCTGTAAAATAATTAAGTAACGTTGTAAAAGTAATCAAATTAGCAATTGAAAGATTATTATCACTTACTCTTTTTATTCCAATAAATAGCAATATAACCATAATGACTTCATATAAAATATCTTTAACAAACATTTCTTTATTTAATGTATTAAATAAGTTATATGATGCATTATTCTTTTTATTACTTTTTACTTTAATATTATTGACAACATACTTTTCAATATTCATACCTTTTATGGTATCAATATTACTTATTGACTCATTTAAATAAGAATTTAAATGTGATGACTCTTGATAATAGCTTCTTACTTTTCTTGTTATATTTTTACTATTTAATATGCTTATTAAACTATATATCGTAATCATAATAATCGATAATATTGTTAATAAAACATTTATGTTAAATAAAAATATTAAAACAAAGACAACGAGAAAGACATCAACAAAGATTGATAAAAATAGCTGAGAAATAAACTCTTTAACATTCGTTAAATCACTTATTCTTGTTAATACATCACCTGTTGTTCTATTTTTATAATATAAGTATGGAAGATTTATGATATGACTAAAACTATCTAAAACAAGACTATCTTCAAGAAAGCAGTTTAAGTAATTTAATATGTTATTACGAAATAGATTTATTATCTTTTTTATCATTATAAATATTATTAATATAAATAGTATAGTTAGTGAATTATTTACGTTATAAGATAAATCATTTAATAATATTTTAAATTGATATGAAGTAATAATATTAAAAAATACATATATTAATGATAGACAAAATATAAAGATAAACGATTCTTTATGATTAATTATAAATTCCTTTATCAACAATTTTACTTTATTTTCTTCATCTAATTTTGGAATTACTTTCTTTGGTTTGAAATATATATAGTTATTTGTTGATATTTTCATCCATTCATCAAAACTTATTTTTTTATAACCAACACTTGGATCCATTAATGTGATTACTCTATTTCGATGATTGATACTATATATTACAACAAAATGCTTACACTTATCATCAATAATAACATGCGCAATCATTGGTAATGAATTATTCTCAATATCAGCCACTTCCCCATTTAAGCCATATGAATTAAAGCCAATTTCATGCGCTGCTTCTATTAAATCATATGCAGAAACACCGTCTTTTGTTGTATGTGTAAGATCTCTTAAATATTCCTTAGAAACACTACCATCATAATATCTAATAATTGATAATAAACAACTTACACCACAATCTGTAAGATCATCTTGTCTTACAATATATTTGTCTTTCATATCTCCTCCACCTAGAATTTATGAAATTATAATGAAATAAATTTTAAAATGAAAAATTAAATAAAATGACGATATTTATAAAAAAACTTCATATATTAATGGTGAACATATGTTCTATAGGAGGTTTCAATGGAAGAAAATATTTTAAAGATTATTAAAAATTTTTATAAGGAGAAAGGATATATGCCATCAATTAGATTTATTCAAAGTAAATTAAATTATAAGTCCGTTAATTATGTTTATCGCATAATGAATAAACTAAGTGAAGAAGGATATCTTATCCATTACAAAGATACAAAGAAATGGGTGGTTACGGATATTGATGATACTTATATAAAAGTAAAAGCCTTAAATGAAGATGATTACTTACTTATTCGACAAAATAAAAAGAAATATACTGTTTATAAAATAAAAAACAATAATTTTCTTAACCGTAATATTTTGAAAGATGATTACTTAATTGTCGAAAAAACCCAAAAATTAGATAATAATACCCTTGGTTTATTTATCTATAATAATAACTATCATATTATGAATTATAATTATAAAGATGGTTTTTATATCTTAGATGATGGAGTTAATAAAGAATATTTATGTAAGTTAAAAATAATTGGTAAAGTAATAGGTTTACAAAGAAAAAAGGTATTATAAATACCTTTTTATTATAAAAAAAGATGTATATTAAATACATCTTAATTATCCTATGGTTGTTCTTGAAGTTTAAATCCTAAATTATATTGAACTTGACCACCAGATGCAGTATTTTCACAGTCAATATCTTGACCTTCAATCCACATATAAACACGAATCTTTGTAACACCTACTGGTAATGTCATAAATTCAAAATCAGAACTATTTGCTGCAGTTGTTTTGAAATCTGGTTCAACTAAAGCAAATTTATTAGCGTCAGTGCTATCAAGTGGTGTACCTGGGAAGTTTGTTGCATCTTCTGGATCATATGCAAATGCAGCTTTAACACCATAATATGGAGCTGGTGTAGCATTTCCAGATACTGTACGACCTGTTATATGATAATTATCACGTCCATTTACAAGACCATTACTTGTATGAACATCATAATTTGGTTCATAAATAAATACGTTCTCAGCACCTTTTATATTTCTTAATGTAGTAAGATCTGAACTAGATGGTTGTGTACCATTAACAACGAATCCCATACGAGAGGCATATTCAATATGTGTATTAGGGTTACCTGCTTTAACACCTGTTCCAGATGTAAAGTATAATTGTTTTGGTCCTTCACTTTCTTTAAAATCTAATTTTAAGAATAAATCGAATGCAATATAGTTATAGTTATTTGCACTATCAGTTTCAGATGCAGAATCTAAGTACATTGTACCATCATTAGCATCGTTTACAATTGTACCTCTATACATATGTAAACCTTGTGTTTTTGCAGTAGCATCAGCATAAGCTACTTTAACTGTTGAAACTGGGTTCATTTGATCAGTTTCTTTTGGAACTTGGTTAACTGCTCCAGCATATGCATGATTAAGGATATCATCAATTGTAATCATTGATTTCCAGTTTTCAGCATCTGTTGAAATTTGAATACCTGATCCACCAGATACAGTTACATCAATTTGTTGTACTTTAACTGTATAGTTTGAAGTAAACCATGCATAAGTACCAACTGAGAATATAGCGATTACTAATATTAAAGCAAATATTAACTTATATAATCTCTTATTCTTATCTTCAATTAAGAAAAGGAATCCTCTCTTTTTTTCTTTTTCTTCTTCTTTTTGTTTGTTCATTTCTTCCATCATTTCACCTCATTATCTATCATATTCATAGTATCATACATTAACTATTATTTCAAGCACTTTTAAAAATGTTTTTTTTTAATCATCTGAGTCAAGTACTTGTTTAGACTCAACATTTATTTCTATTAATTCAGGAACTCCACTATACATCGAATCTTTATAATCAACTGGAAAAGTTAATAATAAAGTATAATAATCTGTTTTATCCTCACTATATAGCATTGTTTTCTCATTTGTTATTAAATTTCTAAAATAAGTACCATCATCATCAGGACTTATATTATTCGTAGCTATCGCTGTTGGCGCGTTTTCAATATCTAATGTATTAAATAAATCATAACCTATTCTTAAGTTCGTTGTTGTACGAACACGTATTTTGTATTTTAAATTTGTATCACTATGTAGATCATCTTTAAAATTACTAACTGAAAAAGTGTATAAATATTGATTATTACTTGGAATTACATCAGGTATTTTAACGGTTATTGTTTGATATTTATCATCTAAAAGATATAATGCTGTATTTAAATCATTATTTGATGCAATTGTTCTTTCATATTTTGAAAAAGTAACAACATCAGTATTAATAAAAACAAGCAAAACAATAACGAGAACAAATAGGATACCGGAAATAATTAAACGACGTTTATTAAATTTTTCCATTTGAACCAACTCTTTTCTTTATTTCATTAACTTCCATGATTGGTGAAACATCAAGCTTTTTCTTTTTAGTTGATGTTATTTTACTCTCTTCATCAAGAGCTTTTTTTATTTCATCAACATCAATAACTTGCGTCGTTTCTAAAACCATTTTATTTCTTTTTCTTCGTTTCATTTCTTGTAAACGTCTATTAACTTCTCGATTAACAAGTTCATCTATTTCACGTTTAGTTAATTCACGTTTAATTTCATTAACATCAATAATTTGGGTTGCTTCAAGTTTTTTATTGGTTTGTCTTTGCTGTAACTTACGTTTAGCTTTTTCTTCTTTATAAAGCTGCTTTCTTATTTCGTTAACATCAATAATTTGCGTTGCTTCAAGAACTCGTTTACTTCGTCGTCTCCTTTTCATAGCTTGCATTTTTTTATTGACTTCTTCATTTACGAGAACATCAATTTCTTTTTGAGCTTTAGATGACGAAATAATCTTAATTGCTTTTCCATCATAAGAAAACATAAAGCTAAATATAAATAAAGTTACTAAAACCAAAACTATAACTTTAGGAGTTAATAAAACCTTTTTCCATATTCCTAATCTTGGAAGGACTTTAACAACTTTTCCTACTACTAATTTTTTATCAATTGGATTATCATTTACATTATTGTTATCACCTTTTGTAATAACATAATCATTTTCAACCGTTACAATTCTATGAGTAATATAATCATTACCATTTTGATATGTAACAATATCACCTTTTTTGTAATTGCCACTATTTAATTTTATTAAAACAGCGTCCCCCACATTTATTGTTTTTTGCATACTTCCTGATGCAACTTCAAAAATTGAATAGCCAAAGAGATTTATATATTGTTTGTGAAGAACTTTTATTGAAAAAACACAGTATAAACAAAATATAATAGCAACAATAACAATTATGATTAATAGATTAACAATTTTTCCAATTATATTCTGAACAATCTTCATAAATCGTCTCCTTGCTATACTATTCAACCATTATTAAAACACTACCCCGTATATTGCCTAAATGTAATTTCCATAGGTATATCAAACTTTGTACTTGTATTACCATACATTGAATCAATTTCATTATTGTCTTCATCATTAACCCATTCAACATAGAATCTAATAGTTGTTGTAACATGATTCTTGATATCACTTAATGGAATAATCGCACTATAAGTGTTAGGTCTAACAATAGTTAAATCAGGTTTACCAACATTTTCAATTCTTGTTAAATGGATATTTTCATTTTCAATTAAATCGGAATGACACACAATTTCGTAATAAATACTTACATCGGAATCATTAGGATCAATAACGATATCAAAGTAACCATTAGTTCCTGGTGCAAAATGATTTTGTCTTACATTACTATCACCAGAAACAGTGATATTTGAAACACTAAATGATGTTGTTTCATTTATCAAATTGTCATTAACTAATATTTGGAATTTACCAATTTCACTATTTACAACAGTCTCTTTTTCAGTTTCAAAAAGACCATAACTCTCCGTTATTTCGTAAAGAGTAAGCAGTAATGACATAACAAAAAGAATAATTAACCATCTTTTCATAATTAATTATCATTCTTCATACCGAATTTTATTTCGATATAGATCTTAAATAAAACAACCATAAACATTATAAAAAACGGTACAATTATTGAGAAAAAGAAACCCCATTTAGATAAAATCAAATCAAGAATTCCACCTACAACATGGTATCTTGTACTACTATTAGCAGTACCAACTAGATATTCTGATGAAAAACTCTTTCCAGCAACATGGAATGTTGTCTCTTTTTCATTCACAACTTCTTTCTTTTCTACAATTCCAATATTGATGGTATTCTTTTTAAATTCCATATCATAAAAGAATACGGCATCATTTTCTTTAACATCGTCATTCTTTGGTTTAACTAAAACAACTAAATCACCCTTTTTATAATCTAAATCTTTGCTATCTTCAAGAACAACAAATAACGTTCTCTTACCAAATTGTGGATAACCAAATTCATTCTTGTTAAGTAAGCAAAGAATTGCAAAAATGGCAATCACAAAATATAAAAAACCTAAAAAACCGAATACAATTCTTAATACTTTTTTCATATTATCACCTTATTTTAATATACCATAATTTAATAGAACTATCAACTGAGCGACATCTATTTTATGATATCATCGCTTTCTAAAATAAAACTTATTTCTTTAATATCAATACTTAATTTTTGAAGTGCATAATAGATAATGATATTACCAATTACTTTGGTTAATCCTTCTATGTTTTCTTCATTAAAATCATCTGTTACAAGATTTAATCCTAATAATCGATATTTATCATAAATAATAAAGTTTAATGTACTAATATTTTCATTATTAATATTTTCAATTAATCCGTTATATGGACTATATACATTTCTTTTTATTTCTTTTGTTACAACTTCAGTATCTAACTCATCTTGATCTTTTAATATCTTGTTTAAGAATAAATAAGAACTTCCTAATAAATAGTAATCTTTAATCTTAGGATTTACCATATTACCTATTTTTTCTTTATAACGATTTTCATCTAATTCATCATACTTTTTGTCTAATTCTAATAACAATTCATCAATTTCATTATATAAAGCTTCATTATTAGGTTTCTTGAATAAAAAGAAACTTTTACCATTAATTTTAGTATAATTCTTAAATATTTTCTTATCAATCTCGTCAATTTCTTTTCTTGTAGTATTAACTAAATCTTTGAAATTATCTTTTTCTTTATATAATTTATCAACTTCATCTAAAATAAACTTATATTGATATATAAACTTCTCTTCTCTTAAAGAAGCATATAACTTCATAAATAATTCATTAGAAGCTTCATTATTAGTAGGTAAATAATCACTTATTAACTTATCAATCTTTTCTTTTTCATAATCACTAACATTTAATTCTTTACTCATGAATTTTTCAAAGAAAACACCTTTATTAGTTAAATAATATTCATTATTTCTTACAATTAAATCTTGATACTCACGTAATAAATTATCAAAACTACCATTGTATAAAGATAAAATATTATTACGAACTTCTTCTAGATACATTTCAAACTTCTTTTCATTTGCATAATATAAATGGTAGAAATTAAGTAATATATATCTCATCATATTATGATTTTTCCAGAATAAGCTTTCAAATGTTTCTTTAACTAAATCACTTTTATAATTACCTTTTTGTCTTTCACTAATGAAGACTTCCATATATCTTTTACTACTTTCACTGTAATAGAAATCTTCTTTGGTAAGAGTAATACCTACTTCACTAAAAATATCTAAAATTTTACTAATATTATCATTATAGGCATCTAGTTCATTATCATAGTATTTATGCAAACTATAAAATAATTTATCAAGACCTAATATTTCAAAGGCATCCTGATATGGATTAAAGTATTTAATATCATTTTCTAAATCTTCAATTCTTTTACTTAAATTTCCTTCAATACCATCGTTATATTTATTCTTTAATAATGAATTTTTAGATTTAATAAAATTCAAAACTTCATTTTGTTTTGCTTCATACTTTTCTTTTGTTTTCATTAATTGATCATGATATTTCTTACGATTAGCATTATTATTTTGTGGTAAAACATTTAATACTTCATTATCTTCATTAATCATTTTGTTAATTTCTTCAAGCATTGTCATCACTCTCCATAAAAGAATTTTCTCTCTCCTCTAAAGTCTTAAGCATATTAGAGATTTCGTTATAAATACTTATTAATTCTGATAGAGATACCGTATCTAGTTTCTCTTGCATAATAGCCTCCTACCCATATACTTTAATTATATCTAAAAATCTATAAAAAAACTAGTAAAAAATGAAAATAAAGGAAGGTTTCCCTTCCTTTATTTAATAATTATATATCTAATTACATTACCAACATATGTATTACCATCATATAACTTAAATTCTAGTTTATAAGTACCACTTGTAACATTTGGTTTAAAGTTAAATGTAACCGTATTAGTATCTTCTAAAGCAGTCACTAAATTATATATATTAGTATCTGTTCCAAATGCTTCTAAATTGTTTGTAACATAATCTTTCAAATCAACATTTAAATAATCTAGTAGATAAATATCGCTATAATTACGACGATATAATGCTACTTTCATATTTGGTTCTATTAATAAGCCTGAATAAGTAATCGTTGCTGTCATATTCTTATTACCATTAATATTATTACCAGTTTCTTTATCAATAATGATTTCTTCTTCAGGAATTGTTACATCTAATCCATAAGAATTATTCATCATGATAAATGAAGTCGTCGTAGTATCTGCTGGGGTTACACCATAATAGATACCATCAGGTGAATAAAAGGCATCAACTTGAATTGTATATTCACCGGCTGCTAATGAACTATTCGTTGTATTAATACGAATATTTGAATAAGAGTTAACAACACGATCAGCTATTTTAAACCTTATGGTACCATCACTACGGGCATAATATGTATTACCATCAAGAGTTAAACTTGTACCCATCAAGTCAACACCGTTGACAACGTTTCCAAGTTCATTAATGAATGAAACTTTAATACCCATTTTTTGTTCATAATATGTTGTATCGACAATTCTATTTAAAGACATAACATCATTTTGATTGAAGTCAATAGTTACTCTTAAATCTTCGTCAGCACCAGGATATACAATTGGTTTAGAAACATTAGCATGAGCAGTGATTACACCCTCGTGATTAGCATGAATATTATAGATCATATTATCTCTTTGAATACCTAAGACGGACCTTATAACTTCATTATCATTATCGACAAGTTCAATAAGAAGCGAGCATGCCGACATATCCTGAGTAATATTCGTATCTTTAAAGTCAACAATAAAGATAAATTCCTCTATCGCCCGGGCACCAGATTCATCATAATAAATATTATTTGCTACCGCATCATTATATTTATTAGTATTATCTAATGAACCCATTCGAACAAAGTTCGATAATGGATATAATACTTCACCATGATCATTATAGTATTGTTGGAATGATGCATTATCAGTACTATTAACAATATAGTAATAATATTCTGGTTTAGTTGCAGAGGCAAAATCAATCATTGTTATTTTAGTATTAACAGGTAACATAATATTAGATGTTAATACACGATGATAGCCATTACGATATATATTTTGTTGACTTTCCATATAAAGTGAATAATACGCACTTAAACTACTCTTCGCTGTAATATCCATACGACTTGATGAGAACATCTCATATTGTCTACCTGGCATCATAGCCGCTTCATATTCATTTGAATCATAAATTGCTCTTGAAATGGTAACGTTAAAGTTAATACGTTTAACTTTATTAGTTAAATCATCAATTGGTGTAACAACAAGCAATGATATAACGGCTTTACCCATTCCTCCATCTGTTTGAAGATTTTTAGAGTGGTATAAATAGAATACAAAACTTGGTGTTACATTAGAGTTTTCACTCTTATAACTTGAAACACCTTGATGTGAATTAACACTATCTGTTACAAAGAATGAACTACCAACGTTAACCCATCCAACACCAGGTTTAATTGCTAATCCCATAGTGTTATCAGCATCTTCTCCAGTAGCAGCTACACGAGGTACATCATCTGGATTAATTAATGATACTTCAGGATTCAATGAATCATAATTGAAACCAACAATTGTAAATGTTGTATTTCCAGAAGTATGGTTGATGAATGGGAATTCATATGTACCTAAAGTTGAATATTTACTTGCAATAAGTTCAATGTCATATGATTCAATATTTTCACCAACAATCCACATATAATGTTCTGCATCTTCAGGAGTTGGTTGAATATAATCAACTAAGATATGACCTGGATTGTCATCATCTTCATAGTTAGTATAGAAACCATCTTTTTTAATATCATGATTTGTTTCATGTAAGCCTAGTACATAACTACCACTTGCAAAGTAATATAAATCATTCTCTGATGGTGTATCACCAGTTTCTAAATTATAATCATACATTGCTCTTACGATATTACCATTACGATCACGATTATATAATCCAAAGAAGGTCATACCATCAACTTCACCATATGCTGTAACATTTTGGTTAAGAGCGATATTTAAGATTTTATCTTCATGCATGTATAATCTATTATTTGTTGTTCTTGTAACACTATGATCATCTTCATCTATTGTTACTTGAGCTAATGTATCATCACTATTTAAACTTCTAAATAAAGTTAATAAGTTAGCTCCACTTTCCAAATATATTTCGGAATTATTTTTTAAATCAAGTTCTGTAACACGACTCAAACTAAAGACTACTGATGAGTATTCGTTAGTTCTATCGGTTGCACCTGATAATGAAATATGTGAATTATTTAATACAACAACATCAGCTCTTTGTAATGAAATATTATTTTTAACATCATTATCTGAACCATAATTATTGATATATACACGGCTATAACCTGAGGTAGATGATGCATTACCACTACCAAAGATGCTACCATGAATATCAAAATTAGTATGATTCTTTCCATCAATGTTAATGATGATACCTTTAGTTACACTAATGAAGTCGAAGTCGTATATTTCCGAACCACTAGCATTGGCTTCACCACCACCGAAGACAGTTCCACCAATATCAATTTTATTACATTGATAACTATTATTGTTAGTATATGTCTTAACAGCTTCACAGCCAATATTAAGAACGGTTTCACCATATAATACGGAAGTATTAGCACCACCATAAACATTTCCACCAATGGTAGCTCCAGTGATATTTACAACACCCATTGAACTATCATTAGCACTACTACCTGTTTCAGCAGCATTACCACCACCAAAGACATGATGAGTAACAGTTGTGTTTCCTTCAACATTTATTGTTGTATTGGTATTAACAGTTGCTGTATTACCATTACCACCAGCATAAGCACTACCATGAATTTCGCCATTTTTAATATTTACAAATGTACTTCCGTTTACTTTACCAAAGTTTCCACCACCAAATAAGTTGTTATCCACTTTAGCATTTTCAAGAGTAACATTTGTATTTCCTGTTATTTGAGCATTATTTCCACCACCGTAAATATTTCCAACATCACTATTTGAATTAACAACAACACTTGTATTACCAATTACTTGTCCGTAGTTTCCACCACCAAAGACATTATTAGTAACTGTTGTACCATTTCTTATCGTTACATCAGTATCACTATTAACTTGGGCGTTATTTCCACCACCATAGATACTTCCAGCCCCTGCATTATCTGCTACAACAATAGCTTTATCTGTTTCGGCATTATTACCGCCACCAAAGACTGTATTAGAGTTTCCTCCAAGTAAGGTTACATTAGCATTTACTGTTTTACCACCATCGTTATTACCACCATAAACATTTTGATAAGTTCCATTATTTACAGTGACATTACTTGTTGTTATTTCTCCACTAGTGTTAGATCCACCAAAGACATTATTAGCTCGGCCATTATTTAAAGTAACATTTGTTGTAACAGCACTAGCTTCTTTACATCCACCAAAAATATTACTTATTTCATTAGTCGAATTATTTAAAATTACATTTGTTGTTGTTGAATTAGCAGCGTTTCCACCACCATATACATTAGTAAGTGTTCCATTATTTACGGTGACATTTGTAATAACAGTTGTACCACCAGCATTATTACCACCATAAACAGTATTACATGTACCACCAGTTACAGTGATATTACTTACTGGAACATCACCACTTATATTTGATCCACCATACATATTTGTACAGTTTCCACCAGTTAGATTAATATTTGTATTATTAGTAATACCAGCTTTATTTCCACCACCATAAGTGTTCGTTACAGTACCACTATTAAATTCAATATTACTTGTACCAGTGGTAGCTTCATTACCACCACCAAAGAGGTCAGTTGTATTTCCACCATTAACTTTAACTTTACTAGTTGTTGTTGTTCCACCTAAATTGTTACCGCCATAAATTGTTTGACATGTTCCACCCGTTATAATGATGTTACTTTCAGGTACATCACCACTAACATTAGAACCACCAAACATCGAAGTACAGTTTCCACCTGCTAAATTTATATTTGTATTATTAGTGATACCAGCTTTATTACCTCCACCATAAGTGTTCGTTACAGAACCACTATTGAAGTTAATATTACTTGTACCGGTAACAGCTTCATTACCACCACCGAAGAGACTAGTAATTGTTCCTCCATTAATATTAACGTTACTTGTAGTTGTTGTTCCACCTAAGTTATTACCACCATAAACATTAGTTGCTGTACCACCTGTTGTTGTAATAGACGATGAAGTAATATTACCGGCTTCATTTGAACCACCATATATATTAGTAACAGTACCTCCATGAAGATTAACATTTGTTTCGGAAACAGATGCTTTATTAGCTCCACCGAAGGCATTTGTTATATTACTATTATTTTCAATATTAACAGTAACACTTCGAGCATTACTATTAGCTTGGTTACCACCACCATAAACATTTTTTATAGTTGTAGGATTATTACCACCTGTTGTTACCGTTACAACACCTGTTGGACTACCATTATCATTATTTTCCCCGTAAACACTGCCTTTATATGTACCACCATCGATACTTAAAGAACAATTTCCTTGAATCTTTCCGGTAGTTTGAATAGAACTATCTCCCATTGATCCACAATAGAAGTCTCCTTCAACAGTTATTGCTCCATTTCCACTATTATCAGTTGAATGAACATCAACATTTCCAACAATCGTTCCTAAAGCACTACCACCATAAATGGTTTTATCAATATTAACATTTTTATTATCTTTTATATTTAAATTAACACCAGAGGCAACAATCGTATCTTCACCATAACCTCCACCAAAAATACTTCCATCATTGTTGTCATCGTATTCGATATCGCCGCCATTAATATTAATAGTTACCGTACCTGCAACGGTACCAGTTTCACAAGAACCACCATAGATTGCTCCTTTAACAGTACCACTATTCATTGTGATATTAACATCACCATTAGAAACATTGCTAACAGAATAACCCGTTGATATCGTTGAAGTAAAGGTACTTAAAGTTATATTACTTGGTGTTGTACTAATTTTCCAAGTATTATTTTCAAGTACTAAATAATATTTTGCCATATTAGTAACAATATTAGCATTAAATGTTGCTAAATATAAGTTTGCAGAGTTCGTTGATAACTGCCATCCATTATTGTAACGCAAGTAATATGTTCTTGATAACATACCTGTTGTCGTAACAGATAAACGACCATTACCTTGATTCCAATTCCATACAGTTGGGGTATCAGATATATCAAGCGTATAATAATAAAAACCAGTAACTCCAAGATATTCACCTGTTGCTTTATTTTGAATAGTATAACCGTTTCCACTTGCAGTAAATATCCATACATTATTAGTTGGGGCAACACTACCACTTATTTGGGTATTGCCACCATTACTATTAATAGAATTAGCCGTATTTGTATTATTATTTACAATAAGATATTCGCTACCACTTGTAATATTTCTTGTAAAGTTATAATTTACAGTAGCTGAAACAGTGTATGTAATATCTCGATAGAATGTTTTATTGGTTGTATCATAATTCCAAATTGCATTATTTGTATTATTATTCATTGTAAGAGTTGGTGGATTATTTGTTGTATATGCTAAATAATCATTACGACCAACATTTTGTATTGTATATCCATCACCTGAACTATTAATTAACCATTGTGAATAATTAGCAGGTTGATTTCCTGTAGCTAATGATACATCATAAGGATCATCATTATTATTTTCTGATAATAAATGTCTTGTATTACCATTAATTCTATTTATTAAATATGTTCTTCCACTAGTTAAGTCAACATTATCATCAAATGAAACATCATAGATTGTTGTTTCATTAATTGTTGCTTGACCAACACCACTTCGATTAGATCCACCATAAACATTACCGTTTACTGTACCACCGTCTATTTGAACATTACTATCTTCAAGAACAGGACCAAAGTTTCCACCACCGAAGACATTACCTTCAATAACAGCTTTACCACTTATATAAACATGTGATGTATTTACACGTCCAGAATTTGGATAACTTTGATTCCCATTTCCAGCTCCTAAAACAGAACCATAATTAACGTCATATAAAGTTCCAGATCCTTTAGTTCCAATATGAGCTTCACCACCAATATGAACATAAGAGTCACCACCAAGTCGACCACTTTGTTGGTTATTATCAGAAGCTGATACACCATTAGAACCACCTGAAACACTATAAGCAATATTACCACCAGTAACCGAAATATATCTATCACCATATGTAGTTGATACACCAGCACCACCTACAATATTTTGAATATTACCATTTTTAACATAAATTTTTGTTTTAACGCCATTGTTTGCACTATTTTCAGTGATACGAAGACCGCCATTGATATTAGCGATATTACCACCTTCAACGATAATAATACGTGATGAAATATCATCGTTGTTATTGTTAGCAGTAACGGATAAACCACCAACATAAATTCCTGAATAAGCTTGAGAAGCATCAGTATTATTATCGAAATAATTCATACCAATAGATCCACTCTTAATATCCATAAGATAAGCAATATCATTAACATTACTTCTTCCGTTTATACCATTATAGTTACTACTTCCTATACGATAGTAGAAATCAAGTAAATCATTATTATTTGTTGCACGATCATAGTCAGAACCAATCGTTAAATAAATTGATCCATAATAGTTGTAATAGTTTCCTCCACCATTATAACTATTATATATTCTTGCAGCCATAAGGCCTGAATAACGACCACTTTCAACAACAAATTTATAAGCATTGTTATTATTAGTTGCATTTCCTACAGATGAGTTATAAGTACATCCTTGTAAGAAAGCAAAAATAACACTATCATCATCAGTCCAAGATGATGGCGTCATACCTCGACCTATACGAACATTTTTAGCATTTCCAACGAATGATGAATAAGTATTTCTATAGTTTGATGTTGTACTACTATCATTAATAACATCATAACCTGTAGAATCAACACTTAAGTTTTCAAGTTGTAAATCATTATAAGCTGTTGTTCTAAAATAGTTTGTATTTGTAAGAGTTAATGTTGCATCATCACGATAATCTGTATTGTCATACATACTTGTTACAGTAACAGCAACATTGGAATTAGTTGAATAACTATTATTAGTACCCATTGTTCCACGAGTTGTACTAGTCATTTCACGATGTTCAATATAAGTTGCAAAATATAAACCAGTTCCAGCATTACTATTAGAAATTGCAAAACGATTAGTTGCTGTGTCATATCTTAATTTATAATCAACACGTGTTCTTTCATAACTTACAAAAGTAATCTCACTACCAGTACTTGATAAACTCCATGTATTATTATTAAAGTTCAAATACATAATAGCTCGATTAACAAGAGGTAAACTACCTCTTTGAACACTAACTTTATTTAAAGTTGTAGCCAAAGTTTGATTAGTTGTTGCAGCAAGAACACCATTATTATTGTATAAATAATTATTATCGACCGTTTGTAAAATATCATCATTTAAAGTAAAGGCAGTACGTAATGTTTCATCATCAGTTAATGATAAAGAACCATTATCTAATCGAAGATATTTATTTTCACTATTCTTAAAGAATAAAGAATCATTATCAGCAACAACATCCCATAATAGTTCACTACTTGGTTCAACATTTGCACTTTGAAGAACAAAATTCATTGATTTATCTAATAAGTAATAATCATCACCATTTTGATAACCAATATAATTTGAACCACTCGTTATTTTCTCTAAACTATATGTGTATGTAACAATACTTCTTGTATCATTAGTACTCAAAGTATGATTAGTAGAATCATAATTCCATACTAATGGATCAGGTCCTAAAGCAAGAACTGTTGTACCATTAACCATGTTATAAGTTAAATATTTATTTTCATGCGTATTATAAATTGTTAAACCATCACCAGATTTAGTAATACGCCATAAAGCTGTTTCATTATAATTTGTTCTATTAAAGTTATTATTTGCTAAACTATCATTTAAGGCATTTAAAGATTGATTGTTATTATTCTCTGTATAACTAGCTTTATCAACAATTAAGTATGAATTGTTATCAACAATACTATCATTTAAAGTAAATGTGTATTTCATAACATTTAATTCATATGTTGTAAAGAAAGTTCTTAAATCACTACTATATTTCCAATAATAAGGTGTATTAGAAATTAATAAATTAGCTTGGTCATTATTATTCAATTGATGACCTAAATAAGCTCCTGAAACTTTATTTTTAATAGCATAACCATTATCATCATGAGTTATTATCCATAAGGCATTATCACTTGGTTTAGCCGTTGTTAATAAATTTTCAACAGCAACATTATTAGCATTTTGTCTTATAGCATAACGATTATTACCATTTTTATATTCAATTAAATATTCTTCACCCTCAGTATATGATTCATTATCGATATATTCATAAGTGTAATTCCAAGTATGGGTAACCGGTCTTGTATAATTCATTGAATGGTTTAAATCACCAGTTAAGACGATAATATTTAATTCACGATCATTAATATTAGTAGCACGAGATCTTAATAAATCAAAAGCTCTTCCCCAAGATGCTACTGCTAAGTAATCACTTGTACCATCAAAGTTATCATCACCCGCTTCACCTTTTAAGAAGACAACATTAGCATCTTGCCATTTAGCATAAACTTTGATATCAGTAACATTACTGTTAACTGTTAATGTATAAGTATTCGTTTTACTATCTTTAGTAATGTTTCCATTACTACTTTCCCATCCACCAAAGCCTTTACCAACAGGTCTTAAAATAAATGGGTTATCAATTAATTCGATTGTTAATTGATTATTTTTTACAGGATAATATTTGTAATAAACAAATTTATTTTGTCTTTCTGTAAGTGATACATAACCCGTTAAAGAAGTATCATTGCTTGGATAACCATAATAAGTGATCGTTACAGCTTTTAAATCAGATTCTTGATAATTAACGTTGTTGGAATTAAGATCACCAACATAATTCATACCAAGGTAATAGTAATAATCATTTGCAAGATCATTAATGTATACTGTATCACCTTCAATTTTTGATTCTCCCTTTGTTACGTAATCACTAAAAGTATTAAAGTAAGAAACTACAAAAAAGAGTAACAATGTAAATGATACACAAATAGCAATGATACTAAATCTATTAAACTTAATCTTTTTTATCATTTTTATCATCATTATTACTCCTTTCTTTTTTCTAACTTGGGTTTAATGTAAATTCAAGATAATATGTAATATCACCATAGCTAGCTTTATTTTCGCTATCTACATCTTGGCCTTCTAACCACATATAAATACGTACTTTGGTAATTCCTGAATTAACTTGAAATAATTCATAATTTTGAATATTATTACTTCTACTATGAATATCAACATCTACTCTTTTAAAAAGTGATGGATAATTAGAAGCATTTGCTCGATTCATTTTAATTTTGGAACTACTACGAACTGTACCAACAACACCATCGTATCCGATAATACCAGCATTAGTTCTTGTTGTTCTAATGCCATAGACATTTAGGGCATTCTTTACTCCAAATTCAGTATGAACATCATAGTTTGGTTCCCAAATATAAACGTTATCTTCACTCGTTGTCTTAAGTTTTTGAATTCTATCAATTGCCGTTCCTGTTGGTAAATTACCTTCTTTAATGAAAGCAATTCTTGCTGAGTTCTCAATACCAATAGATTGAACATCATCTTTTGGTTTTACATAAGATGCACCACTCAAATAAACAGTTTTTGGTGTTGATGTTTTAAAAAAGACATCAAATACAATAAAATCACCACTGTTAGCAAATTCTGTTGTTCTTTCTTCAATCTTTCGATAAGTTGTTAAATAATAATCGCTATCTACTTGACCATAGAAAATATTTAAGTAGCCATTAGAATCCAAAAGTCCACCAGATGATGTCGGTCTCATAACACCAGGTATTTGATTTAGACTAGATGGATATGTCTTATAGGCTGTTTTAAGTTCATCAACAGTTAAGCTATTTTTCCAATCAATAGCATTTTCACTTATTTCAATTCCTGAATCAGTTTCAATATGAATATCGAAGAATTGAATATCAACAATTCTATTAGCTGTAAACCATGCATATGTAACTGTTGATAAGAAAATTGCTAAGAAGAAAAACCAAATGAACAAAAAACGTTTTTTTCTTTTATTTCTTTTTCTTTCTTTTTTGTCTTCTTCATTTTGCATAACTATTCACCATCTTCATCCGCATTATTAATTGTTTCATCATTGCCACCAACAACTTCTATATCATCATTAGTGCCATTATTGTTATTATTTACATCTATATCATTATCATCATCGTCATAGTATTGTCTAAAGGTTCTCGCATCATCTTTATGCTCTTCGGTAATTTCCATATGCATCTTAATTTCTCCACCAAGAAGATTATTAAGACATTCTGGATCATCACCTTCAATCCAAATAAAGACTGTCATTTTATCGATATCACCAGGAGCAAAGTTATCTCTTTTTTCAAGAACTGGCATTTCATTCTTATAGAACTTAACAGTTCCTTTTTCATTTTCACGAGTTATAGGATTTTCTTTAGCATAAACAGTAACTTCAGTGTCATTACGAATAATCATAATTCTTATTGCTTCATCAACGTTTTTAATGACATCATCAATGTATACCGCATACCAATATCTTTGAGTTTCTTCACCTTGATTTTCAATATAGAAAGTATATCCAATGTAATTATCACCATTATGATCGCCACCTTCAAAATCTTTATAATTTTTAGGTAACCATTCAATAGAAATATTATCCATGAATTTTAATTCATTAGCATATAATCTTCTTACATGTTCTCTTTTAACTTCATCAGTATAAATGGAAATACCTGTTTTCGTATGGAAGTTTGGATCAAGTGTAACTGTAAATACTCCACCATTATAAGCAAGGGATAATACTAAAAAAGTAAGCATCAAAAACAAGAATAATATCAATAGAATTATTCTAATTTTTTTCAACCTTTTCTTACGATTTTTAATTTGATCAGCAGTATATACTACATATCCTTGTTTAGCCATATCATCACATCCTATGTTATACATATTCATTTTACCAAAATAAAAGCAAAAAGTAAAACTTTTCGCTTAATTTATGTAAAAAATTATTATATAAATATAATAACATTAAAAAATATCGAATTTTTTTAATAATTCGATATTTTTTTACTATGAACTAACTTGTGTGAAATGAGCGTTAACATTAACTTTAGCTATACTATTTTCAAGCATTGTTGTGCTTGTATCTTGAGCGTTATTCATACTTTCACCAGTGCCATCATACCATTCGATATAAACACGTAGTGTATTAACTCTTTGATCGGATAATAAAATTCTTCCTGAAACGTTACCGTTAGTAATTGCAATATTATTACCGTTCAAAGTGCAATTAGTGACTCGAATATCGCTAACTGGACTGTCGTCACTATTATTTATTGAAATTGTATAATCAAACGCTAAATCGGTACCAGTTGCATCAATAACGATGTCAAAATAACCTTCTGCAGTAGGAGCTATAACGCCACTTGATATATTAGCATTACCAGAAAACACCGGTGTTATTAAATTAGTTGTCGATGAATTACTTCTAATATCAAAGTCGTTAACTAGAATACGCCAACGGGCAATCGTTATATCAGTTGTCTCATTAACCGCAGATGTATATTTAGCATACGTTTCTTGCAAAGTTAAAATACACAACAGCACACAAAAGCAAGCAATCAACATAATCACTTTTTTGTTTAATAACATATACTCCTCCTACATAGAGTATAGCATTACGTAAAGTGGCGTGTAAATACAATGTTAACTAAAATATTTTTACTTTACACTCTAATTTGTAGGAGCTTGATCTACTCTAATTTCCGCCATTATTGATATACAAGTATCAGAATTTGTTGTTTTCATATAGGTATACGCTTGATTTCCCCAATATGTATCAGCAATATCATCACCTGATTCATACGGCCAATTAATGTCAACAATAAATTGTTCGGTATGTCCGGGGTCGATAACGTTATTTGTCAAACTAACGTCAATCTTAAATGGGTAATTATCGGCAAGCATTTCAACGAGTTGATCTGATGTATAATCATCTAATGTATACACAGAATCAAAAATTTGTACACGTTTAATGACAAACTCTAACGTTCCTTGTGACTCACCATTATTTATAACCGTCGCATAATCATGATAATTAGGCATACCAGGGTACATTTCAGACACATTAAAAGTAATATCACTCGCAACATTTTCATCATGCACTTCAATCATAATATTCCAAGATCGAACTTTAGCTTTAATACTAGTATCGACTTTGGTAATATAAATGAACCATGCATATGCATTTATTGAGAGCAAGACAATCGCAAAAATAAGAAAAAATCGTATTTTTTTGAGTACTTTAAAAATATTCTTTGGTTCTTTTTTCATAATATTAACCCTCTTTATTTTTGTAATATTCGTCTATAATACATTTAACTTCATAAAATACGAAAATGATAAACGGGATAACAATTAAAAAGATAAATCCATATATACTATTAATTGTACGACTCACAAAACTTAATACTTGCAATTTATGCTCTACTATACCTAGAACTTGACTTTCGTCAATTTCAGGATCTTCAAGACTATTAGCAATACCTTTTGTGACAAAATGCATACGACCATCTTTTTCTTCAACTTTTATTACACGGTGCGTTATAATTTTATCATTTAAACTACCCATTTTACCTAAATATACAATATCATCACCAACATTAATTTCTTTAGGATCAACTTTTGATGATAGAATCAAATCTTTTACAAGATATTCTGGTTCCATACTACCTGTGGCTACTGTATATATACCATATCCCCCTAAATTAAAGCGATTATTTGTTGTTTTTTGTACTAGTATTATTACTAATAAAACTACTAAAACAAATGTTAGTAAAACACTTAATATTCTTTCGGTAATTTTAAAAACTGTATTATTTGTTATCTTTTTGTATAATTTTATCATTCTATTCTACTCCATATCTAGATCAGATACTTTTTTCAAATATTTATCAATTGCAGCACGATATATTTTCTTGATTTTCTTATCAGTAACTACACTACGATATTTAATAATTGTATATTGTTTAGCGACAAGATTAGCTAATTGTTCTTCAGATATACTTTCATTTATATCAATTATTTTTTCAACAACATTACCAATCAATCTTTCACTTAAAATATCTTTATCTAGTTTTATTGCTTCACCTTTTATTATAACTTGAGATACTAAATAGTCCAACAAAAAACTTTCATCAAAATAGTTTTTTATCGTTCCTGTATCATCATAAGATTCATCTTTATTTGATTCTACACTACCTTCATCATTAATATGTTCTTGAATATAATTCCATAATTTAACAGCATACTGAAAATTAACATTTTGTAGTATAATGTTAGTTTTCTTAATTGGTGATGTAACCAAAGCTATATGTAACATTTTAATTGATTTATATAATTCTGTACGCGTTAAATCTTTTATTCTCTGTTCAACTTTATTAATTTTAGTAGCTAAATCATTTCCCTCTGCATCAGTGATACGATTTCTTGTTCTAATAGAATTATTAAGTTTTAATTCAATATTTACTTTTTCATCACCTAATGTACATTTACCATTATATGTAACGTCATTGTTACAATCATATTTAGCTTCTTCAACAATTCCTTTTTTCTTGAAATCAACAAAAGTCATCATATTTTGAACCAATGTAAATATAAAACGGTTTTCATATGTATTGAAACTTTCTTCTTTATTGATATTAAGAATCTTTGCTGGTTTTACATCACCAGTTTTATCATCGATGTCTTGAATCAAGTTAGTATTTCGAGCTAAATGTTTAATACTATCAACAGTAACCCTTTTTGCTAACTCGATTTTAACAACATCTTCTTCATTAATAATGAAACGATTAGGATTTCTTAAAATATTATCAATATACGGAATGGTTTGTTCAATAACTTCAAGCCACTCATAATTACAATCAAGTTTATTTTCTTTTTTATTGATATGTAATTGAGAATCAACACGATCACTAAATTCTTCTATTTGACTTTCACTGGCATGAGCATATAAATTAAATATTTCCAACCCATTATTCATAATATCACCATTATGTTAATTTCTTTAGACGTAATACATATTCTTTGCATTCCTTCATCTTGTCTTTACCAAATGTCTTATCAAGGAATTCTACAAATCCATCTATTTCATCACGAATATATGAAATATTTAATTGTTCAAATTTACGTAAGATTTTCTTTGCAATGAAATAATCAACACCATCAATCTCATTTCCACCGCAGGCAACATATACCGGAACGAATTTCTTCATATGCATAACGATACGGTTACCAAACGCAATACGGAAATGACGAATAACATAATCATCCATTTGTTCTACTTTATCTAAAGTATCTTTTGATATTGGATTAGCTTCAATAGCTTCATCGAAAATCTTTTCTAAGTATGAATAATTGATATCTTGAGGTTCTGTATCTACAGGTGTAAATGGTGGGAACTTCTCATTGATATCTAGTGGCATAGCACGGTCGTATACTTTATCTGTTACCATGAAAGTTGAATCATCGTTATTGATTGTACCAATATACCAAACATTTGCAGGAATCTTTAACTTACCTTCATCTAGTTTAATTGGATCTTTTGGCCATGGACTAGGTACTAATTCAACAATCCATTCATCTCTATTAGGCATTTCTAGAATAGATAACATTTCCGCAAAATAATATTCAACACGCGAAATGTTCATTTCATCTAGAATAACTGTGTAAACATCATCAGTATATCCAGCCATATATATTTCTTTTAATACTTCTGTTTCATTAAACTTCTTAGTAAATTCGTTGAAGTAACCAAAAAGTTCTGTACGATCACGCCATGATGGTTGAACAGATGCAATACATGAATCGTGTTTTAAAAATTTTCCCCAAGCATAAGCAAGTGATGTTTTACCTGTACCAGAAATACCTTGTAAAATAACAAGTTTAGTTGATGCAAGCGCAGAAATAAATAATCTAATTATTTCTGTTTTATAATATAAATGTAATTTAGAAGCAGCAAAGTTTCTAAACATATCAACTAATTCTTCAAGATTAAATGTATTGTTGTAATTTTGAATCTTATAATGAGCAAATCTCTCATCAATTAAATTTAATTTAGAGAAACGAACACCATCTATACCAACATCATCTACATCAGGACTTCCTTCAACAGTAGAACTTTCATCTGGTCTAAGTCCTAATTGAGAAACTTTCATTGCAAGAATATCTTGTTTTTCTTTTACAAGATCGTTAACTTGCTTATTCAAAGTTGCAATCTCTTCAAGCATAGATTCTTGTTCAACAATTGTTTTACGGAAACGAATATATTTTCTAACCAATAAAACAATTAGCCAAACAATAAGTCCTATAAAGGCTAATATTAATAAGATAGCTATGATAACAAAAATCCATTCAAAGCCACTAAAATCATCTTTATAGAAATTAACTACTTCTGCATACTCCTTAAAATTAAACATTTGTTTGAAGCCTAAATAAAAGCCTTCAATTATTCTCCATATACCTAGGAAAAATTTTCCTAAGAATTCATAAAAGAATCTAAAAAATGTACCCATCTTTTCACCTACTATCTTATTTTATATATTTATAACATTATCAAATTCACTAAATCTTGTTTTATCAGCCTTTTCATTCAATAAAATATATGTAAAGACTTTTAATAATGTTAAACTACCTTTTATCTTTTCATCAATTATTACTGCAAAAGAATAACCTTCATGAATTAACTTATCACATTGCTCTTTATAATTTTTGTATTCACTATAACGAATTTTAAGAATCATTCTTTCTTTTAAATAATCATTTTCAATAATTCTTAATAAATTAACTAACTTATTTCTCTTTTCCAATAAACTCACTGGAAATTCTACCAAATATTTATTATCATATTCTCTATTAATTGAATCTATTAACAACTCTCTTACTGTTAATAAATATAATACTAACATACGATCTTCATAAATAAGGCCACTATTATATACTCTATTTACAGCAATATCGCTATAAATATCTGGCATCTTAACAGAGTTATCAAGAAAGATTTCAAATATTTTTTCTCTATCTGTATTCTTTTTAGAAACACTAAAATCTTCTGCAGCTAACTTTTCAATATATTTTTCTTTTCTACGAATATTATCTTTTATTTTTCTAATTAACTCATTAATAAGAACACCAGAATTTTGATATTTATTTTTGAATCCTTCTTCAAATTTACTTACTTTCTTTTCTTTACCTTTTTTATTATCAATTTCAAGTAATGAAATATATCTTAATAAAATAAGGGAATCTATTATATGAGGAAGACTTTTTCTTTTATCTGTCTTAGCATACTTACTAAGATAATTTCCTAACACATAATATTCAACATTATCAATAAAGTTATTTTTAACTGGCTCAAAAGAATTATAGTATCTACTGTCAGTATAAACATTAACAATCAAGTTACATACTTTATTATTGATTTTTTTGGCAGTTATCGTATTAATATATTCTTTTAATACTTTTTTGTCATAATCAACATATTCTCTAAAAATATTATGAGCCATACTTCCTCCTATAAAACTTCAAAATTGATAATAGAACTTGGATTTACAAATGGATATGTATAGTTATTAGAAGCTTCTACTTTATAGAACCTAATACTAATACTTGTAATTGGATCAACACCAAATGTAATACTATTAACATATTCTTTATTATTAATAACCTCTGTCGTATAATTATATGCGTTTTCATAAAAGTCACTTGTTATATCTATCAAAATAACATTTGGATCAAACGTTAACTTAATTAGGGCTGATGTACATTTCTCTTTATCAGTAGCTGATAAATTATTATATACTTCTGCCTCTAAAACATCACCAACATGGTAACTACCAAAAGCAGTAACTACTTGATAGTAATTTAATGTATTGGTAATATTAAAATCCAAATATGGACGATTAGCTTTATCCTCTATTTCATAACTAATACCAGGAATACTAACATTTAACTTAACTTCACCACTTAAAGTTTTAGTATAAGGCAAAGTTGATGAAACACTAACATCCAAAGTAACACTATCACCTTCAGATAAAGGGGTAATAGGCGTAATTGTAATAATGAAATAATCTGTATGTGTTGACGAATAAATAATACCATTTTGTTTATTTATCGTACACGTTACATTATTAGAACAACTATAAGTTATATCGTATGAAATATCACTTTCTGCTGCGATAAAATTATTTTTAAAACTATCAAGGTTATAAGTTACACTAAAACTATTAACACCATCCCAGTTATCTAACTGGAAAAACGCATGATTGTCTGATAATTTATCGCAATTAAAATAAAACCTTTTTGATTCATAATAATAGTTTTTAATACCATTATAGATGTATCTTGCAAGTGAAGGTTTAATAAGAAAAAGTACAGAAATAAATGAAATAATACCAATAATAACTATGAAAATTTTCTTCTTTTTCGTTTTTTTCATTATTATTCACCACATTCTTATTTATAGATAAACAAATTAAGAGAGAATTATTAATAAAATCACGCTCAACACGCTCAACAAATTACTCTCTCCCTATTTTCTAATATACCATATAAAGCCTATAAAGTAAATTTCTTTTACCAAAATATAACAAAAAAAGTAGGATTTTAAATCCTACTTATCTTTCTTAATAATTATTCACCATAAAGCCAATTATTTACAGCGTTTTCATATCTACTATTTAAACTAGAATCTTTAATATCAATACCATATTTTTTTCTTAGTTCAACTAGAGCTTTATTTTGAATTTTAGAGTCAGATGATTTCTTTGCAGTTATAAGTTTTCCAATAATATATTCACGAACTACTTTTAATTCAGGTTTAGCTTTTTCATCTTCTTTTAATATAATATGATAACCATAACTTGTTTTAACAGGTTCTTTATTATATTCACCAACTTTTAATTCTAAAGCTGCTTTTTCAAAAGATGATTCCATTTCACCATAAGTGAATGTTCCTAAATGTCCACCATCACCAGCATTAGATGTATCGTCTGAATACATTTTTGCTAAATCATGGAAATCTTCACCTTTTTCTAATTTTTCATAAATTTCTTTGATTTTCTTTAAAGCTTCTTCGTCAGCTTTTTTCTTTGCATCATCAGTTGCAGAACTATCAACATCAACCTTTACGAGAATATGACTAGCAGTAATATCACCAATGACATTCTTTTCATAGTACTCTTTAATTTCATCTTCAGTTATATTTTCACGAAGATAATCATCAACTACAAGTCCTCTTTTATAATTTAAAATAAGAGATTTTTCTTTAAAGTCTTCAATAGATGCATATCCATAATTTTGTAATTCAGTAAGGAAAGCTTGTTCTCCACCATATACTTGTTTATACATTTCTATTTGAGAGTTAGCATATTCATTAGCTGCTTCATCAGTCTCATAAATATCGTTTAACAATTCTTTATCAATCATTTCGATCATAAGATTTGTTCCGTATTCTTCTTTCATTTTTTCATACAAATCATCTGCTGATATATTGTATTTTGAATTTTTGAATTCAACAACAATACCACTTCCATCTTTTAATTTAGGATCACTTTTTCCACATCCAACTAAAAGAAGAAGAATTAATAAAAAACTCATATTTCTTAATAATTTCATATAATACCTCTTTCGTTCATACATTACTAATTCTAACAAAAATGATTATAAAATACAATAATATTTACATTTAAAGAAAAAATAACCATTAAGGTTATTTTATCTATATTTAGCAATAACTGCTTCTATTCCATTAATTTTCAACTTACCATTTTGAACTAGTTCATTTACCGTATCAACACTAACTATTTTTTTATCTAAACACATATCAATAATTTTTAAATCAGTTTGATTTTTATCAGCATTATCTTTTAAATGATAAACTTCATTTATGACATTAATAGTATCTTCGGTAAATGAAGAAAGAATTGGACTATCAGCTAACATTTGATCAGTAAATTCTGTTCTTCTAATTCCAAATGAATCATCAAAGAAAGGTTGACTAACAATAAATACGATACAGAAAGCTACAATATATCCTTCAATAAATCCAACAATCATACCTAATATTTTAGAAGGAATACCAAAAATGATAGTCCATTTTAAAATCTTTTCAAAAAGATTAGTAATAGCAATAATTATTCTTAAAACAATTCCTAGTACCATTACAATAACTAAGAAAGCAATACCTTGATAGAAAATAATATTCAAAGATTGTATTCCACCTAAAAAATTAATAAATGGGCAATTTAAAAGTAATATATCACCAAGAATATCTTTGAATATAAAGGCAATTACTAAGACTAAAATTGTACCTATAAAGATAGCAATTTGTTTAGTTAAACCTCTTGTAAATCCAAGCATTCCAAATGCAATAATAATTAATGCAACTAGTATATTTAATATTTCCATAAAATTCTCCTTTTAAAGAAAAAGATATGTTTCCATATCTATATTCTAAATTAGTTCTTCAACTGCTTCTTCTGCTACAGGTGCAGGCGTTGCTGGTGCAACTGGCGCTGCTGGAAGAGGTTCAGGGTTAACTTTCTCTTCTGGTTTTGCAGGAACTGGAGTTGGAGTAGCAACAGGTGCTTCTACTTTTACTTCAGGAGCAGCTGGTTCCTCTTTTTTCTCTTCTGG
>CAMJWT010000019.1:0-32661 GCA_946409545.1 uncultured Clostridia bacterium | reverse complement strand
AAATATTGCCAAACCTACAAATCCTGTATATTTAATCATTTTATTTAATGTTAATTTTTTAATTAGAATAATAACTAATCCAATTACAAAAATCCAAAGTACTATGGAAATTATCCAATCTACTTTATAATCACTCCATATTATTTTACTACCATCTAACAAAGGCAAATTGCCAACTAAGTAATTACCTTGGATATAACTACAAAAGAAAACAACAAATAAAATAATTGTAATAATTTTAAATATCTTTTTATCCTTTTTTCTATTTAAAAAGTAAACAACATTTAGACCAATAATCATTATTAGCAAAACTAATAAAAATAATAGTGATGTCATATTAAACATTGTATTTATTCCAAACCAAAAGTCTGATACGTTACTTAAGTACATTGTTAATGGTTCATAAAAGAACAACATATAACAAAAGACAAAAGATAAAACATACGCTGACCATGTTTCTTTTAAATATTTTTTCATTTTACATTTTCTCCTTATATTCATAGACAAAAAGACGATTGCTCGCCTTTATTTACTCTTTTTCTTTTTGTCTTTTGTTACAACAATTTCGTCTGATTCAACTTCTTTATTTTTGTTTTCATCAATACCGAGTTTATTGCTTATTTTCTTTTTTGATTTACGCCAAAGAATTCCAACAGTCGCTCCAACAGCGATTACAATTCCAGCAATAGCTTGAATAGCATATGTCATAACAGATGGGTCAATATATAATATATTCATTATTTTTTGCTCCTTTCTTTAATCTTTTTTTGTATTAAATCAATAATATAGTTTGCCCCTACTTCTGAACTATTTCCAAGGTTATAAACATATTCATTTACAACTTTTGTTATTGCTTTATTATATTTATCTTTATCCTTTAATAGTTCTTTAACTGTTTCATTAATTCTATTTAATTCATCAACTTTTAATGATTTACCTATTTTATTTCTTGCCCAAACATTTATTGGTTCAATATCAATATCTTGATAATTAGGGTTCATTATTTTCATTGGTGTATCAATATATAATACTGGTTTTTTTGTTGTAAAGGCATATTCAAAGCCAATATCAGACCAATCTGTTATTACTAAATCGGCATCAAAAACGGTACTTGTTTTAGTAAAGTCTGTTTGAATTTCAATATTCTTTGAGTTCTCATATTGACTTTTCATTTTATCAAAATATTCTTTTTTATGTCTTACATGTTGTGGATGTGGTCTAACAATAATATTATAATTCTCATTCTTTAAATTATCTAATATTTCTTCTAAACATAAATCAACAATATTATCTTTTTGCCAAGATGGGGCGATTAAAATTGTCTTCTTTTTATTTTCTTTTTTAGAACCACTATTATATTTTTCAATCATATCATCAAGTAATGGATATCCAAATGGGAAAATAACTCTATTTAATTTATATTTTTTATTAAAGATCAATTCTTCATCTTGTTGATGTTTTCCTGTTGTAAAAACAACATCATAATGATCCGTTGCATGAGGTCTAAGAGTTAAATTAGTACTTCCTTGTCCATGTGGATAATAAAGATAACAAATATCTTTTCTCAAGTAACTTCTCTTTATATGATATGTCTCTAAATCTGGCATCGTCATAACAACAACATCTGCATCTAATTTCATCATTAAAGTAATTAATTTACGATCACCAATATAATATGCTTTTATTTGACTATTTTCTTTTTCTAAATCAAAGATACTATCATTATAGTCACTAGTAATATAATGAATAGTTATATTAGTATTTTCTAGTATATAATCAATTACCCCTTTATAATATTTGTAAAATCCATTTGATTCTGAATAGAAAACTAAATGTTTATTAACGATAGAGAAAAACTTTTTATAATCTTGTTTTTCTTTTTTAATTTGTTCTTTAGTTCTTTTAACTTTAGTTGATGACATCATCTCATCAAGTTCTATTCTTGTTTTCTCTAATTCTTCATAATCAACATATTTTTTGGGATTTATAAAAATATTTAATAACCACTGTTGTAAGACTGCTAATAAGTTTGATGCTGTCCAATATAGTGCAACACCAGCTGGTACAAACATACCTAAGTAGACTGATAATCCTACTGATAAAACTAGCATACCATATTTATTAGCTGCTCCTTGCTCTTTTTGAAGAACATTCATCATATTTTGACCAATACATAAAATTAATGAACTAAGTCCTGCGATTAAAGGAATAATCCATGCTATTCCCTTCTTTTGAACAGCTACCCAACTTAAATCAATTCCTAAGAATTTCATATTTAGTTTTTTAACATCATTTATTTCTTCTTTTGATAAAACACTACTATAATCAACTTTATTAGTTTTAATATCATTTACTACTACTAATTGTTTTGATGATGAATCTTTATCTACTTCAGGATGTTCCTTCATCATAACTTCAACAGAATTACTAATTGATTTTTCATTAAATTTAACAATATAATCAAGTGGATGATTAATTACTTCTACAAGTCCCATTAAAAGGGCTATTTGAATAAACAAAGGAATTAATGATGCAAAAGCATTATATTTCTCCTTTTTATATAGTTCTGATGTTTCATCAGATATTTTATCTTTATCTCCAAAGAATTTAATTTTAATTTTATTAATCATTGGTTGCATTTTTACCATTTTAATTGAGTTTCTTTGTACCCATATTGAAAGGGGTAATAAAACTATTTTACTAATTAAAGTAAATAAAATAATTGCAATTCCATAATTACTAAATAACTTATAGCAAAAAGCCATAATTATTCCTAAAATTCTAACCATATATTTCACCAACTTTTAGAAAACTTCTTACCTGTTTCATACATTTTACTAGTTTCCCATGCCTTATCTTTTGTTTCATATTCTGTCATAACATTTTTATTATTAAAAGTATATTTTAAAAATCTTCTCGTTCTTTTATCAGGAATATTAATAAATAAATCTTTACTCTTTTTACCATCCATCAAATCTTTATACATACCGTCTAAATCAACAAAGGAAATAGGTTTATTAGATACTTGCATCTTATCGTGTTTTTCATTTGCTGCTTTAACAAGAAATAATGGATTTTGTCTTCCATCACTATATCCACTTTTCAAGAAACCATGATCAGCCATAATAATTAAATTAGTATTATCATATATATTATTATCTTTTAATAATTTTAAATATTCATATGTAATAGCTATTGAAGAATCAAGTCCAGTATCATATGTCCCTTTTTTTATTCTATTAAACTTTTTATCAAGATTCCATGGTTCATGTGCTCCATGTAAATGAATAAATTTAAAATTCTTTTTATCTTCTAATTTAACATCAAATTGTTTAAACGCTTTATAATTCGAATCATTTGAAAAAACAAAGAAACTCTTTTCAGTTAAATCATCTCTATTTACCAAATCCCTTGGCCTAAAATACATTGTTTCAATAAAAGAATATTTTTTTATAAATGATGGAAGATATCTAAATAAAATATATTTTACTTCTTGCTTCCAAAATTTAAGCTTTGAAAGATTTTCATATACTTTTTCTTTATTATTTTTATAATCATATAAATTACTTATACGTTCTGCAGATAAATCATTATAGAAGAAATATTCATCATATACATTTAATTCATAGTTATTATCTTCCATTAATTTAAATAACGGAGAATCTTTATACATTTCTGTTGCCCAATCTTTAATTGGTTTTTCATTTTGATATACTTTTCCTGATAAAATTAACGGAACTGATTCATCAGTATAACCATGAACAGACATTGTATCTGGATAATATGTAAAATCCTTTAACATATCTTTATTTTCTATATCTTTATTTAATCGATCAATAAATGATCTAGAATCAACACAATCTAAAAGAAAGATAACAAAGTTTTTATCTTTTGAATATTTATTTATATTCTTATATGTAGGTAAAGAAAGAAATTCTTTTTCTTCTACACATTCTGTTGTTAAATATGTTGTCAATAATGAAACTGTTAACATTAAAAAGATAGCTAAACTTATAAATCCAACATATTTTGACATTTTATTTAATGTAAATTTCTTTACCGCAAAGATAGTACCTCCTATAACAATAATCCAAAGTACTATAGATATAATCCAATCAACTTTATAATCGCTCCATATAATTTTACTACCATCTAATACAGGTAGATTTCCTACTAAATAATTTCCTTGTACATAACAAGAAAAGAACACCACAAAAGCGATTATTGTCATTATTTTAAATGTCTTCTTGTCATTTTTTTTACTTAAAAAATAAATAGCATTTAATACTACACTCATTATTATAAAAATAACAATAAATAATAATGATGTCATTTTAAATAATGTACTTATAGAAAACCAAAAATCGGAAACATTACTCATGTACATCAATAATGGTTCATATAAAAATAACATAAAACATAAAACAAAAATTATTAGATACATACTCCAAGTATCTTTTAAATATTTCTTCATATATATACTTCCTTGCACTCTTTTAATTATATCATCAACTATATTTAATTCAATATTCATGACATAGAAAAAGAACTATTTATATAATAATTATCTTATTCATCATCTTCAGAATAATAATCATCATCTTCTAAATCTTCTTCTTCGAAGTTAAAGATATCTTGATTACCTTTTCTTACTTCTTCTTTTTCCCATTCTTCAAGTCCGGCTTCTTCCATTCTTTCTTCTAGATCATCATCTTTATCATCTACACCAACAGAATTTAATAAATCAAAGAATCCCATACAACACCTCAATTTGATTTTAACATAAAAAAGATGAGTTTAACTCATCTTTTACTATTTATTTTATTTCAATAACATGTGATGTTTCACTTGAATCATCATTATTTTCTTCTAAATTTGATAATTTACTTAGCTCTTCATCGATTTCTTTATTTAATCTTTCAATTTCGTTGAAATCAAATTTAGGAGTTTGTTCATGACTTTGAATTTCTTCTTTTGTATCTTTTTCTTGTTCTTCAAGTCTTTTGATTTCTTCATCAATTTTAGCGATTAATTCATCATAATTTTCTCTTGTATCAGAAATTTCAGGATCAATCATTTCTTCTCTTTCAAGTCTCGCAATTTCTTCATCAATTCTTCTAATGATATCTTCAAATGATTCTTTATTTTCATTATTAACTTTTTCTTCTAATAAAGCGATTTCTTTATCAAGCGCTTCAATTAATTGAGCATAAGTTACATTGTCATCAACATCTTCATCTTTAATACTTTCAACAATATCATTGAAATCATTATCTTCTAAGAATCTTTCAAAATCATTCTTTTCTTCAGTTATTCCTTCTTGTTTTTCAAGTCTTTCGATTTCTCTATCAATACTCTTAATTAATTCATCAAAATCATCATGAGTAACTGGTTCAATTTCTTCAAAGTCATTCTTATCTAAGAATTCATTGAAATTAGAACGAACTTGTTTAACTGATTCATCAGTACTTTCATCCTCTAACTTTTGAATTTCTTCTTCAATCTTATTTACTAATCTTTGAATTTCTTCTTCATCATCAGGAATATCATCATTTAATTCATCATCTAGTCTTTTAATTTCTTTATCGATTCTCTTAGTTAATTCTTCAAGTTCAATTGGTGTGAAGTTAACATCAACATTATTAACATTTACACTCTTATCTTGAATATTTTTAGCAAGATCATCGAAACTATTATTTTCTAGGAAAGAATTAAAGTTATTTCTAACACTATCTACACTTTCAACATTTAATTTATTTTGTTGTTCAAGATATGCGATTTCTTCATCAATCTTACGGATTACTCTTGATATTTCATCTTCATCATCAGGAACATCATCATTTAATTCTTCTTCTAATCTTTGAATTTCTAAATCAATCTTTCTTGATAATTCATTAATATTAACATCCATTGCAACATTATCAAAACTATTATGTCTAATATAATCATCAAATGATTCATCATTGTGGCAATTGCATTCTTTACAAGTACAATTATCGCCACAAGTACATGGTTTTCCTTCATGACATCCACATTTACAATCATCTCCACAAGTGCATTTATCACCACAATTGCAATCGTCACCACATGTACATTTTCCACCTTCACAACAAGGGCAAATATTAAATATCTTAATTTCTCTTGTTTGTAGAACTGGATATTCAACTTCTTGATTTAAGTCTACTCTTTCATAATCATTTGGAACACTATAATCTTCATTATCCATCTTAAAGATTACAGTCTCTTCTGTAGATCTAATTGATTCACTATAATCATCATAATAATCAAATGTTTCATTGCTTCCAATAATTGTTCTTACTTTTCTAGATGGTCCACTTGAAAGTAAGATATTAACATTTGGATAATCAGTTGATATTGTTTCAAAATTATCTAAGATGAAATTAAATGCTGTATCATATCTTTTCTTCATTAAGAAATCATAGAATTGATCAATGAAGATAGCTGCTAATGCATTAAAATATAAATCTTCATCTCTATTAATTAAGAAAATAGCAAATTTATGATCAAGATGTAATTCTTTCATTGGTGTTGCTAACATTTTTGATAAATTAGGATAATTAGTATAAACAGATAAAGCTTGTCTTACTACGGAAATAATAGAGTTCTTTGTATCATCAGCTGTTCTAATAATAGGATTTAGTAACATACTAGAACGACACTCTTCTCCTTCATAATCTTCAAATAAATATTCTTTATCTTTAAATAAATCTAATAATTCTATAACACTATTAAAGTTAATTTCCTCTTCTTCAGCATTCTCAAATAAGAACCATACAAGTCCCAAGAATAAATTCTTAGCAGAAATTGTCCAATATGGATCTCCTTGTCCATCAAATAGGATATAAGCAATTTTTTCAATACTTCTTGTTGCTTCATCTATATGATTATTAGAATATAAAGAATATGCATATGTTAATGGATTCCATCCATCACTATTTAATGAATTACGTAGATTAACAACTACTGTTTCATATCCCTTTTCTCTTAATTCATTATAAAATCTTTTAAAATATTCTTCTTTTGAATCTAGTACTAGAAAACTTTCATTATTTTCTTCTAATACTTCTACTAGTGGAAACATTACTCCATATGTCTTACGTGAATTAATTCTTCCACTTACGATAATATTATTTTTTAAATTGTATATTTTCTTTAATAATTCCCTTTTATTCATATTCTAACTCCTTATTATCCTATAATAATATTACACCAAAAAAGTCTAATTTACAACAATTATTTTGATATAAAAAAAGAGAATTTCTTCTCTTTAATTATTATCAATATAATCTTTTATTAATTTAACAAAATTCTTTGTATTACTTTCATATGGTTTGGGTTTAAACTTTTTAGCTTTATTTAATGCTTTATCAAGTTCATCAAAGTTTTCTAAAGGAATAATATATCCACTTTTAGCGAAATTATCAACAATTTGTAATTGATGATCATTAGTATGTTCATGATATTTTTTAAGTCTTGCAGCTGCAATAACTTTTTTATTGTTTTTTAACCCTGTTATAATTGATCCTACCCCTGCATGAGTTATTAAAATATCACATGATTTTATTAAATCATCAAATTTTGATACAGGTATAAAATCAAAAATTTCCATCTTATCAGATTGATATTTTGTTAATCCTGCTTGAACTACTACTTTATCTTTAATTGTTCCTTTATCTATTTGTTTTTCCACAGCTTCAAGTAATCTTTTAAAACTTTTATCTTGTGTTCCTAAGGTAACTAAAATCATATTATCCTCCTAATATATCCAGCCACCATATGTTGCTTTTGGATAAAGTTTTTGCATACTTTTCCATTGTACAACAAACAAGTCAGCTCTTTTATATATCATTTTACCAGATAATGTTCTAGTAACACTATTAGCAAATGTTTCAATAAATACTACTTTAGTTTTCTTTTTATGGAATAATTTTGCATAAAAGATAATGGGAACGGCTGTATGTGTTCCAGTAGTAATAATAAATTCAGGTTTGATTTTATGATATAGTCTTATTGACTTAAGGCAATTTATGAAGAACTTAAATGGATACGTTAAAAAATGATCTTTTGTTCCAAAGATTAAAAAGTCTATTTTATCTTTATATTCATCTTTTAGTGAAACATTTGTTTTTGTTTTTTCAGTAACAATATGATAGTCATAATATTTGAATAGTTCTTTTAGTTGCATTAACTCAGATAAATGACCACCAGTACTTGCTATAAACAAGACTTTCTTCATAACACCCTCCTCATAATTAATAATATATCATACTTATTTTCTATTATCTATCACTTGAAACATTTTTATCCACTTTTTGACAACAATATCGGGTTTAAACTTACTAGCAAAAGCAACATTATAGTCACTAAACTCTTTAAGAAGTCTATTATCATCCATAAGTTCTTTTACTCTTTTAATAAACTCTTCTTTATCTTTGCAAATAAAACCTGTTTCTCTATCAATAATCGTTTCATAAACTGATTCACCAAAGATTAAACTAACAGTTGGAATACCACATTCACAAGCTTCTAAGATACTCATTGGAAAACCTTCACTATCACTTGTATTTAAATTAATATCACTTTTAAGTAATATTTTTATTGGATCATCTACTCTACCCATTAATTTTACTTGATCATGATTATGAATTAATTTCTTTAAATTATCTTCTTGTAATCCATCACCATATATTTCAAGAACCCAATCTTTATATTTTTTATCTTTAAAAATCTCTTCACAAAAATTAATCATTTTATCAAGTCTTTTTTGTTTAGATAATCTTGATATTGTAACTAATCTTTTGTTATTAACTTTTGATTTTTCTTTGCTTTCAAATCTTAACGGATTATATAAATAATAACAATTATTTAATCCTTTATCTAAAGCATCTTCCATTGTTTTCTTTGATAACCATATAAAGTTAATTTTATTATTATATCGAAGTAATGTATCTTTAGTACCACGATGAGACCAACTATTTTCAAAAGAAGTATGTTGTTCATGAAATACATGAGATAAATATTCTTTTGGAATTAAATCCAAAAGTTCATATTGTGTTGTAATAATATAATCATAATTATTATCACGAATGAGTTTTTGAAAAACTTTTTTATCTTTTTTTAGATTGCGATCATGATTAATTCTTACTTTTAGTTTATCAATACTTTTATCCTTTATAATATCTCTAAAACTATGAGTCATCCATTCTAAATTAGGATTAATAACATTAATCTTTATTCTTTTATCATATTCTGGCTCATAATCTGTTTTATTTTGTCTTATAAAAGCAAAAGAAACATCATAACCATGTTTAACAAGTTCCTCTGCAACAACTTTATTAACTTGCCAAATACCACCATAACTTTTCCATGAAACTTGAACAAATAATACTTTCTTCATATATACCTCACTTATATTTTACCACATTAATAATTTATTAAAAACAACTATACAAAAAAAGACTTAATTAAAATTAAGCCCTTTTAAATAATACTTTAACTCTCTTAACAAACTTTGTTTCTTTAAATATTTTAAAGACAAGTAATATTAATAATGCATTTAATATTGTAAAGATTAAGAATGTTATAAACCATGTACCAATCGTATTAATTGTAAATTGTTTAATAATATAGTAACCAACTACTAAATCTACAAAATATGTAATAAAGAATTTAATATTCTTTATAAAATATGCCTTACTACTTTTATTAAATGAATGTTTATGTACGACCATACATTTCATAGTATATTCAGCGATAAAGACAGAGATTGCTGTTGCAAGAAGAACACCTGATATACCAATGAAATGGACAAGAGATAATGATAATACTAAGTTAATAGATGCATCAACTACTGCACAATGTCTTGTCTCTTTGTATAATCCATCAGCTGCCACAAACATCGTTGTAGCTAGTTTTACAATAAATGAAAATAATATTAGTACAAATGAAAACGCAATTAACATTGATGTTTTAATACTACCTTCATAGAAGATATCAATAAACTTATTAATAGCAAGTGTAAGAGGTATACATACAATGATGGCAATATAGAATAACATTGCATCAAATTCCATGTACAAGTCATACATCTTATCTCTTGATTTAACTAAACTATTACCAACGATTGCCGTCATTGAACTCGATAGTTTCCCTAAGATATTTTTCATCATGGTAATGATATAACTATATGTTGAATATATTGCAACATAACCAAGTCCTAAAAATGATGAAATAATAACGGTATCAATATTACTACTTACTAAACCACATATTTTATGAAAAATAAGGGATGGTAATAACTTCTTGAAACTATAATCTTTTTCTTTATTAAAGACATTAGCTTCTGGAAATTTCTTTTTACATATAAAGGCAATAATTAGTCTTGCAATAAGTCTTACAACACTATGCATTAATAGTACATGCATAAAGTTAGTACCATTAATTAACATTAATATTTCCGTTACGGAAATAACAATTTGACCACCTTGATAAACAAGATTATAGATATATTTCTTTTCTTTAACTTCCAATAATTCTTTATAAGGAACAAAGAAGTACGCAATTACATTACTTAATGAAAATAATAAGAATGATAAGACAATACCCCAATATCCAAATGGAAGACTACCAGGATCTTTTATGAAGATGATAACAAAGAAAGAAACAACAAAGGCGATTGCAAAGACAATCATACCAATTTTTGAGAATGTCCTCATTGCGCCTGATAATAGTTCATTAAGTTTCTTTGTATCACCATTGGCATTTGGTTTATAAAGTGAATATAAAACAGCACTAGCAAGTCCACCATCAACTAGGGAAACATATACCATAATATTACTAAATAAGTTATATAATCCCATCGTTGCTGTTCCCAGGTATTCAATAAAAAATTTAGTTTTATAAATACCAAGAAGGGAAACTATTAATAAAGGAATTACATCGGTAATCATATTTAAGGCTGTTTTTTTAGTTTTCATAAATCACTTCCTTTTACTATGTAATTTATTATACTCTTCTTTTGTAATAAGTGATAGTCCATGATTAAAATCAAGATTATCAGGTAAATGACTAATACGATCTTCTTCTTTAGGAAGCTTCATATAGTCACCATATAATTGAGATAAATATTTATCCGTATCATGATATACGTTATATTCCCTTCCTTCAAAAGTAGCTTTCACAGGAGGCATAACAACATCAACAGGATAAATATCTTTTTTATAAAAATAGACTGTTGAATAAATAGCCATATTTTTATGAACTTTTTTATTATCTTTTTGATATAAATAATCAACTATTCTATGAATTCGATAACGTGAAAAAGGATAAAACATTAAAGAAATAATGGGTCTACGTAATGTCCTAACACGATAATTATGTTCTTTAAGTTTTAATGTTTCTAAAATACATCTTGTAATAGACGCTCTAAATTTAACACCAAGTGAATCTTTATTAGTATTATAGTCCATAGGAAAAATATCAATGAAGAAACCATCATGTCCTTTTCTTCTTTTCGAATACTCTGTTACAAAAGTTGTATTGTTTTTTCTTAATTTTGCATATCCATAATAATTATGAATATTAGTACTATAATGATCTAAAAAATATTTGTCATCTAAGTCATCTAGACAAACTTTAATAAACTTTTCAAAGTCTTCTCTTGGCATACCAATATCAATATCATCATCCCAAGGAATAAACCCTTTGTGTCTTATGGCACCAAGAGCGGTTCCTCCTACTAAAAAGTAAGTTAGATTATGTTTATCACATATTCTAACTAACTCATCTAGCATCTCTACTAAAACTAATTGTAATTTTCTTAAATCACTTGTTTTTTCTTTTTTTGCTTTTGCTTTCATTTTCTATTTCCTCAGGGAAAATAATGGTATCTGGTAAGTGATTAATACGTTTTTCAAGTGGTGGTAACTCCATATAATTATCACCATATATTTTCTTTAAATAAGTATCATTATCGGTCATACCATTATACATTTTTCCTTCAAATTTGATTTTCTTTACAGGAAGAACCGTTGTTCTTAAATTCGTTTCTTTTTCATAAGCATAACTACCTGATAAAGGATTAACATACATGGAATTATCATTTTTATTCCATGTCATTAATTTCTTTTGGAAACGCATCATAGTTCGCCATGGAACAAGACAACAACAAAGACCAAAGAAAGGATGATGTAAATTCTTAAGTGGTCTCATATGTAATCTAAAATGAGTTGACTCAGCGATTGTTTTAATCATAAAAGCACGTACTTTACCTATCTTTTTCGTGTTTTTTACATTTTCAAAGGCAAAGATATCAATAAAGATCCCTTTATGATGAGGATAGTTTTTAGCAACTTCTTCATCAAAAACGGTACCATTAAGTTTTATTTTTACAAAAGGAAGATAAAAGTCTCTATTTCTTTCAAAACAATCTACAAAGTATTTATCTCCTAACTCTTCTTGTCCTATTTCAATAAATTTATCATAATCTTTTCTTGGCATACCAATATCAATATCATCATCCCAAGGGATAAATCCTTGATGACGTACAGCACCTAATAGTGACCCACCAATCAAGAAATATGTTAAATCATTCTTTTCACAAACTTTAACAAAATCATCTAAGATGCTAAGTTCAACTTTATGTAATTTATCAAGAGTTTCTTTATCATATTCACGATAACTACTCATCGTATACCTCTCTTAAGATATCAAGTGTTCTCTTAACACCATTCTTAATATCATATTTGGGTTTATATCCAATTCCTTCAATCTTTTTACTATCAAGTCTTGCTTTTGTTGCTTTACTAAATCCCTTGCTTTCAACTTCATTTGGGATTTCAAAAACAACTTTACGGCCAACTGTTTCAGCGATGGTTTCAGCAAGATCACGAAGAGTAATATCAGACTTAATATTCGAAATATTATAAGCTTCACCACATACACCATTTAATAAAACTGTAAACAATCCGTAAACAGTATCATAGACATATGTAAATGAATAATATTGATCTCCTTTACTCTTTAAGACAATATCTTCATTATTTAAAGCTTTAAGTAAAAATTGACTAATAGCTTTAGAATCATTCTTTAACATTGTTGGTCCATAAGTTCTTGTGAATCTTGCAACAACAATATCAAGTTTCATTTCTTCAATATAAGCTTGACATAAAGCTTCTCCACAACGCTTACTTTCAGGATATCCTGCACGTAAAGTATTAGAGTTTATATAACCACAATAATTCTCGTCAAATAACTCTACATCGCCTCTATTTTCACCATAAATTTCATTACTTGATGCAAAGATAAATCTATCACTTTTACTTTTAACAGCGTAATCTAGCATATTCTTTGTACCAATGACATTTGTAGTAATTGTCGAAATAGGATGTGTTGCATAAAGAACCGGATGAGTGTTACTAGCAAGATGAATAATAAAGTTCATTTTCTTTCTCATTTTTAGTGGTTCATTAACATCATGTGATATATAATCAAATAATTTATTACCTACATAATCAGGAAAACGTGTTTTATCAGTTTCTGTTAATCCCATCGCATAAACATGACAATTTAATTTCTTTTCTCTATTTAAATACATAATAGTATCAATAAAGAAACTACCTATTAAACCACAAGCTCCTGTTATTAAAATACTTTTATCTTTTAATTTATTGAAAGGTAAATCTTCTTTTGCTAATCTTTCAATATCCTCACAATAATTCTTACTATCTAATAATTTCATATAATCTCCTTAAAGAAAAACTGGTTTATTTCAACCAATTATCTTTATCACTATTTAAATAAGCTTTAAATAATTCTAAATCATCTTTTGTTGTTAATTTAATATTTTTATCACTACCAGCTGCAAAATATAATCTTACACCAAGTTGTACCATCATTGTATTAGTATAATTTGATCCATAAATGCCAATTTCTTTTTTATAAGCTTCTTTATACTTTTCATCTAGTAATTTAAACTTATAAGCTTGTGGTGTTGATACTCTTCTTAGTGTTTCTCTTGGAATATATTTGGTTGTTGAAAATTCATCATCAACAACAAAGATTTGTTCATTATAAGGCATACTTGTTACGGCATTACCATATTGATTACATTTAACAATAACATCAGAAAGTACTGCTGGTTCAACAAGAGGTCTAATACCATCATGAATAATAATATTATCATCATCATGAACTTTACCTTCTAGATTATATACACCATTTCTAATTGATTCTTGTCCCGTTTCACCGCCAGATATAACATATTTAAGTTTTGTTATATTAAATTGCTTAGCATAAGCTTTTAAAATATCATGCCATCCATCAATACATACAACTTCAATTTCATCTACATCAGGATGATTTTGAAAACTTTCAAGCGTATAAATTAGAACTGGTTTATCATATACATTAATAAATTGTTTTGGGATATCTTGACCCATGCGGTTTCCCTTACCACCCGCAATAATAATTGCAATATTTTTTGGTTTTCTCTTAGCCATTTTTTTCTCCTTTATGATATATCTTGTATATTAATTTACTTATTTTTTTATTAAACATTCTTAAATATAATCCCTTTAAACTCTTTTTAAAATATTTATTCTTTTTATAATTAGGAAAATGTTCTTTAACATTTTTAATTGCTGTATCAACAGCTTCATTATAATCATCTTTAGGATAAGCTGCTGCTCTTTTAACAAAAGTTGCATAAATATATCTTACATAGACATATTCAAGTTCCAACTTATATTCATCATAAAACTTTTTTTCTTTGTAGAAATCAATGATACCATTAAAGTTATCAATATAATCATATAATTTACGATTTATAACATTAGTTTGTGATCCTTCTCTTTGAACATATTGATAATAACTATCATTTATAACACCAATACTTTTAATATATGGATAAAGTCGATATAAGAACTCTACATCTTCAAACCATATATCTTTTTTAAAACGAATATTATAATCAAATAATTCTCTTTTAAAGATTTTATTACATACCGCTGGGAAAATAGTAATCATATTTTCTTTCAAAGACTTATCTTCTATTACACTACTACTTACTCTTAATGATTTATCTGGATAGATATAATCGATATCACTAACAACCATATCATAATCTTTTTCTTTGGCTTTATTATACATTTTTTCTAAGCCATCAAGTTCTAAATAGTCATCACTATCAACAAAAGAAATATATTTTCCTGTTGCATATTTAAGGCCAAAGTTTCTAGCGTCACTTAATCCTCCATTTTTCTTAACAACATATTTAATACTTTTATATTTCTTTTCATATTTTTTTATAATCTCTTCTGAATTATCTGGACTTCCATCATTTACAACAATAATTTCGATATCTTTTAATGTTTGATGAACTAAACTATCTAAACATTTATCAAGATACTTTTCAACATTCCATACAGGTACTATTACACTTATCTTCATACTATCTACCTGTAACTTTCTTGATAATCTTTAATAAAAGATAACATTTATGATAAGCAAGATGACAAAGAAGTTTCATCTTCTTACTACTCTTCTTTAAATAAACATTCTTTTTCCAATTAGGAAAATCAGATTTAAAGATATCAACTATTCGATTAATGTTTTCTTTATAATTATCATAATCCATAAAACGAAGAGACGCGGTCCTTAATAGATGATCGATATACATATATTCTATTTCCATAGGATAATCTTTATATAAAAGTTTTTTATTACTATCTAAGATATCAAAGATATGTAATAATTTCTCATTAAAAGTATTTTGTCTCATTATCGAATTATTACGAACTATGTAGTAATACAAACCTTCATCAACAAAAGATATTTTCTTTGTGTATAAAAGTACTTTAGGATTCATCTCTAAGTCTTCATAATAAATATCTTTTTTAAATTTTAATTCATTAAATAAATCTTTTTTATATAATCTTGTCCATGCCATTGGTGGTGAGATTAAATATTTTTTATCAACTTCATCTGTGTAATCTAAATTAGAATAACTTCTAATTATCTTACCATCAGGATAGACATAATTAAATTCACAAACAGCGATATCCGATTTATCTTTTGTTATCTTGTTATATAACTTTTCAAACATGTCATTAGCTACATAATCATCACTATCAACAAATCCTATATAATCACCAGTTGCACACTTAAGGCCAAAGTTTCTTGCATCACTTAAGCCACCATTTTTCTTAACAACGTATTTGATATTTTTATATTTCTTTTCATATCTTTTTATAATACTTTCAGAATCATCAGGAGAACCATCATTTACAACAATGATTTCCATATCTTTTAATGTTTGATGTACTAAACTATCTAAACATTTATCAATATACTCATAAACATTATAAACTGGTACGATTACACTAACTTTCATATTTGCTCCCACTATTAATAATATCATAGATTTATTAATTTTTATAGTTTGTTGACTATAAAAAAAGAAAGCCGAAGCTTTCTAATTAAAATATGTTTTTAAAGTACTTACGGTTGTCCAACTATAAATAATATATCTTGGAACACGGTAATGATTATCACTAGGTTTAGCAGCTCTTTGACCACCAATAAATCCTAAAGTGAAGCCAGCTTTCTTCAATTGACCAATAGCATACTCATTCCATTCATAGAATGGGTAACAGAAGGCCGTCGTATTATTAAGAAGTTCTCGACTCTTCTTTAAATCTTCTTGAATCTTCTTTTCAGATAAACATTGAATTCCGCCACCTTGTCCCGTTGGACATTGACCTTGAGTATGCATATTATGAGTATGACTATGGAATTCTACATATTTTGATTCAATTGGTAAATAAACAGATGTTATAAGGAAATATGTTCCATGGAATTCATTCTTATCAAGAATCTCAACACCTTTTTGTCTTAACCAACCATCATCAAATGTTAATAATACACTCTTTGGTAGATTAAGTTTCTTATCCATATATAATTGGAACTCATGCATAGTTAGATCTAATATTTTATTATCTTTAAAATATTTAATATGTTCTTCTAACCTACTTGCCGTTAAGCAAATACTTTGATTACAAGTTCTCTCTTTAGGATCATAGATAAAATGATAATTAAGAACTGGAACAGATGATACATTCTTAGCCTTTGTATTCTCATGTTTAACAATTTCTTTAACGTCACTCTTAAGAACATATACAAGTTCATCTTGATATTCAAAATAATAACGATCAGTCTCTTTAATAATTATTGGATATTCACCTTTTTCCGATAACTTATATAGTTTACTATCATCACTATGATAAATAGTATATTCATCTTTTGTAACAATATTTTCATTAAATAATAAATATCTCTTGTATCTTGAATCTTTAACTACTTCTTTATCAGTTTTATCAACATCTTTATATTTTATATAAACATCTAATTCATCATTATGGAAATATTCTGTATCTTTATCAATCTTTTGATCAGATAAATTAATAATATTATCTTTATAAATAGTTCCATATAATTGATAATTGTTACCAACTTTTTTATAAATAGATGCATCTGTATTAACAACTACTTTTTTATTATAGTGAGATTCAACATCTTTAATATAATTTTTTATTCTTTGTTCTTCTTCTCTCTTTTCTCTATCTATTTTATTTTTGTGAGAGATATAGATAGCACCACCAGCAATTAATAATATTAATAAAATAATAATGATGATTGGGGCTTTTCGAACACGGTATTTTTTCTTCTTTTTCTTTTCTTTTTTTGGCTCATCACTAATTACTTCTTCAAATCTTTCTTCTTCAGTAGGAGTTAGAATACTTTCTTCTTCAGGTATATCAATAATCTCTTTTATTTCATTCTTCTTTACCTTTGGAAGAACAATTGTTTCTTCATCTCTTTTAGGATTTAATAATAATTCTTCTTCTGATGATTCAACTGGCTTATCAATTAATAATTCTTCTTCAATTTTATCTTTAGGAGGTCTTCCACGTCTACCTCTTACTGGTAAATCTAATATTTCATCTTCTTCAATAGCTTGATGATTTTTATTTATTTCTTCGATTAAAGCTTCTAATCTTTTATCTTTTTTTCTTTTTGTTTCACGAAAAGCAGTTCTTGAATAAGTAATTTCTGTAGACTGATTCTTATCATCTACATCATCTAAGATATCGTCATCTATATTATCTTTTTTCATAATAAGAATCACCCTTTCTACTTATATTATACTATAATTCAGTCAATATTTACGATTTATTTATTATGGTACTTTTTGAAAAAATAATCAATGATTTTTTCTGGCCAAAATGATTTTAATATTTTTTCTTTCTCTCTTATTTTATTAATATCAAATTCTTTTTCATCCATTCGATAACCAACAAGCCTTTTTGGTAAATAAACCATTCTTTTTTTATCATCTAAAGCTAGATTAATAAAAGCTTGCCAATCCGTATAATATTTTAGATTCTTAGGAAAGAAATTCTTTTTAACATTCTTTTTTATAAAAGTAACAGAACTAGTACAAAAACATTGACCATATTTTAAACTTCTTATTTTATAACGTTTTTTGTTTTGAAAGAATCGATATTTTAAAGGCCATATCATCATTTTTTTTGATAATAATCTTCTACTATGTTTTACTTTAACATCTTTATGTATTTCATAATAATCAGAGAAGATAATACTTGCATCTTTATTCTTTTCATAACATTTTATAACTTCTCTTGCATAATTACGGTCATATAAATCATCTTGATGAGCGATTGTTAATAATTCTGTATTAAAAGTACTTAAAGCAAAGTTATAATCAGCTCCTTTATTACTTTTATCTTTATTAACCATTACTCCCAGTGCATATTCACTCGCTAAATCAGTTATAAACTCAGATGGAGTTGAGGTTGCTATTACAACATTACTTTTTACACTTTGATTAATTATTGATTTAATACAATCTTCTAAATCATCACTTTCTTGATAAGCAAGAATAACAAAAGTATGCTTAATCTCCATCTTTATCACCTATAGAGATTATAACATGATTACCTTTTATTTTGACAATAAGTGTCAATTATTTAATAAATAAAAACCCTTTTATTTATATAGTATCTTAAATAAGATATAATTATTATGGGTGATAATATATGGCGAATACATCTAAAAAGAAAAATAAATCGACCAGAAAAAGAGATCCTAAATTAGCCAAAATAATTGAAGAAATACAACGTGAAGAAGAAGATAAAGATCTTGAAATCATCGATGATAAAAAAGAAGAAAAAATAGAAGTATTAGAAGATACTACTAAGAAGAAAGAAACAAAAAAAGAAGTTAAAGAAGATAATGTTAAAGAAAAAAAAGAAACGAAAGAAGAAAAAGTAGTTAAAGAAAAGAAAAAAGATAAAGAACCTAAAAAAGAAGAAAAGAAAAAAGAAACAAAGAATGAAGAAAAACAAGAAGTTAAAGAAATCGTTCCTAAAAAAAATAGCTTTATAGCCTTCTTATCTACTTTAACCATTATTTCTTTCATTGTTTATCTTGTATTTAAATATTTAGATAATCATACTTTCTATAAAGATTTAAATACAACGATAACATTAGTTGTTTTATTCCTTATTAATATTTTATTTATCATTATTGGAAATAGAAATAATAATAAAAAGAATAATAAATTTATTATTTTAGTACTTATACTTACCATGGGACTTAATATTTATAACATTTTAGTACTTAAAGATGTTGTTAGTATTTTTGAACATGATACTACTCTTCCTAATTTTTATGATAAACCAATTACCGAAGTTTATGAATGGAATAAAAAATATAATATTAATATCGGAGAAACATATGAATATAGTGATGTTATTGAATCATATAATGTCATAAGTCAAGATGTACCTGCAAAAACGGATTTAAAAGATGTTAAAACATTAAACTTAATAATATCAAATGGACCTAATTATGAACTAGAAACCGTTGTACCAAGTTTTATTGGTTGGGAATATGATACTGTTATTGATTATCTAGAGAAACATTTCTTAAATAATGTTTCTATTGAATTTATGAAATCAAGTAATACTCCAAATACCGTAATCGCTCAATTAGGTAGTGGTACAAGAAAAAGAAATGAATTAATTAAATTAACATTCGCAATTGATGAATATAAAGAAACAGAAATCATAGATTTATATAATTATCCATTAATTAGAGCTATTGGATGGCTCGAACAACATGGATTTAAATATGAAATATCATATGAAAATAATGATGAAATATCAAAAGATTATGTTATATCAAATAGTAATGTTGGGGAATCAATAAACCCTATTACTAATGACGTAATAATTAAATTAGTTGTATCAAAAGGAAAAATAATCAAAGCTCCTGATTTCACAGTACTATCCCAAGATGAAATAAACGAATGGGTTCTTGAAAATGATATGAAAGTTGATTATCAAGAAAAGTATGACGAAGAAAAACCAGCTGGTGATATTATTGATGCATCATATGAAAAAGGTGACATTATTGAAATAGGAAGTAAAATAGTAATAACGATTTCTAAAGGAAAACTTGAAATGCCAAAAATAAATGATATTAATGATTTCAAAATATGGGCTAGTGAAAATAATATAAAATATCAAATAAATAATGAATTTAGTGATTCTAAAGAAAATGGTGAGATTATTAAATCAAGTCATTCACCAGGAGATGCTATTAAAGAAGACGATACAATCATTATTACCGTATCTAAAGGAAAAAGTGTTACCGTTCCTAACTTTATAGGAATGACCAAAAGTAATGCTCAATCTAAATGTAATTCTCTAGGATTAAGTTGTTCATTCAAATATGGTGGCTATACTGATAAAGCTAAAGATATTGTTACTAATCAATCACAAAAATCTGGTATTAAGATCTCAAGTGGAGCTAACTTAGTAATAACATTAAGTAATGGTGTTCAACCAAAAGTTACCGTTCCAAACTTTAGTGGAAAAACCAAGAGTGAAATTGAAAAACAATGTAAAAATATCGGTATAACATGTAAGTTCACATATCAATCTAATTATTCTAGTACGAAAGCTGATACATGTGTATCACAATCAAAAACTGGTACTGTTAATAAAGGTAGTAGTGTTACTATCACTCTATCAAAAGGACCTGCTAAAACATATAATATAACAATTGATGCTAATCTTCTTGCTTATGGTGACCCTAATGCCACAAAAGCAAATTTACAAAAAAGATTAACAAGTTCTAAATATCCAGGTGTAACTTTTAAATATCAATTCCAAAGTGTATCAACTGGTAATGGTAATGGTATTGGATATCTAGCTAAAAACAGCGGATTACATGTTGGTAATAACACTGTTACCCAAGGTAAAACTTATACAATCATAATTAATAGCAAATAAAAAACTCCAAATTGGAGTTTTTTTATTTTTACTTACATTTCATTCCAGTAGCTTCTACTGCTTTGATGAATTCTTCTTTTGTCTTTCCAGCGAATTCTCCACCTTTTTCAGCTACAGCAGTGATAGTTTTTCCTTCACATTTAACTGTAGTTCCTTCTTCATTTTCTTGTTGAAGAGCTGAACACATTAATTTAGCAGTAGCTTCATCGTCGAACTTAATTTCCATTTCAACTTTAGATACTTTTCCATCAGTTAAATATGCATAATAAGTTCCGTCCATTTTAATACCAGCTTGATCAAGAGATGCAGTACAAACGATATCTGCTTTCTTTCCGCCACAACCTGTTAATAATAATAGACCAACTACTCCTACTAATAAATATTTTTTCATAAGTTCTCCTTTCATTATAATTATAATTGATTTTTAAAATTATAACAACTATTTTTATAAGAAATTACAAATAAAAAAAAGAATATAAATATTATTGACATTTATATCCTTTATTATTAATGATTTTAATAAAATCTTCTTTAGACTTACCCATTATATCTTTTTCTTCTGTTTTTATATTATTTAAAACACCTTTATAATCAGTAATCGTTAAAGTATTATCATCACAATCAAATTTTACTTTATTACTTTTATCTTGATATTCATTAGCCATTTCAAAAAGATCACACATTTCAAGAGCTCTATCATTATTAACAAAAGTAAAAGTTAATTCCATATCAACTAACTCATTATCACCATTAAACATTCCAGTTAATTCTTGTTTAGTAATTCCGGTTTCAGAATATTCACTATTTAAAGTACAAAGTACTTTTTCTTTAACACATCCTGTTAATAATAGAACTAGGAATACAAATAACACTTTTTTCATATCAACACTCCCTGTTTAAATATTTATATACTTCATTATAAATATTTAATTTTTTAGCGTAGTTATAAACTTTATTTAAGTTACAATTAGTGCTCCTTAAATATTTATCAATAACACGATTAACATCTTTTTCAAGAAATCTCCTTCTTGATCTTATAATATCACAAATTGTTCTTTCAAGGTCATAACATATTACATAATTACCATGATTGGTTTTAACTTTTTTTCTACCTAATAAATAATTATCTTCACTAACATAAAAAATATTATTATTTTTTAAAGTTGGATTATGATAATCATTAGTTACTGTTATATCATACTCATTTTTAATGGTATTAATAAAATTATGAATAAATAAAGATGTGAAATGGGAATAAATAAAATGATCATTACGCAAACTAAAAGTATAAAGTTTATCATTTACAACATTAACATCAATATATATACCCTTATCTACTTTTCTTATATAATTCTTTTTTATTAACATTTGCAAATACATTCTGTGTATTCCAAGAGAATCTAACATACCTGATGTAATATAACCATTATTCTTTTTCATAAGATCAAATATTATATCTAAATTATCTTTTTTCTTCTTCATACAGACCTCTATAATAATCTTATCATAAACAAAAAAAATATCCACATAATTGTGGATATTTTATTATCTTTGTTTATAAATTAAAGTAGAACCTAAACCTAAATAATAAGTTTTGTTATTATCTTTACCAACACGATCAGAGTAACTAACTGTTAATCTAAACATTTGAGATTCCCCACTTTTAATGATACTACCATCAACTTCATCAGTATGAACATTAATATAATCAAGAGGTAAAATATCATAATCGATAACTTCTTGATCAAGTGAAGATAAACCTGTTAAACTCATAACATAAAGTTCCGCATTTAATTTACCAGTATTAGTAACTTTAATATCAAATGATACAGAGTCACCTGGTTTAAATAATTGAACATTAAAATTAAGAGTCGTTGCAATAGAATCAACCTTATTACCTTCAACAACAGCATCTCCTGTTGTTTTAATTTCTCCAATCTCTGTTATATTAATACCCCAGTTTCTTCCAGTTACAATATTATTTCCTGTATATCCTTGTTCAAAGGCAAAAGATGAAGATACTTGCCATATTAATACAGCAACAAGGGCAACGACAACAAATAATACAATATATCTTTTTTGCAATTTCATTTTATCACCACTTTCATTATGTCATAAATTAATTTTTTATTCAACTGTTACAGATTTTGCTAAGTTTCTTGGTTTATCAATATCACATCCACGTGATAAAGCAACATAATAAGCAATCATTTGAAGTACTTCAATTACAAGAAGACTATTCGTAAAGATTGAATAATTAGGAACTTTAATAATATCATCATAAACATCAGAGTTTACTTCAATATCTTCTCTAATTATTAATAGAACATAAGCTCCTCTTGCTTTTGTTTCTTTAATATTACTTATAGTTTTTTCAGCGATATTAGGATCCGTTACAATTGCAATAACAGGAGTTCCTTCTTCAATTAAAGAAATAGTTCCATGCTTTAGTTCACCAGCAGCATAAGCTTCTGAATGAAGATAAGATATTTCTTTTAGTTTAAGACTTCCTTCCATACATAAGGCATAATCGTTTTGTCTTCCAATAAAGAAGATATCTTCATGACGATATAATTTTTTAACGATATTATGATAATCTTTATCAAGTAATTTTTCTAATTCCTTTGGTAACTTATTATATTCTTCTAAAATATTATTATCTTTAATCTCTTTATAAACAAGTAAACTAAACATTAAAGCTTGTAAACTATAAGCTTTAGTAGTTGCAACAGCACATTCAATACCAGCATTAATGTATAATACTTCATCACATTCTCTTGCGATACTAGAACCTTGAGTATTAATAATACCTAGGGTATGCATACCTTTTTCTTTTGCAATAATTGTTGATGCTAAAGTATCAGCGGTTTCCCCACTTTGACTTATTGCAACAAATAAAGTTTTACCGGTATTAAAGATTTTACCATAACGATATTCGGAAGCTATAAAACATTCGGTCTTAATATTTAAATATTTTTCAATAATATATTTACCAACTAATCCCGTATGATAAGCACTACCACAACCAACGATTTGAATATTATCATAATCACTTAACTTAATGGTATCAGTATTTAATATCAAACTAATTAAGTTCTCTACTACTCTTGGTTGTTCATGAATTTCTTTTAACATAAAATGTTCATAACCATCTTTTTGAGCAGAACCAATAGAATCATTAAAGGTTAATACTTCTTTATTAACTAGTTTCTTCTTATTATAAACTTTGTAATCATCACCTATTACACAAATATCATAATCATCAAGCAAGAAATATTTCTTTGTATAATCAAGAATAGCAGGTACATCAGATGCAATAAATAAGCCATCATCACCAATACCAACAATTAATGGACTTTTAAGTCTTGTTGCATACAAGTGATCATCACCATCAACTAAGATACCTAAAGCAAAACTACCTCTTACAATTAGTCTTAAATGAGATAAAGCTTTAACCATATCTTTTTCAATATTATAGTAATAATCAATAAGACCTGCTACAATCTCCGTATCAGTATCACTAACAAATTGATAACCATTACTTTCTAACATTTCTTTTAATTCACGATAATTTTCAATTATTCCGTTATGAACTAAAGTAATCTTTCCTTGTCTATGAGGATGAGCATTAATAGTATTGGCAACACCATGAGTTGCCCATCTTGTATGACCAATCGCTAGATTACTATTATCATTTGGTAAGATACTTTCTAAGTTAACAATCTTACCTTCTTTTTTATATATATTTATTTTGCCATTATTAAAATATGCAATACCACTTGAATCATATCCACGATATTCCAGATTTTTTAGGCCATGAATAACTAAAGGTATTGCATTACTTCTACCTTTGTATCCAATAATTCCACACATTAAATCTCCTTACATATACTTATTGTTATAATTTTAATTTTATTTTTTCTAAGTATATCTATCGAGTTACCCCGTTAGTACATCCGCCGAATCTTTCGATAGTACTAATCCTCGTCACCTATATAGGCCAGGCGCTAATTATTAAGTTTCCTCCAGTACTTTAAATAACTTTAAATTAATAATAACAAAAAAAAATTTAAAAGACAAATTTTATTGTAAAAAAAAGAAAGTTATTGAACTTTCTTTATTGGTACATATTCAACTAATTCATCATTAGAGAAATCATCTTCATCATTTTCTAAATCTAAATTATAATTTACTTCCATTACTTTTACTTCACGATAATCTTTTATTCCATCAACTAATTTAATAATTAATAAGAATAAACACCATAAAGCAAAAATAAAGATACTTGTTTCTACTAAAACTAATAATTGAGGGTAATCCATTGTTAACTTCGTTGTAATATCAATATTATTACTTATAACATGCTTAATAATAAAGAATAATAATACTTGCATAAAGGAAAATAAAATAACGTTAACACCTTTAATAAATCTACTTAAATTATTATTTAAAATTGTCGCAATTAAAACAATATTAGCAACAATAACAATAATTAAATAAAGCATTAAATTTGGAAATAATACATAATCAATTACTTTTTGAAACAATGTTGATAACATATTTATTATAGGATTATAGAACATAATAAATAATGTTGCTACCATAACTAAATAAATTGTAAAATAAATACTCTTTGTTCTTTTCTTAAAAAAGAAAGATATAATTACCGTTAATACAATTATTGAAATAATTGGTAAGATAAATTTTGTTTCCTTACTTTGAATTAAAGTATTCCATAAATAATTAATTTTTTCTAAAAATGTTAAGTCTTCCATATTATCCCCCCTACAAGTTTGTTATGATAACATTAAAAAGTGTAAAAATCAAGTAAATATATATGTAAAAAAAAGACAATTTCTATTTATAGAAAATTGTCCTTGTTTCAACTAATACATATGTGCTACCAGAAATTGGAGTATCTTGCCATGCACCAAATTGTTCACTTCCCCAATTACATCTCTTCTTTGAAGTATTACGATGTTCTTGAGCACACTCTTTAGAACGATATTGCGTTTTTGACTTAACAGTTATAGTACACATATTTGTATTTCCAACTGCATCTTTAACATAATATTTATATGTTCCCGCATGAGCATCTCTTGTTTTCGTAGTTGTTCCCGTATAGCCACTATTCCATCCGAAGTAAACAAGATCACCATTATCATGAACAGTAGCAGTAATTATACCTTGTTCGGAAACATTCATACTACATGTAGGCTTTTCTTTATCAATCTTAATTGTTACATTTTTACTACTCTTATTGTTATTAGCATCAATAGCTTGAATACTTACAATTGTTGTTCCACTCTTAGTTATTGTTATTTGACCATTACTTACATTGTTATATGTACAATTATTAGTACAATCAAGTGCATATTTAATAGTTACTTTACTATCATCTTTAGCAGATACTTTAATTGTTACATCATGATTTACCCATGTATTATCTTTAGCATTTGTAATGTTAACTGTAAGTGTTGGTGGGGTTTTATCAGTTGGTTTTGGTGGATCTGGTGTAGGTTTAGGAGGATTAACAGGTTTATCTTTTTCCATTACTTTAACTGTACATTTCTTTTCATAAGATACTTCGTCAACAAAATATGTTATAACAACTTCCGTTTCACCTTTCTTAAGACCTTTAACCTTTCCTTCAGTACTTACTTCAGCAACACTTGGATCCATACTTGTAAACGTTAATTCTGGATCATTTTTGAAATTAAGTGTTCGATAATCAATAGCTTTTTCTTCACCAACATACAACTCAATTTTTTCCGTTTTAATAACTAATTCTTCTTTTTTATCTTCAACGATTATTTTATGATCGCAACTACGTGTTACTAAAAGAATTAAGAATATTAATATAATAACCAAAAGACCTATAACAGCGAAATGAGCTCTTTTTCTTTTCTTAGCTTCAAGTTCTAAATCTGGTTCATCATCTATATCACCATCATCATCATAGGAATTGGTACTCATATAATCATAAAAGTCATCATAGAAACCTTCTTCTTTTTCAGGCTTTTTTTCTTCTTTTTTACCTTTTTTGGGTTCAGATTTCTTTTCTTCTTTTTTACTATAGATTGCTCTTTCTTCATCTTCGTCAGAATACATTGATATCACCCTATTCTCTATATAAATGATATCATACAAAAATTATTATTTCAATTAAAAAGACTATTACTAGTCTTTTATCATGTGTACATCCATTTGTGGATATGGAATAAAGATATTATTTTTATCAAATTCCAATTTAATTTGTTCTAATAATTGGGTTTTAGTATTTAAAAATTCACTTGGTTTTACCCAAACACGAATTGTATATGTTATTGAACTATCTTGATAATCAGTTATACCTACAAATACTGGTTCATCATCAATAATATTTTTATTATTCTTTTCAATAACATTATTTAACACTTTCTTGACATCATCGATTTTATTAGTATAGCTAACACCAATATTAATATCTAATCTTCTCTTTTGTTCACGAGAGAAATTAACTGTTGGTGAATTAGCAAGATTACCATTAGGAATAGAAATTATTTTATTATCAGGTGTTGCAATCGTTGTATAGAATAAAGATATACTCTTTACAGTTCCTTGATCTGTATGTGTATCAATATAATCACCTACAGCGAATGGTTTATAGAATAAAATGATAATACCACCCGCAATATTAGATAAACCACCTTGTAGAGCCATACCAACAGCAAGCCCTGCACTAGCAAGAATTGTTATAATGGATGTTAATGGAAACCCAATAAGACCAGCAAAACTAATTAAAACAACTGTATATAGAATAAATCTTAAAGCACTCCCTGAAAATGTTGCAATAGATGGATCTAACTTCTTATATAAAGGTGTTCTTTTATAAATATTTACAATCCACTTAGCAACTTTAAGTCCAATTATTAATACAAGTAAGGCTTGTACTAATCTTAAGACTACATCTACTCCTATACCACTTAATTTATCTATTATCTTATCCATTATTATTCTCCTTTACTTCATTTACGAGTTCATATAATTTGTTTAATGCATCAATAGGTGTCATATTAAGAGGATCAATACTTTTTAACTCTTCCTCTATTCTATTACTATTATCCTCTTTTTCTTCAATAAAATCAAATGAAGTTTGTTGAAATTTAGAATTCTTTTTGGAATCTTTTTGATTCTCATAAATATTTAAAATTTCATTAGCTCGATCAATAACTTCACGAGGTAAATGCGCAAGACTAGCGACATTAATACCATAACTTTTATCAATAGAACCATTAACAACTTTATGAAGAAAAGTAATATTACCATTATCTTCAGAAGCAGATACATGAACATTTTTAACTTTCTTTAAATTCTGAGTCATTTTAGTAAGTTCATGATAATGAGTTGAGAACAATGTCTTAGCATGAATGTTATTATGAATATATTCAAGGATGGCTTCAGCAAGACTCATACCATCATAAGTTGCAGTACCACGACCTAATTCATCAAATAAAATTAGACTATTAACAGTACCATCAGTAAGAGCTCGATTGGCTTCTTTCATTTCAACCATGAAAGTACTTTCACCACTTACTAAGTCATCACTAGCACCAATTCTTGTAAAGATTTTATCAAATAAAGGAATACTACAACTTTTACTAGGAACAAAACAACCGATTTGAGCCATAATAACAATTATTGCAAGTTGTCTCATATATGTACTTTTACCAGCCATATTAGGACCTGTTATTAATAATATATCTGTATTCTTATCCATAATAATATCATTAGGAACATAATCTGATTTATTAACTTTTTCAACAACAGGATGTCTTGAATCAATAATTCTAATCACACGTTCATCAGTAATTGTTGGTCTTGTATAATTATTTTCTTCAGATACAACTGAGAATGATATTAACATATCAAGTTCAGAGATTACTTTACTTACTTCTTGAAGAGTTGGTATTTTTTCTTTAACTTTATCTCTTATTTCCATAAATAAGTTATATTCTAAGTTAATAATCTTTTCTTCAGCTCCTAAAATAATTTGTTCTTTTTCTTTAAGTTCTTCGGTTATATAACGTTCACCTGTTGTTAATGTTTGTTTTCTTATATAACCCCAAGAATCTTGAATTAAAGGGATATTCCCTTTACTAACTTCAATATAGTAACCAAAGACTTTATTGTAACCTACTTTTAAATTCTTAATACCAGTTCGCTCTTTTTCACTAGCTTCTATTTGTAATATAAAATCTTTACTATTCTTTCTTACACTTTTTAATTCATCAAGTTCACTATTATAACCATCTTTAATTAAACCACCTTCATGTAACGTAATTGGTGGATTATCATTAATACTAGATTCTAGTAAATTACATAATTCTTCTAGTGGATCAAAATCACGATCATAATTAATGGCGCTTAAGATACTTCGAATATTAGGAAGAACTTTCAAACTTCTTAGTAATTGTAACATATCACGAGCATTAGCATTACCATAACTAATTCTACCTGCAAGTCGTTCTAAATCATATACTTCATCAAGAAGTTTTATTAAATCTTCTTTATAAATAAATTCCGTTAATAATTTTGAAATAATATCATAACGTCTTTCAATCTCTTCTTTATTACGAAGAGGTGATTCAATATTTTGCTTTAAAAATCTACTACCCATCGCGGTTTTTGTTTTATCAAGTAACCATAATAGAGAATATTGACGATTATTATCACGGATAGTTTCTGTTAATTCTAGATTCTTTTGCGTATGAATATCAAATTGTAAATAATCTTCTTCATTAATACAACTAACTTTCTTTAAATGACTTAAACTGCTTTTCTTAGTAGATACAATATAACTAATTAAATGTTTAATACCATTAATAAGTCTTATATCATTAATATCTTCATAAACATAACTATATTCATCTGATAAATCATTAGTAATCGTTATACTAATATGATAATCATTCTTTAACGTATATAAAATATTACGATCAATCTTATCATTAGCGATTACTTCATTTATACCTTTGTTAACTATTTCACGATATAAATCATTTTCTTTATCAACAATTACGGAGTATATTTCTCCTGTTGAGATATCAGCGTAAGTTAAAGAATAAGAGTATCCATAATCATAAATACTAGCAAGGAAGTTATTATCTTTTTCATTTAATAAGTTATCAAGAATCGTTCCTTTAGTAATAACTTGAATAACATCACGATCAACAATACCTTTAGCTTCTTTAGGATCTTCTAGTTGTTCACAAATTGCTACTTTATAACCTTTATTAACTAACTTCTCTACATAGGCTTGATATGCATGATATGGTATTCCACACATAGGAACACGCTCTTCAAGACCTGCATTACGGCCTGTAAGCGTTAATTCAAGTTCATGTGATACAAGAACAGCATCTTCAAAGAACATTTCATAGAAATCACCTAATCGATAAAAAACAATGGTATCTGGGTATTTTTTCTTGATTTCAATATAATGAAGCATCATTGGTGATACTTTTGTTTTATCAACTTCATCTATTCTCATTCTTCACCTCGAGTTATAGTAATTATTATAACAATTTAATCTTTTTTATTAAATAATAATACAATAAATAGACAAAAAAAAGTGTGATTTCTCACACTATAATCTCATAATTCCATTATCAATAAGACGAACGCCTGTTGATATTAGATTTCCAATTTGATCGCCCATTTCTTGGACAACATGACCATTATATTCACGATTAGGATTAATAATCATATGCATAGGATATGTAATAATATGTGCTGGTAGAGTTAAAACATTTCCTACTAGTCTTGATACCCCTTGAATAATTCTTGCAACACCATGAAGAGGGTATTTTATAGCTGTTCCTACCATTGATAAACGAGCACTGTTTCTTTCTCTTCTTGCTTCTTGAATAATACTTGGATCAGTACTTGTACTAATAACGGCTCCTGCAGCACGAGCTCTTTCACTTTTAACAGCCATTTCATCACCCAAACGATATGTTCCATTACGAATATCTCTTCTTAATTCAATTAATTGATCATGATATATTCTTGATTGTAATCTAATTAAATTATTAAAAGCAGCATTACTATAATTAGGAATCATTGTTGCTGGCATTGTAGCAACAGGACCTGGATAGGCATTAGCTAAATCTCTAATATTTTGAAGGGTTGCAATAGCAAGACCACAATAATATACACGATCACGATAATTAAAGGCTCTTTGATTAGCGTAATTAAAATATTGTTGATATTCAAGGCAATAACTAGACATTGTTGCAACTACTTGAGCATCAGTCATTTTTACCACCTACTCCCTCATTATACATTTCTGTAATAGCTTTAAGTATCTCTGGTTCTTCTATATCAGCAATTTTAATATTCTCACCATCTTCAGATACTAATTCTGAAAAATAAACATTATATTTCAAATCTTTATTATATTTATAATCAGTATATGCAATAAACTTTCTATTATCTCCTTCAAGTTCAAAAGTTCCTAAGACTCTGCATCTAACTTCTAAGCCTAAAGAGTTTCTTGTTACAAATGTATCTTCCATATCACACTCCTATTTTAATAATAGCACAATTAATGTCAAAAAAAAAGTATCTATTTAGTATAGACACTTGCTTTTTTCTTATCTTTTCCCATACGTTCGTATTTAACAGTTCCAGATACTTTTGCAAATAAAGTATCATCACTTCCCATACCAACATTTAATCCAGGATGAATCTTAGTTCCTCTTTGACGATAAATAATGCTACCAGCTGAAACAAATTCACCATCAGCAGCTTTAGCACCTAATCTACGACCTGCAGAATCACGTCCGTTAGAACTAGAACTTTGACCTTTTTTATGGGCAAATAATTGAATATTTAACTCTAATCTCATAACTACATCTCCTTTATAATATTAATTTCTTTAGGATATTGTATTTTTAATTCATCAAATAGTTCAATCATATTTTGAATCAACGTATCAACTATTTCATCATGTTTTTTAATTTCTAATAATGAATAGTCATTTTCATCATTTTTCTTATCAACATAATTTTTATAACTAATGCTTTCTTTATCAAATTTAAGAATAGCGTTTACAGTTGTTATAAAAATACTTGATGCTGAACTACATACAATATCATAACCTTTTTGGGCATAATCACTATGTCCCGAAATCTTTACTTTATCTTTTGATAAATAAACTTTAATCATAATTAACCAATCTTATTAATTTTAACTTGTGTATATGGTTGTCTATGACCTT
>CAMJWT010000018.1:0-35816 GCA_946409545.1 uncultured Clostridia bacterium | reverse complement strand
CATAATTAACCAATCTTATTAATTTTAACTTGTGTATATGGTTGTCTATGACCTTTCTTCTTTCTAGTAGAAGTAGTATTAGGCTTATAAGTAAATATTTTAATTTTCTTACCTTTACCGTGTTTTACGATTTCACCAGTAACTTTAGCACCCTTAACTGTAGGGTTACCACATTCGTCACCTAACATTAAAACTTCATCAAAAGTAACTTTATCGCCTGCTTCGCCTTCTAATTTTTCAACGTAAATTAGATCACCTTCAGCAACGTAATATTGTTTACCACCAGTTTTAATTACTGCTTTCATATATATCCTCCTTTTAAATAATTCACTCGCTATTAAGGTACCAATTGGTTTATAACCTTTTCTATGCGGTTTGAATACGAGGTTTCAAACATTAAAAATTCTATCATAAACACTAACTAAAGTCAAATAAAATAAAGAAAAAAAGATAATATGACACTTATTATTACCATTTTTTTAATAAAAACCATCAATATAACTAATAAAAAGGATATATTTTATTGCAAAAACACCATTTTTTTGTTAATATTTAACTTGAAAGGAGCTTTATCATGCGTTACGTAGTAAGTAGTGGCTATGGATATTCTAATGGTGCTGAAATTTGGATCATTGTTAGTTTAATTCTTGGTGTTATTGGTGGTATATTAACATACTTCTTATTCTTAACTAAAAAGAATGATGGAAAATTCAAAGGATTTGTTAAATGGTTATATGAATTTTTATCATTCAAAAAGATGTGTATAGAAGTAATCCTAAAGATAATATACTTAATATTAACAATTTATATTACTTTATCATCATTTGCATTCATTAGTAGTCCAGCAGCATTCTTTGGCTTATTAATTCTTGGAAACTTATCCATAAGAATTATGTTTGAATTCTCATTATTATTCTTAATGATGTTCAATCAAGTTAAAGAAATTAATGATAAAATGAAAAAATAATATCGAAAGATATTATTTTTTTTAACAAAAAAACATGCAAACGCATGTTTAATTCAAAATGGTGGAGCATAGCGGGATCGAACCGCTGACCTTCACGGTGCAGGCGTGACGCTCTCCCAGCTGAGCTAATGCCCCAAAACGTTGATTTAATTAATCAACATTTAAGATTATATCTATAAATTACGATAAAGTCAACAATTATTTTATATTTCTTCTAAGATTGCTAACATAATAATAGATCCAAAAATCAAAAATAATGCCAAATATTGTAATTTACTAATCTTTTCTTTTAAGAATATCCTAGATAATAGAACAGATAAGGCACTATAACAAGCCACAATAGGAGCTGTTATAACAGAATGACTAGTAATTGCAAAAACATATGTAAATTGACCTAAAGTTTCAAAGATTGCAGCACTAAGTCTATTCTTTTCATCTTTTACTTTTATTTTTACTTTTTTAAGTTTTAGATAAATAAATGAAATTACACCATAAATAAAGAAAGTTAATTCATAGGCAATTAAAGCCATATCTTCATCAATAATTTCTTTCATATCCAAATATATCGAATCAAGAAAAGTACCAGCACCATCTATTACACAATATAATAAAGGGAACATAATCGCAGCAACCGTTATCTTTTTAAAAGCAACTTTGATATCTTTTTTGTTCTCGATAACCGATAACATTACAACGCCAATAGCCATAACAATTAAAGCAATAACTTCCCAAATAGATAATTTAACTTTAAAAATAATAACAAGTAATAAACTAGTAATTAAACCTGATGAATTTTGAATAGGACTAGATATCGATAAATTAATATATTTTAGTCCTTTATAACCAATAATCATTGATATGATATAACAAAGAGATACTGGTAAATATTTTAAGACACTCATTAAATCAAATTTAACATCTTTTGAAAAGTAATAGATAAGAGCATGAATACCCATTACTAAACCAACCATAATACCTGTTTTTAAATGACTATATTTATCACTATCATTATTACCCTTTTTATAGAACAAATCCGCTATACCCCATAAAAAGAATGTTAAAATCGCATATACCATCCACATAATAAAACCTCATACAAAAGAAAAAGCCCTTTAATAAGGGCTAATTTCATAAATGGGGTGGAATAAGGGGATCGAACCCTTGCATGCCAGAGCCACAATCTGGTGTGTTAACCGCTTCACCAATTCCACCATCACACGTATATAAATATTATCATAAATCTCTTAAAGATGCAAGAAAAAAGTAATAAAAAAAGAGGTATTAACCTCTTAATTATTATCTAAATACGAATCACAGTATTTAATTTGAGCTTCAAGTGCTTTATTCTCCTCTAACATCTTTTTGGTAGATATGAGTATTTTCTTATCTATCATTATCAAGATAGCTTTTAATGTATCCTTAGAATATTTATCAGCATCAACATTAAAATTATCTTTTAAATACTTTTTATTTTCGGGAGTCACTTTTACATTCTACGCAATCTTTCAAGCTCTTCTTCGTCAGCTGCTAAACCTTGTTCTAGATCAGCAATTTCTAATCTCTTTTCTTCAAGGGTTTTCTTATTTTTCCACATTCTGACTTCTACTTCTTCCATTTCTCTATGATGTTCTCTAATTCTACGAATTTCTTCGTCTTCTTCATCTTCAGCAACTGGTTTTTCCTCAACTTCTTCTTTTTCTTCTTCAGCAGGAACCTCTGGTGCTTCAACTTTATCATTTAAATCAGCAGATTCAGGTAATTCTTCTACAGTTGGAACAATAATACCAGCTAATGCTTTAGCTTCATCACTAAATAATTCATCAGTTAATTCTGGTCCAACGAATCCTTCTTCAGCTTGTGGAAGTTCTTCTACAGGAGCATCTACTGCAGTAAATTCAGCTACAGGAGCTCCAACAGCTGGAAGTTCTACAACTGGCATATCCATTGCAGGAATTTCTGCTACTGGTTCAGAAACAACTGGTGCTTCAACTTCTGGAACATCTGCTACTTGTTCAGGAACAGCAGGAGCTTCCATTGTTGGAAGTTCAACAGCAGGCATATCCATTGCAGGAACTTCTGCTACTGGTTCTTGAACTGTTGGTTCTGCAAACGTTTCTGGTGCAACACCATAAGTTTGAGGAACAGCTTCTACAGCAGGTGCTGCATAGCTTTCTACAGGAGTTACAGGATTAAATTCTTCTACTTGAGGAGTTTGAACATCAACAGGTTGTCCAACTGCAGGATAAGTTGGTTGAACATTTTGATTTAAATTTTCGTTATTATACATTTTAAATACACCTTCCAATCTATTCATTAACGCCTCAACTAATTCATTATGGCGCTCTTCAAATTTTGACTTTAACGTCTCATCAAATTCTAGGATTTGCTCATTAAGTATTGCAATATTATTTAGTTCATCGATACACTCAACCGCTTGTGTTGTCTCTTCATTAATATAATTATTAATCGAAGGAACATCATTAAAATCAAACGGTAAGTTTATCAGAGCTCGAACTTTTTCTTTAGAGCTTTGATTGTATTGTTTAATTTCTTCAATTGCTTGATTAATATCCCTTACAAAACCTTGTTCATTGCGCTCGGTCATCCTATACCTCTCTATAATAAGATTATAGCAAATGTTTTTCTCGGTTTCAATATATTAAATGTCTTTTTTTCTTATTTACACATTGATTTTTTTTAATTAATCATAATATAAAAAAAAGAAAATTATTTTTTATAATTTTCTTTTAGCAAGTTCACTATTTAAATCAATCTTTTCTTTAAGGATTGCATTATTATATATCATTGTTGATAAATCAAAAGATCCTATATTATATCTTTCAAAGATTTCATCAATTAAATCAATCTTTGCGCAAAGATTACTATCTTCTTTTTTATCTCTTCCAATACGTCCATAAAGATCTTTTCTTTGATAAAACAATCTAATTAAACAATTACGATCATTTTCCGTAATTTCACCTTTTTCAAGCAAACAATCAATATGATATAAGGTAATGAAATCTTTTACACTATAATGATTATAATCATTACTTACTTTTACATTGTAATAATGCATAGCATCCCATACAATATCACCTATTTTTTTGCTTTCAAATTCAGTATCATATGTTTCACTAACAAAATCTAATACATCCTTTCGAGCTTTTTCCATAAACCCTCCTAAAAAATGGTGCTTCTAGCAAGAATCGGACTTGCGACTAGTCCTTACCAAGGACTTATTATGCCACTTAACTATAGAAGCGCTAATTACAAAAGATGGAAATTCTTTCTTCTCTCTAATGCTTCTTCATTATCTCTTCTTATTATTTCATCTTGAGACAAAGAAGAAACAAAATTATTTCTTGAATGACAAAGCATCTTTAATTCTTCAAGAGATAAAGAAGAAATAAAATAGTTGATCTTATGAATTTCTAATAAATAATCAAACTTATCTTCTCTTATTAAGATATCTTTAATAATTTTCTTTAGAAAACTATTACGAGTACTAATATAATAATTTAATAAAGTATTCGTATTTTCTCTATTTAAAATATCATAATTAATTTTATAAATTTCTTGATAATCCATAAAATCACCAATACTTATATTAACAAATATTGGTGATTTATGATTATACTTAACTAAAATTTACATTATTCTGTCTTTTCTTCTTCGTTAATAATTAGTCCCCAACCTGTAACAACAGCACGACCACCAGTAACTTCTCTACCATAGATGTTTTTAGGGGTATTAATTAATTTACCATTAATTACTAATTGTGTACTTGTTCCACCATCTAAGTTAGCGGCATTCCAAGCACCATAATTTTCTAGAGTTTTAATTAATTCACCCATATTTGGACCAGCAGTATGAGTTCCTTCTGTAACTAAGAATAAGACAATACCATCTTTTCTTTGAGCAATTGATACACGAGCAGCGCGAGAATACCCACCTACTGTTTCATTGTATTTAGCATGAACTCCATTAACAATTAAGAATGGACCAAATTCTAAGGCATCACGGACATTGTAGTCTTCAACAGCTTCTTTACCAGTAGCATTAACTAATACAAGTTTATTATCATTAGTCATACCAATGATATTACCTTTTCCGCCACCTTTTTTATTCCAAATAACTTGGCCATCACGAATTACATATCCAAGGGGAATATCAGATCCATATCCATAATCGACGAATCCACCACCATTAATACCAACAACAGCTCCAAGACGTTTCGTCATTGAAAGAATCTTTTCTTGTGAACCACCATATCTTGCATCATTTGTTGTATTAAACTTCTTACTAGTTAATATTTGAACTTCACTTGGATCATAGATAGCAACTAGATGAGCATCATATTTACCAACTTTAATCTTCATATATTTATAATGTTCATTACCAGGCGTACGTGTTAGAATAGCTTCATCATATTCATTATCATAACTATCTTTTGGTTTAGTATCGATAACAATATCATCTAGATTAATTTGTTCATCAATAGGTTCAATTTTATCTGCATCAATTACTTCTTGTACACGTTCTTCAGAATAAAAAGTATATGCAATATAGTCATGTGTTTTCGTATCTACTGCTGTTGAAATTATTGTATTTTGTAAACTTTTAAATATTGGTGCATAAACCACAAAGAAACAAAGTGCAATAAAAACGTCAATTGCAATAAACCATTTTGTCAATCTTTTCATTTTATTCCCCCAACGTATATATACCATCTTTAAGTGTTAGTTTCTTAACTGCTTCATCAGTTAAACTAATACATGGTCTAATTCCTCTTGATATTGTAACTTTACTTGCATGAATTGGATTATCGTAAACAAGAACATACTCTTCTTGAGTAGTTGTTGTAAAGTATCCTTTAACACTACTATCATATTGGAAATCCATAAGTGATGGTACAGCTACTTTAGCTTTAGCTTTAGCCTTAGCTAAATCTTTATAACTAGATGTATATCCACCAGTTGACCATTCATCTTCTTTAAGCATATCTTTATAAGATAGGCTATCTACATAAGTTGTATTTAAATATTCAGCAAGAGATTCTTTACTATCTTTATCAAATATTAATTTATCAAGATCATAACGATATGTCTTAGTAAGTGGTTTTAATAGCATTAATCTTGTACCATTTGTTGTATCATAAACAACCCACATATCATCACCAAGTTTTACTTGACTACCAATTGTTAAACTATCTTCTTTAGTTGTTAAATAAGGTTTTTCTTTTGTACCATCACCTGAAATATAAGGAATCGTACTCTTTAATTTAACAACAGGTCTTACACCATAGAAACTATTAGCACCACTTTGACTTACATTAGCGCCATTAGTATGCCATATCTTTTCACTACTATAGTTATTTAACCAATATATTTCTTCTTCACTAACTAAATAACTTTTCTTTTCAACAATTGAATTTAAGAAAGAACTAATATCTAATAATGTTACATAAGAATCACTATCTTTAGCTTTACAAGTTATACTAGATAAACTTTCAACACTATCTTCACAGAAACTATTCTTTACTAAATATGATTTATCAAGATTAGCTAAGAAAACATCATTCAAATAAGTATGAATATCAGATTCTTTATAGTTAGTAGCTTTAGAGTTCCAAGGTAACATCGTCATTTCATCATCAAGAATAATTACTAATGTTCCATCTGGATTAATCTTAACAATTCTCCATAATAAGTTATTGTATTTAATATAGTTATTATTTACATCACCTTTATAAACGAAACCACTTTCCGTATTATATAATCCATTTTCCCATTTCTCACCTTTTTCAGGAGGTGTTAATATTTCTTGAGAACCAGGTATTTGATCACCTAATAATAATACTTTTTCACCATTAGATCCTGTCGGATTATATATTTTATAATAATGAATTAATCTTCGACCATAGAATACACAACATCCTAAAATAAAGGCTATACTAACACACCAAAAAATCTTTTCCCATAATTTGGCTTGTTTCTTATCTTTAACTTTCTTTTCTTTCTTTACTTTTACCTTTTTTTCTTTTACGACTTTTTTAGTTTGTTTTTCTTCTTCTACTTTTCTTAATTCAACTCTACTAGCAAGTTCAGAAGGTTTGTTCTCAACAACTTTCTTTTGTACTACTTTTCTAACTAAAATAGGATCAAGAACTTCTGTTTCATCGCTAGGAATATCTCTTTTTTTCTTATTATCAACTACATCTAAAATTTCAATATCATCGTAATCTTTCACTATATCACTCCTATTTTACAACCTAGTTATAATTATATAATATAAATACTTATTTAACAACAAAAAAAGATATGAAATTAAATAAATAATTTCGTATCTTCTTTTAATATTAACCTTTATTGATATTATAATTATTATTTCTAATAATTAAAATATAAAGTTAATCATTAATAGTTACTAGTGTAAATAATAATGATTTACTTTATTTTATCAACTTAGGTAAATCACCTCCTACACTAATTAACAAAAAATAAATTTAACTGGCTACAGATATTTAATTAATATTATTACTTTAATTAATGGTTAACTTAATAATATATGTCTAATTAAATACGTGAGTTCCTAGTACAAGTTAAAATTTTTTTAATTAATAAGTGATAATGTTCTTTTCATTTTACCCTATAGTACATTATCTAATCACTATTTAATAAATTAAATCGATATTAGTGTACATTATGGGACTTTATCTCTCATAATTAAAATCCTCACTTATCATGGACTCTATAATCAATATATATTGCCTTATGTCAATTGTCAATTGTTTACAAAAATAAAAGAAGTGATTTACACTTCTTTTTACACTAGTTGTTAAAGAACAATTTAAATAATACATTCTTTTTTACAACAATACTATTACCTGGATATTTCTTATTAATAGATTTATAACAAACTTTAAATAAATCATTAATAGTACCATCAGGATTAATAATATAATTCTTTCTTGTAATAAAGTTATCAATATAGATTATAGGTAAATACTCATTATACATGACATTACAAGCTTCACCTTTTTCATTAATAAACTTTTGATCATTACTATATAAAGAACTAACAACAATGGTATAACTATTAGTCTTCATATTTTCATATATTTTACCTAAAGTAGAATCAATCTTCTTTAATGTATCTTTTAATTCATCAACTGATTTACAACCATCAATATCATAGTTAATAATTATTAAATCATGATCATAATGGTTTATAACACTAACAATCTCATCATCATGATATAAATAATTATCAAACTCAATAAAGTTAATATTAGGATTAGAAACGTTATCAAGTCCATTTAGATAATAATTAATTGTACCAATTTGATCTTTTTTAGCCATTACTAATGTTTTAAAGCCTAAACCTTCACATGTTTTAGCAAGAGAAACATCTGATTTTGATGATTCTAACATATGAGGAATTTCTTGATCATATTTAACAGGGAATAATGATGTGAAATTAATATTATTTGCTATTCCTTCACCATAGTTAATAGCTTTAATCGTTTTCATATAATTTGTTAAATTGATAGTATCATAATTAAAGAAGAATAATTGATCTTCACTTTCTAATTTAAATCCTGTATTAACAACAAATGGTTTTACATAAACAGGAGCTTGTTTTAAATTTTGACTAACTTCAAATTTTTGTTTAAATGATTGCCAACGTTCTCCAACTTCTGATAAGAATATCTTAATATTAAAGTTCATATCAACTTGAGGAATATTATTACTTATAGAAGCAAGTCCCATTACCATACCAATAGTTGCATATTCAGATAAATCAGCATTCATCTTACTAAGTATTTCTTGAATAGCATCATAATCATTATAATCATTACTAGTTAAAATGCAGTTTAAGAAAACCTTATCTTTAGTAACCACACCTTCTTCTTTACTTGGTGGATTTAAATACTTTAATACATATCGTAAATCATCAACTATTTTCATACTACGATCAATTAAACACATAATTTGAAGTTTTCCCTTATGTTGATCAAATCTTTCTTTTATGGCTTTTAAAGCTTCATGATTAATAAGACTTCCATCGTCAATAGCTTTACGAACAATTGAATAATTATATATTTCATTAATATCCAAACTCATATTACGATAAGCTTCTTGATAATTATTTGTTGTCTTTTTAATCCTTTCAAACATATATTTATTCAAAAGTGTATCAAAATTAGGAACTATTTCTTTATCATAAATAGGATATGAACTTTTATGTTCAACTCCCCATCCATTAATTAAAAATAATACTGTTTTCATATACTCACACCCTTATTATTATTTTACAATTTTATTATAGCATGGAGTATGTAAAAAAGATAGAATAAAAATATTCTATCTTACATTACTTAACATTATAATTTCTTTACTTTTTGTTGTTCACGAGGAACTAAAACTAAAGCGTCTGGATTAGTAATACATTCACCATTCAAAATAATCTTTTGATATTGAGTTGTATCTAAATCATTTAATCCTAAGGTTTCAAAAGTATCTTCTAAGGCTTCACTAATACCACGTGCTCCTGCTTTTTTAGATACAGCGATAACAGCTAATTTTTCATAAAAATCTTCTGTAAACTCTAAGATAACACCATCAAGAAGATATTCTTCTTTCTTTAACTTAATTGCTGATAAATTAGAATTTTTCATAATATCAACCATATTTTCTTCAGTTAAAGAATTTAAGTATACTTTACCTTCAAAACGAGGAATAAATTGATTACCCATACCATAAGCTTCATAATCTTCACTAATAAAGTTACGATTAACTTTATTTTCATTCTCTCTAGCTTTAGCTTGGTCAGAATCAGATTGGAAACCCATTCCTTTTGGTTTTGTTGCTTTTCTAATACGTTCTTCACGGAACTTTTCAAGATTTTCAAAAGCACCTAAGCAAATAACCGTTAAACGATTAGTATCAAAATCTAATTTTTTTCTAACAACGGCTCCTGATGGAAGAGCTTCTTCATACTTAATTTTTTTCTTTGTTCCTTCAACTATTTTTAATAAACTTTGAAGTACGGCTCCACGTGAAATATCAGAACGATCTCCATGATTATTAGCTTTTTTATCGATTTCATCAATAACTAGAATACCTCTTTCAGCTTTTTTAATATCATCACCAGCTTCATGATATAAATCTAGTAACATTTCATTAACAGAGTCCCCAACATAACCTTCTTCAGTATATTGAGTAGCATCAGCAACATAAATTGGTACGCCAATTAGTTTAGCAAGACGTCTTACGATTTCGGTTTTACCAGTTCCTGTTTCCCCACGAATAAGAATATTTTTCTTACGTTTATTTGGTTCTGTAACATCAGGATTATTAGCATACTCTAAATTCTTTAGAACATATTTTACAATTCTTCGTACTTGTTTATCTTGACCACGAATCGTTTTCGTAATTTCTTTTGTTAATTCATCTACTCTACTTGCTGTTTCATGATCAAAAGATACATCAGATTCTTCTTCAACATTATTATCAGGAGCTTGTTCTTCAGATGGATATTCGATATCCATAACACCTTCGATATATTCAAGGATTTCTCCTCCTAAACTGATCTTACCTTTTCCATTTTCAAGTTGTGATTTAAAACTTTCTAAAATAGCTGAATTTAACATCGCAATATGACCATCAAAGAAATCAAGGAATTTAATAGCATCAGCTATAACTTGACGATTAACTGTAAATTCACGATTGTATTTTTTAGCAGTATCAGCACAATATTTTAAGACACTATATGAACTTTTGTATAAAAGATTACGTATTTGATTCATTGATAACTTATTAACCATTATTGCTTTAGTACAACCCGTTAATTTAGAAAAATAAGCTTCAATATTTTCAATTTCTGCCATTTCTTTAGATACATTAATACTTGTTAAATATGTTAATTCATTAAATCTAATAGGTCTATCTAAATATGGTGATGTATATTTACCTGCATAAGTAATTAATTCTCTTACAGGATAGAAAGTATCACCTTCAAATTCTTCAGATAAACTTTTGAAATCACAATCAAGAATAACAAGAGCATTACCATTAAACTTTTTCTTGCTTTCTTCGATATTATGAGCAATTGTTAAGGCATCTTCTTCTAAATCACCTGTAACATTTAATCTAACAACAGGAATTTGAAGATTTTTTTCAACAGAATCAAGAATAATATCTTCTCCATTACCAATAGGACCAATCATAACGATATTATCATGATGCATATTCTTTGTTAATGTTGATAAAGAACTTTTATTAAGTTCACGATTGTAAACAACTGTTGAAATAATATCTCTAATTGCTCTTTTTGGACATTTTGTTTCCTCTTCAATCTTCTTAACATAAGCATCTATTAATTCTTGAGGATGACTACTAGTTTGTTCATCTTTGGCTTTATTAGCATGTTCTTCCTCAAACTTTGCTTTTAAATTAGTTAATAATCGTTGATCTTTAACCATTATTAATTCTTTACCTTCATCACTAAAAATAGCATTTTCTTTAATACCTTTAGTTAGTAATTTATCACTAGGAGCCGTAATATAAAAATCACTTTTATCTGACTTATCACGTTCTAGGATACTATCAAATCTTTCATTAGGAATAAATTCAGGTACAATAAAACGACATTGATAATATACTTTACCATCTATTTCTAATCTATGAAATAATGCTGTTAAAACTTCACTCATTGTATCACCTCTATGGAATTATTTTACATTAAAACATTTTTTAATTATCGTTATTTGTCACATTTTTACTGGAAGTTTTATAAAATATAGCAGGCATTACCATTGTATCTTTGTATTTATCATTAATTTTATCCATTACTTCTTGTAAAGTATCCGAAGAATTATCATTTTCATCGAATAAAGATACTTTACTTTCTTTACTATCTTTTAAATTATCTAGTCTTATTCCTAAAAGTCTAAAAGTTTCACTTTTATCAATGTCACGAAGAAGAATTAAACAATTATTATAAATATCCATCGTATTATTTGTTGGAACATCAAGGGTTAATTGATGTGATAAACTTTTAAAAGAACTTGTTTTAAGCGTTATCGCAATAACACTAGCATATTGTTTATTCTTTCTTAGACGAAGACCTATTTCATTAGATAGTTTTAAGAAATAATTACGAAGTTCTCCCAAATCATTAGTATCACGATTTAAGGTTCTTGAAATACTAATAGACTTATTAGCCCCATAATCAGTAATAACTAAAGAATCATCTAGTCCCTTAGCTGAATTAATTAAATCTTGACTCCTATTTTTAAAATATTTTGATAAAAAATTAATATCAGCATTTGCAAGATCACCAATCGTATCAATACCAATACTATGTAATAATTTACTAGAACTTTTACCAACAAATAATAAATCTGAAACATCAAGAGGCCACATTTTACTTTCAATTTCATTCATATACAAAGTATGAACTTTATCTGGTTTTTCAAAGTCACTAGCCATTTTAGCACATAATTTATTATTACCAATACCAACGTTAACGGTAAATCCAAACATATTCTTAATATCATCTTTAATTTTATAGGCTAACTTTTCTAAATCATCATATAAATATTTAGTATTAGACATATCAAGAAAACATTCATCAACACTAGCTCTTTCAATTAAAGGGGTATATTGTTTCAAATAATTATAAAATTTATTAGATTCTTTCATATATAAATCAAAATCTGGTGGAAATACTTTTAAATCTTTACATTTACGTCTTGCAAGATATATTGTTTCTGCACTTTTAATACCCATTTTTTTAGCAATAGGACTTTTAGCAAGTACAATACCATGACGACTTTTTTCATCGCCACCAATAACCGAAGGTATTAAACGAATATCTTCTTTGTAACCATTTTTTAATAAATTAACAGCTGTCCATGATAAATATGCATTATTAACATCAACATGAAAGATTATTCTCATAAAACCTCCTAGTACTATTATACTTTATTTTTATGGCAAAATATGATAAAATAGATGCTAATTTGAGGGGTCTATGAATAATTCACTTTTATATAAATATTTAGAAGAAAAATATAATGATGAATCATTAAGAAATAAAGTGTTATATCATAAAGAATATGAAAAAGACATTACAGTTTCTGACTTATATTTATTAGTTAACCAATATATTAAAGATTATAAAAATAATCAAGGTATAAACGATTATTTATTAGTTCAAAATGATGTTGATACCATTGCAAGATTAATTGCATTACTAGAACTAGGATACTCTCCTATTCTATTAAATGGTGACATATATTATATTAAAAAAACTATTCATCAAAGAATGATTACCTCTAAAATGATTGAAAGTGGTGCAGCAAGAGATAAACATGAAATAATTGGAATTGATCATGAAAAATTAGATCATAAACTTGAAGAAATAAAAAATGGTAAGATTATTAATACTCCAGGTAAAGGAAAAATCGGTATCTTTTCATCAGGAACTCTTAGTGAACCAAAATTAGTTTATTTAGATGAAGAAACAATTATTAACAATATTAAAAAATCTAAAATAACGGAACATCGCTCTATTTATAACCATTTACCACTAAGTTCTATCTCAGGATTATTTACAAACATTTTTTTAACAATTTGTAATAATAATGTTGATGCCAATCTTATTGAAAGAGTTAATTACTTCGACGCACCTAATTGTACTGATCTATTCTTACCAAGAAACTATCGTGAATTAATGAAAACCATTAAAAATGAAAATGTTCAAAGAGTATTTATCTTTGGTGAAACAAACGGAATGGATGTAATTAATTATTTAAAACCAACAAATGATTGTAAAATCTCTTTTATAAATGTTTATGGTTCAACAGAAGCAGGAGGCTTAGTTTCCGAATATGATATTACTAACGCTCAAGAAATATTTATTTATGAGTATGATTTAGAAAAAGATTTAGTTATTTATTCTTACGATAAAATTCACTTCTATCTTAAAGATAAAAATAATGTAAAAGAAATTAATAAAGATGATATTAAAAACATAAATAATTATATTTCCCTTCTTCCATGTGGAACAAATGAAAGTGATATCAAAATAGATAATAATAATATTGGTGAAGGTATTATAAATGATTATCATACTGGTGATATTTTTATATTAATTGATAATAAACTATATATTCTTGGAAGAAAGACAGATTTAATTAATAATACCTCTCTTTCATATCTAGATAATGAAACAACTAATCTTCTAAATAAAAAATGTACAGCTTTTACTAAAGATAACGAAATCTATTTAGCAGTTAAATATGATTTAAAATATGAAGAATATCGTGACAAAAATGGATATTTTAGAAGATTAATAAAAATTAAAGATATATTAACAAAAAAAATTAAAGATAAATATCCTATGATTAAAGAAGTATTATTTATCCCTAATGAATTATTTCCTTTAAGTAATACTTTAAAAAAATCAAAAAGAAAAGATTTTAATTCGTTATTAGATTATTATGATAAAATTCGTTATCGTCTTGATAATTACGAGGAAGTATTATCAAATTATATAAAAAAGATGTGTTCATATTATTTAGATTTTGTACCACAATTTACTTTAAATGATGAATATAGTATCGTTATTCCTTTTAATCAAATTAATGAAAAACAATTAATTAAGTTACTTGAACCATTAAGAATTATTGCTATTGAAAAAAAAGATGATATCAAATCATATATTATTTATTACAATGATTCATACTTCTTTGGAATAGAAGATCGTGTTAAATACACCGAAAAAAGGTTAAAAGAATATGAAGAGTTAGTAGATCATAACTTATTTTTAAACAAATTACTAGCAGATAATAGTAGTTCTACACTAGGTGTAATATCACATACTATGGAACCAAGTCATTTATTATATGAACTAACTTATATGTTTGCTGCCGTCGGTGAAAACGAACGTGGATTTACAATTATTTATCCTTATTCAATTACAAATAATTATAATCCAAGACATCTAAAAGAAGTTTATAAAGAAAGTAAAGAGAAAATAAAAAAAGTATTTAAAGGAATAGAATATCAATTTGTAGTTTTTCCTGTTTTCATAGATCGCTTATGGGTTATAGATGGTACCTATTTTGAACCAATATATATAAATCCTCAAGGAATAATAATTGGTGATGAAAGACAAAAAATAATTGCTAATTCATACTTATATTACAAAATACCTGGCCTAAAACAACACTTAGATGAAAAATTTAAAGAAAATCGTCGATATGGAAAATACTTAACCAAAAAATATGGATAATAAAGATAAACATAAGTTTATCTTTTTTTCTTTATTTTTCAAGCAATTTATGATATAATAAACACTATATTTTTGAGGGGTTATGGAATCATTATTATTTAAATATTTAAAAGATAAAGCAACTAATGATGATACAAAAAATAAACGAGTATATTTTGAAAAAAAAAGCAATGGATGTACTTATGAAATGTTATATGAAGCTGTACTAAAAAAAATAGAAAATTTTAAAGAATTAAATTGGCAAAATCCTTATCTACTTGCTTTAAATGACTTAGAATCAATAAGCTCATTAATTGCCTTATTAGCAATAGGATGTTCACCAATTATTCTAAATGGTGTTAAGTTAGATCATGATCTTGATGATGATTATTATAACTGGCTAAAAGGATTTTCTGAAGAATATCATATTATAAACGATTATCCTAGAACAGCTTTCAATATGCAAAAATTAATAAATGATATCGATAGTACACAAAATTGTGAAGTTATAAATAAACCAGGACAAGGTATGATTGGTATCTTTTCATCAGGAACACTAAGTAATCCTAAAATCATATATATGGATGAAAAAGCATTAATTAATAAAGTATTTGAATCAAATTATGTTGATGATTATAGAATTATTTATAATACTGCTCCTTTTAGTACTGTATCAGGCTTATTCACAAATATTTTTGTTCCTATTGTTAGTGATTACACATCTGGTATTATTTTTGATCAATTTGATCCCCTAATAGCAACCGCTGCAACAGATGTATATTTACCAAGAAATTTTGCTGATTCTTTTAAAAATAATGATCCTAAAGAAAATGTAAGAATTAAAAGAATTTTTACTTACGGTGAACAAAATAGCAAAGCCCTTTTTGACTTTGTAAGAAAAAAGATAGAAGGACTACCTCAAAATGTCTTTGTTAATGTTTATGGAACAACTGAATGTGGGGGTCTAGTTAGTGAAATAGAAGAAAAAGATATGCAAGAGTTACATATTTATTTCCTTGATATTCTTAATGATACCGTTATTTATTCTTATGATGATCAAACTATTTATAAAAAGGTTGGTAAAAACATTACAATAATCGATAAAAATCAAATTTCTCAATATAACATAACTAAATATTTACCTTGTGGTTTTATTACTAATAAAATAAAAATAAAAGATAATAATTGTATCGGAGAATGTTTAGTTAATGATTTTAATACGGGAGATATCATTACCATAATAGATGATAAATTTTATGTTATTGGAAGAAAAAGAGATATCGATAAAAACTATTATTTAGCAAACTATGATAATGAAATATCGTCTCAAACAGATAGAATATGTGCAACATTTACAGATGATGATAATAATTTATGTATAGCAATTAGATGTTCACTTGAAAAAGAAGATAATATGTTTCGTGATCATACAACTTATTTTAGAAGATTACTTACAGAAGCTCCTAAAATAAGAAAATTAATTCAAGATAGATATCCAAATATTAAGAAAACTATTTTCATAACAAGTTACATGTTTATATTAAGTTCAGGAATTAAAAAATCTAATCGTAATGGATTAAGTAAATATCTTAAATATGGAGAAATGATTAATGAAAGAATCGATCATTTTGACGAAGAGTTATCTAAGTACCTATCCCGTCGTTTTAAAGGAATATTAGGATATATACCAAACTTCCAGTTATCAAAGGACCATAATATATTAATTAGTAAAAAAGAAATTACTCTTGAACAAATAGTAAAACTATTAAATGATTTAAATATTCTAATGATTCATGATGGTTCTGATTATTATGAACTTATTTATAGTGATTCATACTTCTTCTATGAACTTCCTTTAGAAAGATTATATTTTTCAGAGGATGATGCATTATATGATGAAAACACCATAGATTATTATAAAGATTGCGCTAAATACAATTTACTAATTCCAAGATTAGCACTTGATAATAGTTACCCATTATTAAACACTGATTATCCTGACAAAGAACTATATGAAAGTTTAACAGACACCTATATCTTTTGTCTTAAAGGAACTAATAAAGATGGTGAAATTATATTAATTCCATATTATCTTGTTGCAGCTAAAGAAAAATACCAACTTAATGGAAAAAAAGATACTAAACATGAAGAAGAAAGAATGGAAAATGCTAAAAAAGTTCTAGAAATAATTAAAGATTATAAAGATTATGAATTTGAAGAAATAGAATTAATGGCTCCTATTCCAGACGATAAATTCAATCCTTTATTTGATGTCATAAAAGTAAATGATGATAATAATAGGTGCAATTTTACTCAACAAAACATTAAAAATGCATATTTATTAATGGTTAATTCATTTATATATAATTTAAGAAATATTGGTCTTTATGATACTGAAATGACAAAAATATTAAAATAGAAAGGAGCAATAATTATGAATTCAATCTTATACAAACATCTATACAATAAAGCCCATAATGAAGAAACAAAGAATAGACAAATATATCATTGTCAAATCTCTAACAATGCTGATATTCTTCTTAACATGGTAAATTCTTTTATTTTATTTTTTAAACATAATCCAATTAGAAATAAAGTATATTTGCTTGTAAGAAATGAAATACATTCTATTGCTATTTTGATTGCTTTATTAGAACTTAATTATTCTCCAATATTGATTGATTATAATACATATGATAAAAAGTCAAAAAGAAAGACAACTGATTCTATTTACTTTAAAAATGGTGTTATAGGATTTTTTGATAAAGAAGAATTAGATGAAGAAAAACTTAATATAGATATTAAAAAAATGAAAGATCGAAAAGTTGTTAATGAACCTAAACAAAGAACAATAGGATTATTAACATCAGGATCAGTTAGTGAACCTAAATTAGTTTATTTGACTGAAGAAGCTATCGCTAATAATGTTAAATCTTCAAAATTTATTAATTATGAAAGAAGAATATATAATCCAATTAATATTTCATCAATATCAGGCTTATTTACAAATGTTTTCTTTCCCATTATCGGAAGTAATACAAGATCAACTTTATCAAGTGATTACCATATGCATATAATGATTAATTATACAGATATTTATTTAAATAGAGATATTCAAAAAATATTTGAAGGTACAACAAGAATTGAGGTTGGAGCCATAAAAAGATTCTTTGTTTTTGGAGAATCTGTTACAAAAGATACATTAGATTTTCTTCATAAGATTGATGTCTTAGATTTCCAAGTTGTAAATGTTTATGGCTCTACTGAATTAGCTGGTCTTGCTTATGAATGTGAAGAAAAAGATATGCAAGAAATCTTTATCTATAAATATGATATAGATAATGATAGTGTTACTTATTCTTTTGATAAAATACATTTCTATAAAAGAGAAAAAAATAATGTACATGAACTTAGTGAAGAAGAAATAGCATCAATTAACAAAGATAATTGTATAAGCTTTCTTCCATGTGGAATAAAAGATAATCGTATAACAATCAATAATCATAATATTGGAGAAGCTATTATTAATGGTTATGATACAGGAGATATCTTTCTAATTATTAATAATAAATTATATGCCATGGGGAGAAGACAAGATTTAATTATGAATACTTCTCTATCCTATCTAGATAATCTTTATACCAACAAAACAAATAGAAAGTGTACAGTTATTCCACATAATAATGAACTTTATTTAGCAGTAAGATATCCTCTTGATTATAATAAAGTTTATACTGGAAATGATCATACAACTTACTTTAGAAGATTTATTAATGAAGCAAAAAAAATAAGAGAAACTGTTCAAGAAACAAATACTCAAATTAAAGATATTCTCTTTCTTCCAGATGAGAAATTCCCTATTAGTAAATCATTAAATAAATCAAGAAGAAATGAGTTTGATGATCAATTTAAATACTATCAAACAATTAATTATCGACTAGAACATTTTGATGAAGTTTTAAATGATTTTATAAAAAAAGTATTTATGGAAAAGTTACACTATATTCCAGAATATGAATTCGATAAAGATAAAAATATTGTTATTCCTTTTGATCAAATCGATGAACCAAAATTAGTTGAACTAATAAACGATTTAAATATTGTTGCTATTGAAAGACATGAATATGAAAGAAAATATTATATTTACTATGATGATGGTTATTTCTTTTTCGTTAATAGAAAATATTTATACTCTGAAGCAAAGATAGATGAATATAAAGCACTAGCTAAAATTAACCTTTTTATTCCAAGATTACTTGCAGATAATTGTCAAAAATATTTGAAAGATCTTTTAAGTGATAGTTTTAAATTTCCATCTTATTACTATGTAAATGTCAAAATTTATGCCAAACTCGGAGTAAATGAAAATGGAGAAATCATGCTAATACCATATTTTCAAGATAAACACATTTACGATGATATCTTGGATGCTTATCGTAGTGATGCAAATAAATATATAAAAAAGCATTATCCTAATATTCATTTTAAAGAATGTTCTTTTGATGCTATTTCCATAGAATTTAATTCCGATGATACTATTAGACATTATATGAAAAATCCTATTATCATTAAACGAAGTGGTGAAATAATTAGTGACAAACTTGGTAAGATAATTGCAACAGCATTATTGCATCAAGATGTCTTTAGAGAAGTAAGAAAAATTCAAATTAATGAAGATATAAATGAATTGAAGAAATAAAGGAGGGATTATGGAAACAAAGTTATTTAATTATTTAAAAGAGAAAGCAAATAATCCCACCACAAGAGATAAAATTATTTATACACAAACAAGATATGAAGAAGCATATATTTCAAACATTAAAAGCCAAATGAATAGTAATCTTAGTTTAAAAGAATATTTTGATATCTATAGAGTTCAAACTGATTTTACCTATAATGACTTATATCAAATGGTTCTAAAAAAAAGAGAATTTTATAAAAAACAAAAATATAGAAATAAAACACCATACTTAATAGTTTTTAATCTAGTTAAATCAATAGCTGATATTATTGCTTTAACATCTCTTGGTTACTCACCTATCTTAATTGGTGGCCATCAACTTGCTAAAGAATCATATGACAATTTAGATGATATCTTTACACAAAGATCTTTTTGTGCTAAAAAAGGTATTATTTCAAGTTATGATGTAATTCCCTTAGATCTTGATAAACTAGATCAAACAATTAATAAAAGTCGTGAAAGTATTGTAATTAATAAACCAGAAATAGGAAGAATTGGTATCTTTTCTTCAGGTTCACTTGGTAATCCTAAAACGGTATATGTTAGTGAAGAAGACATAATAAATAATGTTCATAAGTCTAAATATAATAATGGCTATCGAAATATATATAATACGGCTCCATTAAGTAGTATTTCGGGATTATTCACAAATCTCTTTTTACCTCTTGTGAATGATGATACAGAAGCTTCTTTAAGTAATGTTTTTAATATCAAAAGTTCAACATTTTGTACTGATGTTTACTTACCAAGAAATTATACTGATTTATTACCAGAAGATGATAAAATGGATGGCGGTAAAATCCAAAGAATCTTCATTTTTGGAGAAATAAATAATAATGGTTTAATTAAAACTATTAGAAACAAACTAAAATTACCAGATAATGTCTTCGTTCATGTTTATGGATGTACTGAATGTGGTGGCCTTGTTAGTGAATATGAAGAAAAAGATTTTGATGAATTACATGTCTACTCATTTAATACTGAAAATGATCTTATTATATTCTCATTTGATGATGTAAACTTTTATAGTTTAAGAGGTGGAAAACTTTCTCATCTATATAAAGATGAAATTATAAAATATCAAAAGGCAAATCACTTAAAATCAATACCTTGTGGCTTATTAAGTGAAGGAAATATAAAAATAAATAATAAAACAATTGGTGAAGGAATTATTGGAGAATCATTTCATACTGGTGATATCTTCGTTACTGTTAATGATAAATTATATGTCTTAGGAAGAAAAAACAATCTTGAAAAGAACCATTACATTGCAAACTTCGATTCAGAAATATCATCTATTATTGATTATCGAACATGTTCATCTTTTACTAATGAAACTAATGGTTTATGCCTAGCAATTAAATATCATTTAGATTATAATGAAGGTAGTAATGGACAAGATCATACGCAAAACTTTAGAAGATTAATAAAACAATATGAAAGACTAAATAAAAGAATTAGATATAAATATCCGATTATCGAAGAAATAATCTATTTAACAGATGATAAATTTCCACAAAGTGGTGGATTAAAGAAAACAATTCGTTCAGGAATAGAAAAACTACTTGATGAAGGAAGAAAGGTAAACTATAACTTAGAACATTTTGAGGAAGTACTAAAAGAAAGAATTAATAGTTCTTGCCAAAAAAGATTAGGTTTTATACCTAAATATTCTTTAGATGAAAACAAAAATATCATTTTTGATGGAAATGAAATAAATCAAGAAGATTTAGTGAAATTATTGAATGATTTAAGTATTGTAGCAATTATGCCTGAAAATAATAATTATCATGTATTTTATGATGACTCCTATTTCTTCGATGAGAATAAAGGACGAAACTATGACGAATTAGAGTTAATAAATCTAGAAGCGTATGCCGAAAAGGAATTACTTGTAGAAAAACTTGCAGCTGATAATAAAACATATGTAAGAAAACTTGATGATGAATGTCATGAAGTGTTAGAAGATTTTGATAACTACGTTGTTTATTATAAAGAATATAAAGATTATAATGGATCTTTAATATTAATTCCTTACTACTATTGTTCTTTAGAAAGAAGAAGAATCAATAGAGAGAATCAAGCTGCTTTTAAAGAAGCAAATAATATTATTGATAAGTATATAAAAGATCATTTCGGAGGAAAACATTTTACTGATTCAAATAAATATTTAGCCTTCCCTGATCGCTTAGGTGGCTTTGGTTTCTTGAATACACCAATTTATATTAATCAATATGGAGAAGCTACCTTTGATAGTGAAGATAGTGTTTATAAAGAATATTTTTGTCATATCTTTTCAAAAATGTATGATGTAAATACAGGAAGAAGTTTTCCTAAACAAAAGAGACTTTTTAGGAGGTAAATTATGAATTTAAATATTAATCTTAACTTATACAAATACTTTTATGAAGTTGCAAAATATAATAGTTATACTAAAGCGGCTGAATCTTTAATGATAAGCCAACCATCATTAAGTTATAGTATTAAAGTATTAGAAACACAACTTGAAAAGAAATTATTTCAAAGAGAAAATAATAAAATAAAACTAACTAGTGATGGTGAAGATTTATATAATAAATTAGATTCTATCTTTAAACAATTAGATGAACTTAATAACACTAATGATGAAATAAAAGGTAAAGTAACTCTTGGAGTAAGAAGTGGTTATGCAACTAAAATACTACCTTTCTATATCAATGAAATAAATAAGATTTATCCTAATTTAGAAATAGATTACTATATTGCAAGAAGTGATAAACTAATAAATCTTCTTGAGAATAAACAAATTGATATTTTAATTGATGAAGAAAAAGTTAATTCAAGTGAATGTGTATCCCTTCTTCAACAAAGTCATGAAGTTGTTTTATTTACATCACGTGAAAAAGCTAATAGAATTAAAAAAGATGTTATTACCCTTGATTATCTTAAGAATCAAAAAATTGGTGTTGTTAAAAGAAATTATATAACTAAAACAATGAAAGAATTATATCCTACTCTAGATTATGAACTAGCTAATTCAACATCATTATTACTTCTTAAAATAAAAACTGATAATATCTTTGGAATCTCTCCAAAAGGTATTATCAGTAATGAATTAAAAAATGGGGATTATGTAGCCTTAAAGACTGATTTTGATATTCCTAAATCGACAATATATTTAAGTTATATTAAAAGATTAGAAAATAAAACAATCAGATGTGTAATAGATTTCTTTAACGAACATAGTGGAAAATTGATAAACTAATATAGTTTATCTTTTTTTTCACAATATTTGTTTATTATTTCTACATAATAATTAATTAAATTATTTAAACTATCAACATCAATATATTCATTTCTTTGATGTTCATTATTTGGACCAACACCTAAGATAACAACATTATCTTTATCAAGAAAACTAGCTTCTGTAACAAAGTTAAATGATTTCTTTTTATTACCAGTTAAATTTTCATAAAAAGATAAATCACTATTATTCTCAAGTGGATAAAGATTAGTTATCTTTGTTAATTTAGCTTTATATTTATTACATAGTAATTCTAAGAAATTAATAATTAATTCATGATGTTCTTTTTTTATGGTACGAAAATCAAATGTTAATTCACAATTATCAGGTACGGAATTAATATTCTTACCACCATCTATTTTAGATATATTTAAAGTCGTATATGGTATTTCAAATAAAGGATTCTTATCTTCCTTTAAACCTTTATAAAAGTTTAATAATTCTTTAGTAAAATACATAGCTTTTAAAATAGCGTTATCCCCTTTATTAACACAAGATGAGTGAGCCGTAATACCTTTAAAATCAATTTTAAATTCCATACAACCTTTAGTGTTAGATACAGGAATCAAACTAGTTGGTTCTCCTACTACGACATTATTAGGAATAAAGACGTCATTCTCACATATTAATTTAATACCACCAAAATCTCTTTCTTCATCAAAAGTTAATATTACTTCAAGACCTTTATTTAAATTATTAAGATCAATTCTATTTAAAGCTTCTAAGAAGGCATAAATATTACCTTTCATATCACATGTTCCTAAACCATATATTTTATTATCAATAATTGTTAACTTAAAAGGATCATAATCCCAATTAGAATAATCAACCGTATCAGTATGACCTATAAATAGTAAATTAGGATCTTGATATGTTGCAACTAAACATTTCTTTGTTTGATCATTATTAAATAAATATTTAATTTCAAATCCTTTTTCTTTTAATATATTACCTACATAGTCCATAAGTAATAAATTCTCTTTATCACCTATTGTATTAAAGGAAATAAGTTTTTCGAGAATGTTGTACATTATTTTCACCTCTTTTTTTAGATAAGAATTTTCTTCTATCAAGAGTTTCTAAATTATCATTTGTTCTATCAAAAGATACATCTTCAGTAATAATATTACCATCTTTATCAAGTATTGGTTTAAAGCCATATGGAAGCATCAATCTTTCAGACATTGAACCAACTAAATTAGTTCTAAAATAAGCTTCATTATAATAATCTTGATTTTCAAAATAATTCATAAAGAAATTTACTAAGTCTTTAGCATAACCTTTACCACGATATTTCTTTTTAATAGCAATATCAGATAAATAAATAACTTTTTCTGGTTCAATAAATTTAACTGGATGAGTTGGAATAGCACCATCAACCATTGAATAAATACCAACAATATTTCGGTCAGTATAATAACCTAATACTTCACCATTTTCTTTTAAATAATCAAATTGTTCTCTTATACTATCATCTTGCCAATCTTCATAGAATGGTTCTTCTCTAAAGACACTAAATACATCTTTAAAATCATTAAAGTTCTTTACTGTAACAATTGTTCCATGTAAACAATCAACATTATCTACTTTTAAATTTTTAATCATAATATCCCTCTTTCACACTTATAAGATATAATGAACTATTAAATAAATCCAATACTAATAATTTATAGTAGATATAGATTAAATCTATAGGGTAAACGTCCACTTATTTACAAATAAACAATAATTCTTTATAATTAAGACTATAGGAGAAAATAAATGGCTAAAATGATTAGAAATGAAATAGAAGGGAAAGAATATAAAAAGACTCGTAAAGACCGTCGTGATGGAAGATTCATCAATGCACCTGCTATGTTAAGAATAATGACTTATATCAAATCAAGAGAAGAAGCATATGTTTATATTAATCGTAAGTTTGATGTTACAGATTTAATTAAATATATGAAAAAGAAAAAAGAAAAGAATCCTGATTTAACATTCTTTCATGCTTTTACAACAGCAATTACCAAAGTTGTATTTAATCGACCACGTTTAAATAACTTTATTATGAATAATCGTTATTATGCAAGAAATGAAGTTATTATGGCCTTTACTGCCAAAGTAGAATTTAGTGATAAAGGTAAAGAAGTAATGTCATTAATTAGAGTTAATCGTGATGATACTATTGATGATATTGGTAAAAGAATTAGTGATAAAGTAGATAGTTTTAGAAAGAAAATGGAACAAACATCATCAGATGATACTCTAGATATCTTAGATAAATTCCCTAATTGGTTCATGAAATGGCCATTAATGCCACTACTATTATGGATGGATCGTCATGATAAATTACCAGGTAGTATCTATAATGAATTACTTTATAACAGTACAGCAATACTATCTAATTTAGGAAGTATCAAGTGTGGAGCTATTCATCATAATCTAACTAATTTAGGATCTAGTAGTATTATTATTACAATGGGTGATATTCATAAAGAAGTTGTTGTTAATAAAGAAGGTAAACAAGAAGTACGTGATATCGTTGAATTTGGTATTAACTTAGATGAAAGAATTGCAGATGGGGCTTATATGTCTAAAGCGGTTAACTTACTAAATTATATTATGACTCATCCAGAAACATTAGATGAACCACTTAAAACACAATACGAAGGAAAAGATTATTTTACATACTAAAAAAAGAAGTTAAACTTCTTTTTTTTATGTCTTATTATCAATCTTAATAGACTTATTAATATTTAATAAAATCTTAATTAATATTTGTTTATCACGATCATATTCTTCTAGTCTTGACATAACACTTAAAACATTATCTTCACTTTCAAAGATATCCATTAAAATATCATAATCATCTACAAAATTTACTTTTATTAATTGTCTTACTTTATTGTGATAATAATTCTTTTTTAACTTATCAATAATACTCTCTTTGTGATGGGGATACCTCTTCAATATATCGATTTTTAAAATAGCTAGTAGTGATGATATAAACATCACACCTTCTGTTATTGCACCAACATAAGCATGGACAAATAAATTATACAAAAGCCAACAAAATAACATAATACTTGTTGCAATACGAATTATTTTTTCTTTATCTTGATATAGCGCAAAAGCATAAAGAATAGAAGCTACAGTTGGAAATAAAGAACTAATATCAGTATAAGTAATTACACCAATTGCTCCATATAAGATAATAACAATAATTAAAGGCCATATTGTTTTAAAAAACTTATTACGACCTTTAAAGTTAAATAATAATAATCTTATTAAACCAATAACATTAGTAAAAGCTCCTGTATAAGCTTTAAGTAACATATATTGGGTAAAACAGAAAATATTATCTAACGTTAAGAAAAAATATATTTTTTTCTTTTTTATTTGCCATGAACTAAGAACCATCGATAATGCCGATAATCCCCCTAAAATTTGAGATAATACAAATCTATTCATAATTAACCTCTAAAAAATGGGACGGTATACGAGAATCGAACTCGCGAATATTAGAGCCACAATCTAACGTGTTAACCACTTCACCAATACCGCCATAGCGGAGAGTGACAAAGCACTCTTAAATTTTAAAAATGGGACGGCATACGAGAATCGAACTCGCGAGTATTAGAGCCACAATCTAACGTGTTAACCACTTCACCAATGCCGCCATATCGAAGAGTAACTAAGTTACTCTTATCTTCTTAGAAGAAAAGTTAAATCTTTTTCTTCTTTGGGGAACCATATTGCTTCACCATTACTATTTCGCCAATCTACAATATTTCTTTCTGAATCATCAACAAGTAATCGAGATTTGTTAGGTATTACAACCTTACTCTTGTTAAAACGTTCTGGTACAGCAATAAAATCTTGATAGACACCGTTGTCTCTTAAGAATTCAATTTTATCTCTTGCTTCATTTGTCGAGAAAACACTTGATAAAATATAAACTCTTTTCTTTAATTTATATAATTCTTTTAATACATCGATTGATTTATCTATTTCTTTACAAGTTAATAGATATTTTGCCCAATCACGACATCTTAGATATTCATTCCAAGCTGGATTTTTAGTATCACTACCATAAAGAGCAAATAATCTATCAGTTTCACCTTGGGTATCCATTATTACACCATCGAAATCAATATAAAACTCTTCTTCTTTCATTTCAAACCTCCACAATTACAAATCATTTTTAGTTTGTTTCTATACAAATCTTTAATTAATCTACGTGATCCAATTAATTTAACAATTTCACTAGAATTTTTACTAGCTTCACGTACCCATTTATTAAATTTACTTGATGTTATTTTGAAGTTATTCATTGCCCAATTCTTTATAATAGTGGAAAAGAATAAATCTCCAGCACCACTATCATCTATTTCTTCTTCGACTTTTTTTAATGGATATGTATATTTCTTATTACGATATGTTAGATCACAACCTTTATCCCCTCTTGTAATAATTAATAATTTACATTTAATAATATTTAATAATTCAATATCATCTTTTAAGTTTAATCTTTCTAATAAGAAATTTTCTACTCTTTGATTTAAATTAACTATTTCAAAATTATTATTTAACTTACTAATAATCTGCATATTACTTAGATTATCTAATTCATCAAATAAGCCTAAATCTAATAATTTAAGATTATTTGTATTATTGATAATATATTGATTTTTACTATTAAGATTATCAAAGATTAAGATTTCTTTATTTGTTATTTTCTTTAATATTTCTTTTTCGTAAATACAACTATCATCATACCAACTACTTTTTTTACAAAAAGGACAATATTTAATAGATTTAAAGCACATCTTTCCATCAACTAGAACACGTCTTATAAAATAAGCTCGTGTATTAATAGAACTTAGTCTTTTAATATCTACTTTAACATTGCAATCTTTTAAACTTTTAATTGCAAGATTACCATAATAATCATTACCACATACACCATAACATTTAGTATTTAAACTGAAAGAAGATAAGTTAGCTACAATATTAGCTGCTGTAATACCACCATCACAACCAATATAATTTAGTTTTTCATCGTAATAAATATCAAGTACTAGATCGCAGATTGATGAGAATATCATTATTTATTTGCAAGCTCTAAAGCTTTATCTAGAGCTTCTTTCTCACTATCTACACTGATACATTTAAGTCTTCTACGATCATCAAAATATTTATTAGATAATTTTTTGGCCCAACCATTAAATTTATTAACGGTAATAATTGGAATACCTGCTTGATAAGCGATAGCCATCTCGGTTAAAGTACCAGAGCCACCTCCTATTGCAATAATAACATCACATGATAAAACTAAACTAAACTCTCTTCCACCACCTATTTCAAGTCCACAGGGAATTAAAACAGTTGGTCTAAATTCACCATATATCTCTTTCTTTTTACCTGGACATACACCTACTGTAATACCATTATATTTAGAGGCTTCTATAGCCGCATTTGTTGATAATGATGAATATTCTCTTTCAGCACCATAAACTAATATGTTGCCTGATTCAGCAATCAATTTTCCTAAGTTTTGAGCAAATCTTAAAGCATCTTTACTATAGTTAAGATCTTCTGCTGAACCCATAATACCTATTTGAACTTTTTTCATTTTAAAACCTTTCTTAGAGTTTTTACAACTCCTTCATTATAGTCTGTATTTAGTATTCTTTCAGGTAATTCATTATTCATTATTTCTCTTTTTGATAATCTTTCAATTTCTTCCCATAAATCAAGTGATAAATTAACACACATTGTGGAAAAATATTCTTTTCGATCAAGAGGTACTGATGCACGAGCAACAGGATCACCAAATGGCATAAAATATGGAGCTTTATAAACCTTACCATCAACAAGTCTTGCCATTCCTGATTGAGCTATTCCATAATAGAAATCACGTTCACATATTTCATCAAGAACATCTTTTTCCATTAAATAACCACAATTAACTTTTTCTTTTAAGCCATTAAACATTGTATATCCATCAATTGATGATATAGCAGCGATTGCACCAACTACATCAATTCCATTCTCTTTAAAGATTTTGGAAATATATTCAATAACACTTCCAGAAAAGATAACATCATCTAAAAGCATAATTTCTTTTTCATTTTGGCTTTTAAAAATTTCTGCTAATGTTTCAATTTGTTTTCTAACACCATCTTTATCAAGCGGATTAGATCTTGGTACCATATCTTTACTTCCAGACATACGTGTACAATCAAGACTAAATACTCTTTTGTTATCACATGTTACATAAATATCATCCATTGATACTATTGGATATTTTTCTTTAAACTTATCAAGAAACATATTCATGTAGTAACTCATTGCATATTCATCAATAATTACAACATCATCACCATATGTTCTTTTACTAATCTTTTTAAAGTCATCTCTTAAATCTCTAATAAAACTATCTGTAGGAACAATAATTCCTTTTTCATTGTATTTATAATTTAATGAATTTTTACCATTTAGTATTAAATTAATATCGTTACTAAATACAACTCCTTTTTTAATCTCTTCCATAAAATCCTCCCTTATTGTGAATTTCTCCCTTTCACATCTTTAATATAAAAGAGGCTTGAAAATAAATCCAATACAAGAATTTTATAGTTAATATAAATAATTTTTATAACAAAAAAACTATATAGACGTTATCTATATAGTTAATGTACTTTATTATATAGACAACAAGCATCACAAAAAGCACTTGTTGTCGGTATTTTTTCTTTAATGCCGATAAGACAAGCGCAAGAAATTATGATGATGTTCTCTATTAATGAAAATCTTTTTCATAATATCTCTCCTCTTGCCTAGAATATTAACAAAATATTTTTGTTTTGTCAAATATAAAAAAAATAACTTTATAAACCAAAGTTATTTTCTGCATAAAAATCAAGTAGATAATTATAGGCATCTCCATACTCTATGCCATCATAATCTTTTGCATAATTAATGAATCCTTTAAAGCCTTTATAATCTTTATTTCTTAATATTTCACTACTACCATCAACTAAATCAGTAACCATATTAATCATTTCACCATAACGGAAACCAACATTGTCACAAAGGTATTTATAAGCATCAACATTAGATTTAAATAAGATATTTAAAATATGTTCTCTTCCTAACACTTTAAGTATTTTACCAGCAATACGTTCTTCTCTACTATAAAGATTAGGCATTTGAATATGATACTTTCTACTAAGTGTTCTTATTTCTAAATTAATAAAACCTTTATTTAAAAAAGATTTATTTTTAACAACTAAATCAAATACTAAATACATTAATTGATCAGCATAAAAAGTATATGTATCATAACCATTATCACGACAATACTTTAAATAAGAAGTAAAAGTCTTATTATTTAGAAAAGTATTATAATGACCATATTCTTCCATCGTTTTCATAGTATCAATTAAACCATCAACTTGATCAGTAAAATAAATTTGATTAAGATTAACAACACCTAAAGGATAATCGTATTTACTAATATGAATAATACTTTCATAATCAATATTTCTTAAAGTTTCTAGTTGTTCACGATCTAAGAACTTACCATATTCTTTAACAAATAAAGCGACAAATTTTTGTAATAATTTTTTTAATTTATTAACAGTATCATTCATCTCTTACCCTCTACTATTAAAGTGTATCATATTAAAAAATTAAAAAAAAGAAGTGTAACAACTTTTAACACTTCTTTTTTATTATAATTTTTTTTTATTTATTTTTTACTTATCTTCTTTATAAACAGGGATGTTTTTTCCTGGTAAAACAAGATTTAGAATAATACCAATAATAGCAGCTAAACTCATACCTGTGAAGGCAACACTAGCGTTTCCTAAAGTGAATGATACAACAGCTCCACCTAAGCCTAAAACAAGCATTGTTGAAGCAATAATAACATTTCTTGTATTACCAAAGTCTACTCTGTTATCTACTAAAGCACGAAGACCATTTACCGCGATAAATCCATAAAGTAGTAATGATACACCACCAAGTACAGCTCCTGGGATAGTTGAAATTAAAGCAGTTAATTTTCCTAAGAATCCCATACAGATAGCAATAATAGCAGCAAGACCAATTACCCAAACAGAACCAACTTTTGTCATACCTACAACAGACGTATTTTCTCCATATGTAGTATTAGCAGGTCCACCAATTAAACCAGCAACAGCAGTAGCAAGACCATCACCAAGTAATGTTCTTTCTAAACCTGGTTTCTTTAATAAGTCTTTACGAATAATTGTTGATAAAGCCATATGATCACCAATATGTTCAGCAATTGTAACTAAAGCAATTGGAGCAATTGTTAATAATCCAGATAAACTGAATGTATAATCTTTACCCATTAATAAGAATTTAGGTAATGAGAAGAATCCTGCTTCTTTTACTGGAGTGAAATCAACCATTCCTAAGATTACTGCCATAATATAACCAGATACAATACCAATTAAGAATGGAATAATCTTTGCAAATCCCTTACCAGCGATTGCAACAATACCTGTTACTAAGAAAGCAACAGCAGCAACTAATACATTTTTCCAAGGGAAATCACTATTACATGTTTTATCATTTAAATGGAATCCTTCAGGACAACTATATGTTACTTCAGGATCAACAACGTCTTTTTCTTGAACACACTTATCAACTTCAAGAATGTATCCTTCTTTACAAACAAGTGTTTCAGTTGCACCCATAGAATTTGAAGTTAAACCTACTTGACTTACGGCACTTGGAGCAAGTCCTAAACCGATAATCATAATCATTGGACCAATAACAATTGTTGGTAATAATTTATCAATCCATTTCTTTCCAAATAATTTAATTAGTAAGGCAAATATAATATATATAATACCTACACCAACAATACCAGTAACAAAACCACTGCTACCACCCTTCATGTAAGCAACTGCTATAGGGGTTATAAAAGCAAATGAACTACCCAAGTATACTGGAGATTTACCTTTAGTACATAAAATATAAATTAATGTACCAATACCACTAGCTACAAGTGCTACCGGAATTGTTAATACTTCAGCTCCAGCTGCAGCGTTAACTAAGATAGGAACAAGTATTGTTGCTCCAAACATTGCAAATACGTGTTGAATTGCTAGAAATATCCATTTACCAATAGGTGGTTTCTCATTGGTATCATATAATAGATACTTCTCTTCTTTTGTTTCTTTAACTGATACTTTCTTTTCTTCAGTTTTAGAAACTTTTGAATTGTTTTTCTTCATAGATCCTCCTTCACTAAAAACAATTGGTTTTATTACAAAATAAAACACCAATAATGAAAAATATTATTGATGTTTAATTAAATAATAAAAAATGATGACAACGGGAAAAACAACTATTTAATAATAAATTTTTGTTCACCTTAATTGACATCATTTTAATCACCTTTTTAATAATAACATAAGATGATAATTTTGACAACTACTTATTAACGTCTATGTTCATGGTCATAAGCTATAGCAAGTAGTAATAAAGCTAATGCAGGAACAACAACAACTCCACCAACAGCTGCGCCAGAACTTGCATTTGCAATAGCAGGTGAAGCAACTAATCCAGTTGTTAAGAATAAAGTAGCTGCTTTCTTAGTAATTTCTCTTACTTTCATTTCTATCCCCCCCTTTTTATTTCATAAGCATCAAAAAAGAGACTTATGCACTTGGCAAAAGTCTCGTTCAATACTTATGTACTTCTATACCGGAATCATCGTGTTGACGATATAGAACCTAGGAACTACTCCCTCTTTACAATCATATATTATATCATATTTTCGTTGAAAAATCAAGAAATATCCTATTCTAACTCCATGCTACTCTTAGCATTTAAAGTGAAATCAGCTCGTCTTCCATCAAGGTATGCATAATATCCTGCTGCTGCTACCATAGCGGCATTATCAGTACAATATTTTATTTCTGGACAAGTAAAATTAATACCACGAGCTTCTGATATCTCTTTCATACGATCACGAATACCTGAGTTTGCTGATACACCACCAGCAAGTATTAAATTCTTAACATCATAATTAACAATTGCATGAACGGTTTTCTTAGCAAGAATCTCAACTACTGTTTCTTGGAAAGAAGTAGCTAAATCTTCTTTATTTATTTCATTACCTCTTTGTTCTTCATTATGAACAAGATTAATAACCGCACTCTTTAATCCACTAAAACTAAAATTATAGCTATCATCATTTAATGGAAGTGGTAAATCATATGTATGACTACCTATTTTAGCCATTTTATCAATTTTAGGCCCTGCTGGATACTCAACACCCATTACTTTACCTACTTTATCAAAACATTCACCAACAGCGTCATCTAAAGTGCCTCCAAGCTTCTTAAATGAATAATCTTTATCCATATAAACAAGTTCAGTATGGCCACCACTTATAACTAAACAGATAAGAGGAAATTCTAATCTCTTAACTAAGTTATTTGCGTATATATGACCTGCTATATGATGAACAGGTATTAATGGCTTATTATATAACCACGCAATGGTTTTAGCAGCTTCTAATCCAACTAATAGACTTCCTATTAAACCTGGTCCATTAGCAACCGCTACCATATCTATTTCATCCATAGTCATTTTGGATTTTTCAAGTAATTCTTCAATAACAAAAGTAATATTTTTAACATGAGCTCGACTTGCTATTTCAGGAACTACACCACCATAATCTTTATGAATATCAATTTGACTAGATATAACTGTTGCAATCTCTTCTACACCATTTTTAACAATGGAAAAACTAGTTTCATCACAACTACTTTCAATACCTAGTACATATACATCTTTCATAAGTCTCATCTCCATTAGTAATCCATCTACGCCATTATAATAGTTCTTTCTAACGGCTTTCTTTATAAAGCCATATTTTTCATATAAACGAATTGCTTTTACATTATCACATCTTACTTCAAGAGTGATATTTTCTTTACCTTTTGATAGTTCAATAACACGTTTTAATAAAATATTACCAATACCTTCATTTTGATAATCATCTAAAACATTAAAATTAGCGATTTCCATACGATCATAGATATCATAATAGTTTATAAAACCTATTATTGAATCATTCTTCATATAAACTAAATAATGACTAAAAGGATTATTTTCTAAATCACTTTCTATTCCCCCAATAGTAAAAACATTAGGGAATAGACTTTCTAACTCACTATACCTCTTTTTAATATCTTTTATATCAACTATCATAAATTATCCTTCATCTTATTTTCTTCAGCTTCTGTAAGTTTAAGATACGTAGGGTTAACTTGATGAGGATTAATACTTTCACGATCTTTATAAGTATTAATAATCTTTAAAATATCAGGATCATATTTAACAGTTTCTAAATCATTAAATACATCATTTGAAATATAGACATATTCTTTATTTAAACCCATTAAAATTAATTTTAACTTCTCGATTGTTATATATTGTTCAGGAAGTACTACTTCATTTTTATCATATATTGCCCCAAAGACATATCCACGTCTTGCATTAATGATAGGTACATGTAGTTTATCCTCTTTATTACTTACATTCATCGCTTCCAAACTAGATACTGTCGTAATATCTTTATGAAGAAGAAAAGCAAATAATTTAGCGATAGTAACCCCTATTCTTATACCTGTAAATGAACCAGGTCCATTAACAACAATTATTTTATCAATATCATTAGGTTCTACTTTAGCGTCCAAAAACATCTTTCTTACTTCATCAAGAGCAAAAGTTGATAAGTCATGCGCAAAGTTTAACTTTCTTTCAATTAAAAGAAGGTTATCCTTTGAGATACCTGTATATAGATAATTAGAAGTAGTATCTATATAAAAGCACATCATAGAACAGCCTCACAAATTTCTTCATAACGTCTACCATGAGGTTTAAGAATAAATACTCTTGAATCCTCACCAGTAATTCTAATTTCAATATCAAGTCTTTCTTCTGGTAATGAATCAGCAATCATCTCTGCCCATTCAATTATTGTTACTCCACCTTTATCAAAATAATCTTCGATATTTAATTCTTTGATATCACCATCTAATCTATATACATCCATATGATATAGAGGTAGTTCACCATCAGTATATTCTTTAATTATATTAAATGTTGGACTTGTAATACTTTCATGAATTCCAAGAGCTTTTGCAAAGGCTTTAGTAAAGATAGTTTTACCACTACCTAGGTCTCCATTTAGGCATATAACCATATTAGGAAAATGCTCTGATTCAATATTTTCAGCAAGTTCAATTGTTTCACTTTCATCATAAACATTATATTTGTAATCCATTATTTAACTCCTATAAAAATTATATATAAAATAAGAATTATAAACAATATCTTTTTGTATAAAAATAGTCTATTTTACAAATAAAAAAATAGTTAAAAACTATTTTATTACATAAAAAAATTCTTAGCGACTTCCTATCTTTGCAATATTGCTATTGTTGGCGTTACTGGGCTTAACTTCTGTGTTCGAGATGGGAACAGGTGTACCCCCAGTGCTATCA
>CAMJWT010000017.1:0-37098 GCA_946409545.1 uncultured Clostridia bacterium | reverse complement strand
TAAATTGACTCTAATAGTAATATAAGATAGAATATAAAACATCTTGAAAGGATTTTATATTATGGCAAAGAAAAAAGAAAGTAAGAAAATATGGGGATTATATAATACATTAGAAGATCCTGACTTTATTGATAAATTAGATGAAATTGATATTTGGAAAAAAATTGATAATTTGTCTGCTGCTATCTTTTGGGCAATTCATGATTCTGGTAAACCTTGGGCAGCTAAAGTTGCTTCAAAAGAATTACTTGATGCTCAATACAATTTAGAATATTTAGTTTATTCAACTAGAAAATATGGAGTAGAGTTTAGTCGTGAACCAAGTGAAACAGAACATGTTGAAAGAAGTAAATCATATCTTGCTTGGTATACTTTTTGGTATAATCACTTTAATTCGATGAGTAAAGAAAAATATGATCAATTTGTTGATGATAAATTTTCAGGTAAAGATATTTCTAAATATATGCCTAAAGGTAGTTGGAAAGATACTTATACTGAAGATGTAAAAAAACATTAGAGAGGAATAATATGAAAACATACGCATTATTAGATCAATATATGATGGAACATCCAGAGGAGTTTTATGGTACAACAGAATCTTTAACAATTTTTTTAAAGAAACTTGGATATGTAGAAGAACAAATTGATGAGTTATTATCAAACCCTGTTATAAGAAATTGTGTTGAAATAAATCATCGTACTTATGATCTTATACAAAGAGAAAAAATCGATAAACCTAAAATGTTTATTAAAAGGAATAGATATTAATATCTGTTCCTTTTATTATTCGACAAATTGCTAATAATATGTTACTATGATATAGGAGGATAGAGATGGCTTTTAGTATATTAAGTAGAAGATCATTAGAATCTGGTAAAATAAAAGAAATTGTAGATAGAGTAAAGCGTTATGCAGCAATTATTAATTTAAACCAAGCAAAAGCTTTAAGTATTGATACTAAGATGGATTTTTCTACTACTCTAACGTTAAAAGATTATGATTCTGTAGCTAATCGTGGTGGTACATATCGTTTACCTATTGTCACTGGTCATGAAGGTGAATTTTCGTGGGATATGTACCAATATAATTATGTTTTACCAATAATTAGTTATGATGAAATAAAAGGTGATAGTCGTGTTATTTCAGAAGATGAAGAAACTATTACTATTGAATATGGTAGAGGATTAACTTCTCCTGTTGAATCTAGTGATACTTTAAGGAAATTAAATGTCGATTTAATGATGGGAGATATTGTTGAATCTGGTCGTAAAATAACTATTTTTATTGATAAAGATGGAAAGAAAACACAATTACGAGTATATAAAAATAAACAAACTGGTGAAGAGTATGTTTTCATGAAGAAAAAAGAAGATGGTAAGATTGATGATAGTATAGATATAGAGGCACCTTTTGTTGGTGTTGTTTCACCTCTTACTTGGACTGTTGATAAACAAACTGGTAGGGCAATATGTAATAATCCCTTGTTCTTTTCTGAAGGATGTAGATGTGATTATGATAAGTCAGCTTTAAAAGCCTTTCTTGAAAGCGATGAATTTGTCGAAGAATTAGGTGTAAAAAAAGTTATGAAAGAAGAAAAGAAGCCGGTAAATAGTCCATTTGGTGATAAAAGAGTAAAACTTAGTCTTGAACAAAAGATAAGAAGAATCTTGATGGGCGAAAAAAGGATACCTTATTTAGTAGGTCATCCTGGAATTGGTAAAACCCAAATTGCTAAAAGTATAAATAAGAATTGTTTATCATTTAATATTGCAACATTTACTCCAGATACTTTTACAGGTAAAACAATGGTTGTTCCTGGTGATAAAACAATCACAAAAGATGGTGATAAAACCATTGAACATAGTGAACGAGGAAGAACAGCAACAAGTGAACCAGAATGGCATGTTCAATTAATGGAGATGTCTAATAGATGTCGACAAAATAATGAAAGATGTGTTTTATTGTTAGATGAATTTGATAAATTAACACCTAATATGCAAGTGTTTATTAATGGTATCGTTGATGATCCAAGAACTATTGCTGGATGGGTAATTCCTGATAATGTCGATATTATTTTAGCTGGTAATACAGAAGAATATTCTGATGCGGCCTTTAATATTTCTGGTGAAGTTGCAAGTAGATTAACAAGGGTTGAAGTTACAGTTGATGCTATTGATTGGTTAAAATGGGCATCTAAACATGATATTGATCCAATTGTTAGAGCTTATCTTCATAATTTCCCTAGTAGAATTCTTCAAGATGTTAAAGATGAAGATGGTGATTATGATTATGCAAGAAGCTTAACTCCAAGAAGTTGGGATCAAAAAATTAGTGAAGAATTAAAAGCATCTCGTGGAAAAGGATATCCATACTTAGAACCATATATGGATAAATCAACAAGAGAAGATTTTGAAGCATTTATGGAGTTATATATAGAGCTTCGTATCGAAGATATCCTTAGAGGAAATATTCCTTCTGATCTTTTTGATCTAACACATGATAAGATTCAAATTATTATTAATTGTTTAATAGCAACAGCAAGAACAGAAGAAGAAATATATAATTCATTATTATTTATTGATCGTTATAATTTAAATGAATATCGAGCTCTTTTTGAAAAGAGATGGGTTGAAATAAATGATACTGATGATGATATTTTAAAATTTAAATTAGCTAAAAGTAGATTAGATGAAAGGAGATCTAATTATGGAAAATAATAATGCTGACCGTTATTTACATTTTCTTTTTGAAACAATTAATCCCGTTTATTTGAAAGAAAAAGCTCTTTTAAATGTAGTAAGAAAATATCCTTCTTTTGAGATTAATGGTGATAATCAAACAGACTTCATAGATTTATTAACGAATTTTGTTAATGAAAATAGAAATACGAAAAGAATGTTCATAATTATTAATGCTGATGATATTAATATTTCTAATCAAAGAATATTATCTTATATGGTAAAAGATAAAGCTTATCAAACTTTATCATTACCACGTAATACTAAAATTATTGTTGTTGGTAATAAGAATAATATTAATAAAGAGTTATTTGCTCTTTTGGGAATTGTTGATGTTTAATATTAATTCTGTAATAAATAGAACTTTAATTTATTTTCCAATTTTTAAAATTATTATCAGTAATATTAAGTTTATTGAGAAAAATAGTGTTAACACGGCTTGTACTAATGGTAATACTATCTATTATAATTCCGATTTTTTTCAAACAATATCTTTGGATGAACAAGTATCTATTATTGCTCATGAATTAATGCATATTACCTTAAAACATATATCAAGAATGGAAGATAGAGATATTGAAATATGGAATTATGCAACTGATGCTGTAATAAATCAAATTATAAAGAAAAATGGGCTTCCTCTTGTTGAAGGGGTAATTGATTGTCCTGATGCTCTTGACTATAGTGCGGAAGAATACTATGAAATGGTAAAAAATAGACCTGATTGTGATGAGTTAATGTCTAAGTATCGTCATGCTAAAGAAGAAAGTTATGTGGCATCACATGATGAATGGGATAGTAAAGAAGAGGAAGAAGTAACAGAAGATATCCCTAATATCACTGAACATAATATAACAGATGTTAATAAAAAATTAGTTCATGATGAAAATCAAGATATCCGCGATGGTCTTGGAATGGGAGCAATGGGGTCTGACTCCAAAAAAATTGATACTGTTGGTAGTTCAGCACCAGTTATTGATTGGAAAACTTTTCTACAAAGAAAAAAGAGAAAAATAGTTTCTACTGATTATAACTTGCATCAAGGAGAATTTGATGAAGAAGGAATATATAAATATCCTTTTGAATTAATTAGGAAAGCTAATATTGAAATATTAATTGATACTAGTGGTAGTGTCGATGATGAACTAGTTAAAGCCTTTCTTCGTGAATGTAAAAATATTTTTGATGATTTTGAAATAAAAATAGGTTGTTTTGATACTGATTTTTATGGTTTCCATTCTATCAAAGATAAAGAAGAATTAGATAGTTTTACGATAGAAGGAAGGGGTGGAACAGACTTTGATGTAGCTGTTAAATCATTTAGTAAAAAAGCTTCATTAAAAATAATATTTACGGATGGATATGATAATGTTTCAGTAGACTCTAAAGATGTTATATGGATTGTTTATGGAAATACTAATTTTAAACCAAGAGGTGGAATTGTCTTTTTTGTTGATCCATATAGTTTAAAATTACAAGGGAGATCTAGGTGATTAATAAATGAAAAAATTATTAATCTTAATAGTTTTATTATTGTTTTGTGGATGTTCAATAAATAGTCGAATAAATGAAGAGATTGAGATTAGTAATAGAAATTGTAAAGTAATAGAAGATGTTGATACTCATGGTGGCTTCTTAGGTGATGGTGAATACTTTGCTAAAATTGAATGTAAAGATTTATCAAAAAAAGATTTATCTAAGAACTGGAAGATGCTTCCTATGCCAAGATCTATCACAGATGTATTATCAGTACCTTTTTGTGATGAACGTGGATGTAAAACTTTCTATGAAAGATATAATATAAAAACTGATACAAAAGGTTATTATTACTTTTATGATCGTTACTCTAATTATGAAGATCGTTATAATGATTATAATTTAAATACAAGAAGTTCTTATAACTTTGATATTGCAATATATGATATTGAAGAAAATATTATTTATTATTATAAATTAGATACATAAGAAGATTTTATCTTCTTTTTGTTTACATATTTTGTTTAAATAATTAAATAATTATTTTATAATATTATTTATTAGTTGGAGGAAGAAATGTTTCATAAACCTGTTTATAAATGTGATTTATTATCAATAACCAAAGATATAAGAGTTAATAATGATGAAAGTATAAGAAAGAATATAGCTGATGCAGAAACAGAAGTAGTTACAACTATTATGGTTCAAGAGACTTGGAATCCAAGTTATGTTAAAGAGATTCTTACGGGTCAAAAAATACCTGTTTATCGTACTCTTCATTATAAAAATAGTACAGTATTAAATGGTACCATAGAAAGAGAAGTACCAGATTATCCTTGTTTTATTAAATATGACATGGATGTTGGTGATGAAGGAGAAATATTATCAAGAGATTTAGTATTAGCAACAGCTCCTGAGGTATCTGAATACATTAGTGTTCATAAGATGAGAGATGATTATGCTTTATACTTATTTGAAATGTTAAAACGAGGAGAAAGATTTTATAACGAATCTAAAGCTAAAGGAATCGTTAGTGATCGAAAACAAATTAAACAAATGTTAAAATCATTAGGAAAGTAAAAGTATTCTTTTACTTTTTTTATGTTATAATGACTTTAGGAGGATATAATGACGCCACATAATGAAGCGAATAAAGATGATATTGCCAAAATTGTTTTAATGCCAGGTGATCCCCTTAGAGCTAAATTTATTGCGGAAACTTATTTAACAGATTGTAAGTTAGTTAATAAAGTACGTAATTGTTTTGCTTATACAGGATTTTATAATGGTAAAAGAGTAACAGTTATGGCATCTGGTATGGGAATGCCAAGTATTGGTATCTATTCATATGAACTATTTAAATTCTATGATGTAGATACAATTATTAGAGTAGGATCTAGTGGAGCTTATACAGATGAACTTGATGTTTTTGATGTTGTGTTAGTAAATGGAGCTTATAGCGAATCTACTTATGCTAAAATGCAAGGAGGAGAAGAACGTAATATTCTATATGGAAATCAAGAACTTAATGAGCATATAATGAAGGTTGCTAAAGATAATAATATTAATCTTCATTTTGTTAATACTCATAGTAGTGATATTTTCTATAAAGAAAATGATAATTTCCGTGAACTATATGAAAAATATGGTTGTGCTTGTGTTGAAATGGAATCTTTTGCGTTATTCCATAATGCCAATATTTTAGGTAAGAAAGCAGCTTGTTTATTGACAATTTCTGATAGTTTAGTAACTCATAAAGAAACAACAAGTGAAGAAAGACAAAATAGTTTTAAAGAAATGATCGAACTTGCTCTTAAATCTATTGAATAAGAGGTAATATGAAAAAGAATTTGAAACTATCAATAATAATTACAGGAATATTAAATGTTTCTTGTGCTTTAATTAATTATATTTGTGCTCGTTTCTTTGAATTTCTACCAATTGGCTTTCATATGAGTGGAGGAGAATATGATGGATATACAGGATTTGGTATCTTACTTGAAAAGATATATCCAATGACTGCTTATCCAGGAGAAAGTGAAGCATCTTTGCATATTTCTTTTAGTATTACATCATTTCTAATTTTCTTTGTTTTAACTTTTATTCTTATATTTGCAATTATAAGTATTATAAAATTATTGAGAGGTAATAAAAATGGATAAAAATTTAATTTGTTATTTTTCAGCGAGCGGTATTACAAAAGATGTTGCTGAGAAAATAAGTGGAGCAATATCAGGTGATTTATTTGAAATAGAGCCAGAAATACTATATACACAAGATGATTTAGATTGGACCAATAATGATAGTAGATCGACTATTGAAATGAAAGATGAAATGTGTCGTCCTAAAGTAAAAAATAAAGTTAATAATTTAGGTGATTATCATAATATTATTTTAGGATTTCCTATTTGGTGGTATACATATCCAAGAATTATTAGTACTTTCTTAGAAGAAAATGATTTATCTGGTAAAGATATTTATGTATATGTAACAAGTGGTAGTTCAGGATATAACAAATCTTTTAATGATTTAGTAAGTAATTATCCTAATCTTCATTTTGTAAAAGGTATTCGTTTTCCTAAAGATGTTACTTATGATGAAATAAAAGAGTTTATGAAAAAAGAGTAAATGTTATTTACTCTTTTTATTTTTCATTAAAAATAATTGTCATATTAGCAAGTTGAGCAGCTTCTAATTTTTTATCTTTTAATCCTTTTCTTTCAAGAAAGAAAGTATCAAGTACTTCCCATAGTAAGAACCAAAGGAGAATAGAGAAAGGCTCAATAAACTTAAAGTTAACGATATATAAAGTTAAAAACAAAAATACAATTAAAGAAATAAAACCAAATAATAGTAATGTTAATGTTTTCTTTCTATTAATATTTAAATCGATTTGCGCGTCTCCTAGTTTAACTCCAAAGTATGTTTTAATTGTTCTTGTGATTATTACTTTTTCTTCTTTTTTAAACTTTCCACATATTTCGAGAATAATATCATAAGTTATAGGAATATAATATGCGTTCTCTTGGATGTAGTTTGCAAATTCATCACTTAACCATTCATAATCTTTAATAGAGAATTTAGATATTATTTCATGATAATCTTTAACTTTAACACTTATATAAGCTTTATTATTTTCTAGATAAAAATCTCTTACAAACTCATTATAATTAAATTTACTTTTATTAAATTTTGCTAATACTTTTGTTGCTCTTTTATTTTTATTAAACATAAAACACCTTTTTTCATTATATAACATTAATTTATTATTGACAAATCTGTTGATGTCTAATATACTTTTATTTAGTTTTCAAAAATTTTTTTTCGCACTTCGAGAGTTATATTTAAATTTATAACTCTTTTTGTCGTAGAAAGGAGATTTATGGAGAGTAAGACAATAGAAGAAGAAAAATTGTACTTAGTGAACACCTTGAATGAAATCAAAGCTCAAATTAAAGAATTAGGAGCTAATGTTACTGTTGAAGAAGAAAATATCACAGAATTTAATCGTTACATTTTTAAAGAAATGGGTAGTATGGACAAGGTTGAAATCCAAAGTAACTTACTATCTAGTGCGATGGAAGAAGATGCTTTTATAAGAAAAACAAATTATCTTAAAAAACTCTATCGTATAAGACACAATCCCTATTTTGGGAGAATTGATATAACAAGTGATAAAGATTACAAAATATATATTGGCATTACTTATTTAGAGAAGAAGAACAAACATTTAATTTATGATTGGCGAAGTCCTGTGGCGAATATCTTTTATGAAAGTGAACATGGTAAGTGTTCTTATATCGCTCCAGAAGGCAAGATTGATTGTTTTCTTAACTTAAAAAGGCAATATAAAATAAGTAATGATGAAATAATTAACATTTTTGATAATGATACCAATATTAACGATGAAGTTTTACAAAGTGTTTTATCTAGTGATAGTAGTGATAAAATGAAAAATATTGTTAATACTATTCAAAAAGAACAAAATAATGTTATAAGAGATACTGATAGCAAAAATATGATCGTATCTGGTATTGCAGGTTCTGGTAAAACAAGTGTTGCTCTTCATAGAATCGCTTATCTACTTTATAAAATACCTAATCTATCAAGTAGTAACATTCTTATCTTTTCACCAAATAATATTTTCTCTTTGTATATATCAAATGTTCTTCCATCACTTGGAGAAGATAATACGAAAGAGACAACTTTTTCATCATTTTGTAGTGATTATATAAGAGAGTATAAATCAATTGAATCTTTTACTGATTTTATATCAAGATTTTATACTAAAAAAGATAATAATAAAGATTTGATAAGATTTAAACAAAGTGATCAAATGATTGATTTAATTGATGAATACATATGTAAGTTTGTTCGTGATATTCGCTTTAATGATGATTTCCATTATTTAGAATCAATTATTCCTAAAGAAGAATTAAATGATTTATTTCAAAATCGATATAGCAAATTAAGTGTCTTTGATCGCTTTAATCATTTAGCAGAATATATATGTAATTTTTATGCCATATCAATTGGTAAAAATAAAAGAAGTTTTGTTAAACAGTTAATGGAACTATGTTCTTTTGATAAAAACTTAAAGCATATTTATGAAAATTTCTATCGAAGTGAAATATTTATTAAAAACTTTAGAGAGTTAAGTGAAAGTGAAATAAAAGAATTCATAAACGCTAAAGAAATGTATTTTGAAGATAGTTCGTTATTTATTTATATGAAAGGATTATTATATGACTTTCCATATAGTAACTTAATTGAACAAGTTGTTGTTGATGAAGCCCAAGATTATACAAGACTTCAATATAAAATATTAAAGAAAATATTTAAGAAAGCATCATTTACAATTTTAGGTGATGTTAATCAAACAATTAATCCATATTATAAATATGATAGTCTAGAAGATATTGGTATCTTATTTAATGATTATAATTACATTGAATTAACAAAAACATATCGATCTAGTAAAGAAATAATTGAATTTTCTAATAAAATATTAAATCTTGATTATGCCGTTAGCATTAGAAAGAGTAATAATACACCAGTTATAATTCGAAATAATTTAGATAATGATATTAGTAAATTAAAAGAAGATATTAAGTATCTTCAAAGTAAATATAAAAAAGTATGTATTATTACGAAAGATAATATTGAATGTAATAACTTATATGATGAACTTAAAAATGATTTTGATATAACAAATATGTTAAATAAAGGTAAATACTATAATCCCTATTTAATTATCGTTCCAAGCTTCCTTGCTAAAGGATTAGAATTTGATAGTGTCATTGTCTATAATGAAAAGAATAATCCTTATAAAGAGAGTGAAAAGTATTTATATTATGTAGCAGTTACTCGTAGTATGCATGAATTAATTGTCTACAATAATTAATATTTTCTTAATTCGTTGACTGTATTTTAATAGATGTTGTATGATAATAATAGTAGGAGTGATATATGAAGAATAAAGTTTTATCAATTATTTTAACCTTTGTTTTAGTATGTCTTCCAATCTTTGTAATGGCAGATAATTCATCAAATGAAATTATCTTAAATACGAATAAAGAAACTCTTGATTTAGATGGAATTTATTATAAAAGTGATTATATTGGTATATCTAATAAAGATGGTCTTACTAACTATCAAGTAAAAGTAATAAATGGTGGTAGTAACTATGTTATAGTAGACTCTAAAGGTAATAAAAAGAATTATTTTAATATTAATGAAGAGTTTGTTGTTATAACTAATAAAGAAGATGTAAATAAAGAAGAAGATATTGTATTAAGAATTGATTCTATTAAAAATGAAAAAGCTATTTATGGTATTGTTAAACTACATGTAAACTATAATAAATTAACAAAAGAAATAAATATTAAAACAATTGATAGTGAAACTAATAAAATGATTAATGGTGTTACTTATTTAATATATAATCAAGATAACGAATTAATTAATGAATTAGTAACTACTAATTATTATGTAAATATTCCTAATTTATCTTATGGTGAATATCGAATTATTGAAAAAGAAGCTCCATCGGGTTATAAAAAAAGTGATATTGAAAAAAGAATTATTATTGATAAAAATAGTCCTTCAGTTAATGAAATTGAATTTATTAATGATCCATTAAAATCAATTGAAATTAGAACTATTAGTAGTGAAGATAATAGTATTATTTCAGGAGCTAAATTAGTTCTTCTTGATAGTGAAAATAATACTATTTCTAATATTACTACAAGTGATTACAATAATATAATTGATAATTTATATTATGGAACTTATACCATTATGGAATTAGATTCACCATCTGGATATAAAATGATTGAAGAACCTATTACTTTTACCATTGATAGTAATAGTAAAAATAATAAAATAATTAATATTTCTCATGACCCTAATTATGGTGTTAAGATTTATAAATTAGATGTTAAAACAATGAAACCTCTTGCAGGATCTCATCTTGAAATCCTTAATAGTTCTGGTGATGTTATTAAAAGTTTTATATCTTCTAATACTTATACAATATTTGATGATTTAGATAATGGATTATATACTCTTCGTGAAGTTAATTCGGAGTCTACAAATAGTGAAATCTTTGAAATTGTTGATAATCAATTAACAACGATTTATTTTGTCAATAATGCTCTTACTAATCCTAAAACTAATTATATTATTATTTTTGCAATATCATCTATTCTTTTAGGTGTTATTGGATATATGACAATTGTCTTAGCTAAAAAACGTTTTAATTAAACGTTTTTTTATTTATGTAAAGTCTTTTTATTAATTTAGAATAATATTTATTTTTTTTAGAATATGGTATAATCATTTTAGGTGATATGAATGCGTGTAATAATTAGTGCTGGAGGTACTGGGGGACATATTTATCCAGCAATAAGTATTTTAAATAAAATAAAAGAAAAAGAACCTGATAGTGAAATATTATACATTGGAACAACGGATCGTATGGAATCAACAATTGTTCCAAAGATGGGTATTAATTATTTTGGGGTTCGATTACAAGGTCTTAAAAAAGACTTATCGATTTTTAAAACATTTATTTTATTTTTAAAAGCTATTAAAATATGTAAAAAGAAATTAAGAGAGTTTAAACCAGATATTGTAATAGGAGTAGGTGGATATATTACAACACCTGTTATCTATGCAGCTAAATCATTAAATATCAAAACAGTTATTCATGAACAAAATAGTATACCTGGTAAATCAAATAAATTTTTAACAAAGAAAGTTGATAAAATCTTTGTTTCACTACCAGGTAGTTTTAATTATTTTCCAAAAGAAAAAACAATTCTTACTGGTAATCCAAGAAGTGAAGAAGTTTATAATGCAAAAGTATTAGATAAGAAAGAAATTGGTTTATCTAAAGATAAGAAGTTTGTATTAATTGTAATGGGTTCCTTGGGTTCTGAAACTATTAATCTTCAATTAAAGAATTCAATTAATGATTTTAATACAAAAGATTATGAAGTAATGATTGTAACAGGGCGTGATCATATTGATGAATTTAATGATGTTAAAACAAATTCTAATGTTAAGATTGTTCCATATTTAGATAATATGGCTAATATTTTAGGAAATGTTGATGTTATTGTATCACGTGCTGGAGCTAGTACTATTGCTGAGATAACATCACTTGGTATTCCTTCAATTTTAGTTCCAAGTCCTTATGTTGCAAATAATCATCAATACTATAATGCTAAAGAATTAGTTGACAATAAGGCAAGTTTACTTTTAGAAGAAAAAGATTTTAATAGTTCTAATTTACTAAAAGATATTGATTTATTATTAAATGATAGAGTATTATATAACGAGATGCATGAAAATGCAGTTAAACTTAGCAATCACTTAAGTTGTAGTGACATTTATAAAGAAATTAAAGAAGTTTTAAAGTAGAGGTTATTATGCAAGATGCAATAAAAGAAATCATCAATGCGCATTTAGGTAAAGTACTTGTTAATGAAAAAATAAGTAATTATACAACCTATCGTGTTGGTGGAAAAGTACGTTGTATTTGTTATCCCAAAGGAGAAACGGAATTAATAAAACTAATTGAAATTTTAAAAAGAAGAAACATTAAGTATTTTACTTTAGGAAATGGTAGTAACGTATTATTTAGTGATTTGATGTATGATGGGGTTATTATAAAACTTGATAATTTTAATAAAATTGAAGTTAATGACGATGAAATATATGTTGAAGCAGGTTATCCATTAATAAAATTAGCTAATGTAGCTGTTAAATATGGTTTAGCAGGACTAGAGTTTGCTAGTGGTATTCCAGGTACAGTTGGTGGAGCACTCTTTATGAATGCTGGTGCTTATGGTGAAGATATGAGTAAAATTGTTACAAGTGCTCGTATTTTAACTGATGAAGGTATTAAAGAATATTCAAATAGTGAACTAGAGTTTTCCTATCGTACAACAGTATTACAAAAACATTTAGATTATGTGTGTTTATCGGTAAAACTTAAACTTGTACATGGAAATAGTGAAGAACTAGAAGAGATTGTAAGATTAAGAAGAGAACAAAGACGTAATAGTCAACCATTATCTCTACCATCTGCTGGTAGTGTTTTCCGTAATCCTCCAGGAAGATATGCGGGAGAGATTATCGAATCTTTAGGTCTAAAGGGTTATACCGTAGGACGAGCTGAAGTAAGTCCTAAACACGCTAATTTTATTGTTAATAATGGAAATGCTAAAGCAAGTGATATCAAAAATATTATTGATTACATTAAATTAAAAGCTAAAAATAAATATGGTATTAATTTGCATGTTGAACAAAGATTAATAAATTGGGTTGGTGTCGATGAAAAAGAAAGCGAAAGTGAAGAAGAGAGTCAAAATTAAAAGTATAATTATTGCCTTAATTTTGATCATATTAGTAGTTTCTTTAGGTTATTATGTCTTAAATACTAAGATTAAAAACATTTATGTTTCTGGTAATACTTATTTATCTGAACAAGAAATATTAGATTTATCTGGAATAAGAGATTATCCTAAAAGAATAAAAATTAATAAAGATATTATTAAAAAGAATTTAATTAATAATCCGATGATAGATGATGTTAGTGTTAAAATAACTTTAACTAACAAAGTTTATATTAATATTAAAGAAAGTAAACCATTATTCTTCGATGATTATAAGAAAAAGTATTTACTATCTAATGCAAATTATGTTGATAATTTAGATATTGTAGGATTACCAATATTAATTAGTAATCTAGATGAAGATGTATTATCACGTTTTGTTAAAGCTTTTAATAAAGTTGATAATGATGTTTTAAATAAAATATCAGAAGTAAGTTATACTAAAACAAATTTAGATAAAGATCGATTTTTACTATATATGAATGATCAAATATATGTTTATGTAACTTTAACAAAAATTGAAAACTTAAATAAATATAATGAAATTGTTAAAGAACTAGATGGTAAAAAAGGAATATTATATTTAGATAGTGGTAATCACTTTGAAATAAAAGATAAAATAGAAGAAGAAAGTAACGTTGAGTAATGTTACTTTTTTTGTTATACTTTATATGGTGACTTATATGTACGACGTTACAATTAATGATTTTAATGGGCCAATGGATTTACTTCTACATTTAATAAAACAATCCAAGATGAATATCTTTGATTTAAAGTTAGAAGTAATTATTGACGAGTATTTAAATTATATTAATAGTCAAGCAGAATTAAATCTTAATATTGCTAGTTCTTATTTAGTTATGGCTAGTGAATTATTAGAGATTAAATCTAAAATGTTACTTCCTCATGATACAGATAGTGAAGAAGAGGAAGAGGATCCTAAAGAACAATTAATTAATCGTTTAATTGAGTATCAAAGATATAAAGAACAAGTTGATAAGTTTAAAGAGCTTGAGTATTCAAGAAATCTATATTATACAAAGATTCCTTCTAATATTTCGGATTATCAAGTTGATGAAAAGAAAATAATGATAGAGAATATTACATTAAATGATCTTGTTAATGCCTTTAAAAATTTTCTTGATAGAGCTAAACTAGATGAGCCTGTTAGTACGAAAGTTACCAAAAAAGAATATAGTGTTGAAGATAGTATGAAAAGTATTCGTACGAAGTTAAAAAAGGGTGTTAAAGTTGACTTCTTTAGTTTATTTGAAAAGAAAACTAAATCATATATTGTTGTTACTTTTTTAGCAATTCTTGAACTTGCAAAGTCTCATGAATTATTAATAAGTCAAGATAATAAAACTAAAGAAATTAGATTAGAGGCGATATAATGGATGATAATAAAATAGGTATTCTAGAAGGTTTATTATTTGTTGTTGGCGATGATGGATTAACCTTAAATCAAATAATGGAAATATTAGAAGTAGATAAAGATATGGCTTATAGTTTAATCAATGAACTTGAAAAAAAATATGAAAATGTTAATAGTGGCTTACATATTCATATTTTAGGAGATGCTTTTAAATTAACAACCAAAAAAGAACATCGAGAGTATTATGAAAAATTACTCTTTAATGAAGAAAATAATAGTTTATCAAATAGTGCTTTAGAAACACTTGCGATTATTGCTTATAATGAACCAATAACAAGAGTACAAGTTGATGAAATACGTGGTGTTCAAACAGCTCAATTGATAAGAAAACTTGTAGCTAAAGGACTTATTAAAGAAGATGGAAGAAGTAGTCTACCAGGAAGACCAATCCTTTATCGAACAACCAATGAATTTTTAGATTATTTTGGTTTATCAAATATTAGTGAACTTCCTAAAATCAATATTGATAATAATGATAATAATGATAGTGAAGTTGATTTATATGAATCTAGTTATAAAGATGAAGTTATATAAAAAAAGATAAAGTTTTTACTTTATCTTTTTTAATTACCATTTAAATCTAGAACTTCGGTTTTATCAAATTGATCTTCTTGAGTTTCAATTTCACCATTCATAATCTTTTGATCCATTTCTTTATCAATCTTTGTTCCAATTTCTTGATCATATAAGTTATCAAGTTCATTATCGATTTCAACTAGTTTATATATTTCATCGAATGATGTAATTCCTTCAACAACTTTTTCAAGACCATCTTGAAGTAGAGTTGTAACATCTTTTGTATAAACAAGTCGCCTTAATTCTTCTCTTGGAAGATTTTCATCGTTAATAGCATTTCTTATCTCATCATTAATTAATAATACTTCATGAATAGCAATACGTCCAGAATAGCCATTACGACATTTATCGCAACCACCTTCATGAGCATCTAGAACAGTCTGTATATCTTTTCCTAAAGCTTTTTTAAAGATTTCTTTTTCATATGATGTAGTTTCACGTTCAATACGGCAGTGTTTACATAAACGTCTTGCTAATTTTTGAGATACAATACCGGTCATCGCACTTGATAATAAATATCGTTCAACATCCATATCTAATAAACGTTCAATTGTTGATAATGAGTTATTGGTGTGGATTGTTGAGAATACAAGGTGACCTGTAATAGATGCACGAACAGCGATTTGAGCAGTTTCAGAGTCACGAATTTCACCGATTAGGATAATATTGGGGTCCTGACGTAAGATACTACGTAAAACACGACCGAATGTTAAACCAATTTCAGAGTTAACTTGTACTTGGTTAATACCTTCAATATTCATTTCTACGGGGTCTTCAACAGTGATGATATTTACATCTTCTGTATTTAATGTTTTAAGCATTGTATAAGTTGTTGTTGATTTACCTGAACCAGTAGCACCAGTAATAAGGATAATTCCATTTGGTACTTGAATCATTCTTTTTACTTTTTCAAGGTTCTTTTCAGAAAATCCTAAAGATTCAAGTCCATCAGAACTTTTAGAATAGTCAAGTACACGGATAACGACTTTTTCACCTAAATTGGTATTTAATGTTGATACACGCATATCAAGGTCTATTCCATTAATACTACCTTTAATTGCACCATCTTGTGGAAGTCTTGATTCCGTTATATTCATATTTGATATTAGTTTAATTCTTGTTACTAGGTTTCTTTGATACATAATAGGAACAATAGTATGAGTTTGCAAAACACCATCTATTCTAAATCGAACCTTTAATCCTTCCTCAAAAGGGTCAAAGTGAATATCACTAGCTTTTTCTGATACAGCATAGATTATCATTGTATTTACAATATCAGCGATTTCTTGATTTTTAAAATCATACTCTAACATAATGATGCTCCTTTTTTATTCTTTTTTATTTTTCCCCTAGCATTATACTACAATTTATTATATAATAATTGTAGTTAATAATCAAGATATGGATGTGATTTTATGAGAATAAATTCAAAGGGGTTTATATTAATAGAGACACTAGCTGTAACGGTTTTTGCGGCTTCAATATTTGTCTTTTTATTCAAGTCTGTTGCACCTTTAATGGGGTATTATAATACAAGAATGGAACAGATGGGAAATATTGATTCTGTCTTCAATAATTATACTTTACGTAAATTTATCTATCGTGATGAGTACTTCAATAATCCAAGTGATCAAAATTTTAATAGTAGTAATAAGTTCGCTATTAAAGATTTGGATTATACATGGATTGTATGTCATAACACTACTAGAGATGGCTTTTCTGGATCAAACAGGAAATTAGTAAGTACTATTTATAGTAAAGATTATTGCAATAGTTTAATGGAACAAATGGGAGCAAGAGAACATATAAAAGATGATAAAGGTGAAGGATATATTAATCATTATCTAATTTTTTACATTAATGCAAGTAAATTAGATGATTTTATGACTACAGGTATTCAGGCATATAAACGTGCAAAAATTAAAATAGGTTATCGAACAGATATGGCAGGAACTGTAGTTAGTGATGGTAAATTTGGTTCATCAGTGTTTGATGATAAAGATACAGTTGATTTATTTAAAAGTGCCTTAAAAGAAGTAAAAGAACCTGCAGGAACTACTCCAGATTCTTCAAAAGGATTTTTATTATTCTATTATTTATATCCAAATCCTATGTATGATGGAACAGCAGATGAACCTGCTTATAAGGAATCAATCAATGTTCTTCCAATGAAACCTTCAAATAATAATATAAATTGTTTTAAAACCCAAATAATTCCAGGTTATAAATATTTTTATAAAAACCAAAAGGCTTATTCAAATGATGATCGAAATAATGGTAAATTATATTATTTTTTTCATGATCGTAATTCAGCAACTAATGATCAATTTTATACTATTTATAGGATAAGTGACTATGTTGCTTGGGGTGGCAATAGCATGCCTAAAACAAGATGTATGAATTATTTTAAAGATAAAGTGGTAAAGATAGAGGGTTCAGAAAGAAAAATGTCTAACAGTGAATTATGGAATTTTTGCTACTCAAATAAATTTAGAAATTTAGATCTTCAAAGTGATTGGGCAAATTTTGAACATGCTAGATTTGCTGAAAAAGCCTTTAAGTTTAATTATGATGGTTCAGATACTACTTTGCCGACACCAGAAGTAGCTATTATTGGATATGATAGTTCTTGTTCAAAAGATGTTATTATTCCAACAACAATATATGGATATAAAGTAACCGTTATTGGTTATGAAGCCTTTAAGAATACTGGTATTAGAACTATTAAATTAAATAATAATGTAAAGGTTATTGATAAAAATGCTTTAAACTTATTTAGTGAATCAGCAATAACTGATTATAAAAATCAAATAAAAGCTAATGATCCTTCTACTAAATGGGTATGTATTGGTGGCACGAATGACAAAATAGAAGATGGATGTTTTAATGGAATATTAATTTATAATAATTAGAATAAAAAGATGGGAGTAAAATAGTATGATTATTAGAAAACCTTATGCTTTTTTGATAAAGCATTTTAAACTTATACATATTGGAATATTTTTAATCTTTTGTTATTTATTACTTTCTCTTAGAGATTTATATCAATTTTTTAAAGGAGTAATTTTAAATAATAATTATTCTGGTGGAGTAGGTCTTGAAAGCAAATATACATCATTTCTTTTACTACTAGCGATATTACTTTTAATATTCCTAGCATTTTCCATTTTCTTTTTGATGAAGAAAAAGAATAAGCCTGTTCTCTTTTATCAAATTATAATGGGATATGGAGCTTTTCTTCTTGTTTTCTACTTTATTTATCGTGGATATTTTACAAGTGTAGATACTACAACGTATTCACCAAGAAGTCTCGTTTTATTTAGAGATTCATCGGTTATTATATATTTAGCTGCATATGCTTTTGTTGGTTTTAGTTTTGTAAGAGCTTTCGGATTTGATATAAAGAAGTTTAGTTTTGAAAAAGATAAAAAAGAATTAAATATTTCATCAAGTGATAATGAAGAAGTTGAATTAAACTTTAATCTTGATAAAGATAAAATATTAAATACTGTAAGAAAAGAGCGAAGACAATTCAAATATTTTGTTGAAGATAATAAAGTTGTTTTAAAAAAGATTGGTTATGTTTTATGTGGTATTTTAGCAGTCTTTTTACTATATACGTTCTTTGTTACGAATAAAACATATAAAATGGGAGAATGGATTTATTTGGATTACATTGATTCTTCAATAAAGATTGATCGTGTTTATTTAACCAATCTTAATCCTTATCAAAAAACATATGGAACAAAATCTAAATATGTTGGTGTACTTTTTGATCTTAATGTAGGTGGTTATAGTTTCACTTATGGAAATAGTATGCTTAGATTAACGATTAATGGTGATTATTATTTCCCAGTTCAAAATGCTGCTTCGCTTTTAAGTGATATGGGATCATATGTTATTAGTGGTGATAAATTCCCTGCTAATAAAGAATATATCGATAGAGTTGTTGTTTTTGCATACGATAAAGATATAAAAGTAAGAGATGTTTCTCTTGAAATATATATGAATGATGGTAAATATCATAAAATTAAAACTAATTATATGGAGCAAGGTAATTCAAAAACAGGCTATGAAGAAATTGAATTTAAATATGGTGAAGAAATACCTTTATTGGATGGAATTACAATTAATTCAAGTAAAATTCATAAAGGTACTATAAGTTATAAACTTCCTGATAAGAATTGTAATGGAGATAATTGTCAAACGTATACTAAACGTATTCAACCAGATATAAATGACAATATATTAGAACTTGATTTAAAATATACTGATAATAAAGAAAATAATGCGAAGTTAGAATATTATTTATCTATCTTCTATGAATTAGATGGAAAGATTTATATTGATAATGCTGAATCTGTTAAAATACTTGATCATGTTAATATTGATGGAGAACAAAAACTATATTTAAGTATAAATTCAGATATTTTATCTGCTAGTAAAAAGTATTTATTAATTACTACAAGAGATGTTAAATATAAACTTTTATTAACTAATTCAGAAGATGAAATAGATAAAAAAGAAGAAAATGTAGTTGAAACTGAAGAAGAGTCTAATAATAGTAAAGATGATTATAGTAATGTAATAAATGATGACAAAAACTTCGTTTCTAATGAGGATTAATATGAAGATGTCTAGAGAAGAAGATTATAAAGATCATATAATTCTAGCCATTGTAATCTTTATTATCGTTGGTTTAATTTTATTTGTTTTATCAATTATATAAGAAATTCTTTTATAAGAATTTTTTATATTATCGAAAGGAGAAATTATGAAGAAAAATGGTTTAAATATTATTATCATAGTATTAATTGTTTTAATCGTAATAGTTTCTTCTTTTTTACTGTTTGATAGTTCCCAAGAAGAGAAAATGATTTTTGAATTATATGGTGAAGAATATATATATCATAATTTAGGTTCTCCCTTTTTTGATCCTGGTGTTAAGGCAATTGAAAATGGTGTAGATGTATCAAAAGATGTTATCATTTCTGGTGATGTTAAAGTAGATGAAATTGGTGTATATACGAGAACGTATAAATATAAAGATTTAGTCTTAACAAGACAAATTGAAGTTAAAAAATTAACATCATTTGCTCTTAAAGGAGAGAGTGATGTCTACATTGTTTTAAATGGAAAATATGATGATCCAAAAGTAGAAGCTTATTATAATGGTGTAGATGCTATTGATAAAATAAAAATTACAGGTAATGTTGATTATAGTAAAAGTGGAGTTTATATCATTACATATACTTTTGAAGAAATAAGTAGAACTTTAGAAAGAAAAATTCATATAAGTGATTTTAGTGAATATTTAAAAATTGATTATCCTAAAGAAGCGGTTAAAGAATTGGATTTTAATATTCAAGTAGATAATACTAAAGTATTAAAATATCTTCTACCTGATGGTACTAGTATGGATACTGATACCAAATATCATATTGATAAAAATGGTAATTATAAATTTACGATTTATGATAAATATAATAATGCTTACGAAAGAATTATTGATATTGAAAATATTGATAAAGAAGATTTATCTGGAAGCTGTGTAGCAACAGTTAAAGATAAAAAAACAACCATTACTGTTAAAGCTAATAAACCAATTATTAAATATAAATATAACGGTGTTGAATCAACTAAAAATCCTTATGTTATTAATAGTGTTTCGAAAAACAATCGCGTAATAATATATGATTTAGTTGGTAATACCAAAGAATTAACATGTAGTCTTGAAGGAAGTATTTTAGATGGTAATATGGAAATTCACTTTATTGCTAGTGGTTTCTATGATGATTCCATTCTAATTAGAACGGATAGTAAAGTTATTTATATTGATGGTGGAAGAGCTGGTGGTGCTAAACGTGATATTGAATACTTAAAAGGTTTAGGTGTTAAAAAGATTGATGCTATGATTGGTTCTCATGTCGAATTTGACCATATTGAAGCTCAAGCTGATATCTTAGATAATTTCTCTGTAGATAAGATAATATATCCTGTTGATATTTATAAATGTCGTAGTAATTGTCAATGTCAAAGAGATAATGATGTTCAAAAAGTTCTTGCTGCTATGAAAAGGCATAATAAGACAGCAACAACGCAACCTATTCCAAGTAAGATGGATATCGGGGAAATTAAAATATACTATTTAGGTCCTTTAAGTAAGACTTGTAATAATAACAATAACTCGTTTGTCTTTATTCTTAAATATGGCAATACAAGTTTTATGTTTACGGGGGATTCTTATAGCTCTATTCACAATCCAAGTGGACTACTTGATAACGCTAAAAAGATTGGCTTAAATTCAATTAAAGTTGATGTTATGAAATATCCACATCATGGTAATGATCCAATGTATGATAAAACATTGAACGCTATTAGTCCAAAGATTATGATTGTACCAAATTACAAGGCTTCTAAATATCCAAGTAGTTCTAATATTAATCGTATTAAACAACATGGTATTACAATGTATCGTCAAAGTGATTCATCAACAGGTAATTTAACACTTATTAGTGATGGTGAAAAAGTAAATGTATATATGAATACACAAGCAAATTCATATAAAAGATAGGTGAAAAGATAATGAAAAAAACAAATGATAAAAAGAAAAAAACATTTAAATATTTAATAATAGTTGATATCTTATTAGTCATTGTTTTTCTAATTATCTTTTTCTTTTATGCTGATAATATAAAAAAAGAAAAAGAAGAGTCGGTATTAAGGCTTGAATTATATGGTGAAGTAGAACTAACGCTCATTAAAGGTAGTGAGTATAAAGAGCCAGGTTATATAGCATATGATTCAATAGAAGGTATTTTAACAGATAAAGTAATTGTTACGGGAGATGTTGATACTACTATTGTTGGTAATTATGAAATAAAATATAAAGTATCAAATAGTAAAGGAAAAACTATTGAAAGAACAAGAAAAGTAAATGTTATTTTTGATGTTACTGATTTAGAGGTAGATATAGATTACAATCCAAAAGAATTAACAAACAGAGATGTTGTCATTACAATCAAATTAACCGGTGAAGGTTATCAAGAATTTGAAGATTTTAATAATGAAGTAAGCACTTTAAATGAAAAAGAATATGTAGTTAATTCGAATGGATATTATTCTTTCAATATTAAAAGAAAAGATGGTAAAGTCTTTAATAAAAGTGTTAGCATTGAAAATATAGATAAAGATAATCCAACTGGTAGTTGTATTAATAAAAGAAAAAATGGTAAAAGTGAAATAACAGTAGATGCTAAAGATGAATTTGGTATTAAAAATTATGAATATAAAATAGATGGTGATATAAAAGAGCAAACAACAAATAATACATATATTCATAGTAAATCATCATCAAAAGTAAGTGTTATTATCTATGATAATGCAGGAAATAGTAATGAGATTACGTGTAGTAATAAATATGAAGTTGGTGCATGGCCAATAGATTATAAGAGAGATGAAACATCATCAACAGGTAATTATTATTATGAAGGAACGTATGGTAACAATAACTATATTTTATATTATCCTAAAGAACTTGATTTGAAAGATAAGAATCCCTTAGTTATTTTCTTAGGGGGTGGCGATGAAATAGGATCAAATATTAATTTAATAAGAGGAACAGCCTTTGGAGTTAATATGAAAAAAGGTATTTTTAAGGATGCTATTTATTTATTACCACAATGTCGAACAGGATGGGAGTATTGTCTTAGTTCATTAAGAACATTAATAGATGATGTTGTAAAGAAATACAATGTTGATAATAAAAGAATTTCTATTATGGGACATTCGCATGGTGCGGTTAGTACATATCAAATGATTGCAAGAAATCAAAATTATTTCTCGGCAGCAGCAATTCTTAGTGGCAATACTGAAAGAAAAGTAGATTCCAACAGTTTAAAAAATATTAAAATAGTTGTATATTATGGTGATAAAGATAGTAATATTACTGCAGGACGAATAAGAACAAAGATTTTAATAGATGAAGGAGTTAATTTAAAATATATTGAATTAAAAGGTGAAGGTCATCCAATACAAGGTCGTGTTATTAATGGTACTGACACAATTGAATGGTTAATTGCGCAACAAAGAAAATAAAAAGACTTATGTTTATAAGCCTTTTTTATTGAATTTCGATAACTATTCTGTAAAAATCTATAAAAATATATGATTTTATTGTATACTATCATTGGTGAATGTTATGTATAATTATATAAAAGGTATTATAAAAGAAATTAGTAGTACAACAATTACTCTTGATAATAATGGAATAGGTTATAAAATATTTACACCTAATCCTTATTCTTTTCAAGAAGATAATGAATATACGGTTTATGTTTATCAATATATACGAGAAGATGAAATGTCTTTATATGGATTTAAGACTCCTGAAGAAAAAGAATTATTCTTAAAACTAATTGATGTTAAAGGTTTAGGCCCTAAGATGACGCTTCCGATGCTTGCCATGGGAAGTATCTCTGGAATTAGTGATGCTATTAATCGTGAAAATATTTTATATTTAAAAAAATTTCCTAAGATTGGTGATAAACTAGCTAAACAAATGATTCTAGATTTAAAAGGTAAAATAGATATTGTTGATACAGGTAGTACCATTGATGTTAGTGATGAGTTAATTGAAGTCTTAAAAGGATTAGGTTATAAAGATAAAGAAATAAAAAGTGTAATTCCTAATGTTAATAAAGAATTAAAGATTGAAGATCAAGTAAAAGAAGCTTTGCGTTTACTTGTTAGATAGGAGGATTATGGATAAAGAAATATTAGATACAAAAAAACAAGATATTGATAATGATATGTCTATTAGACCATCATATTTATCCGAGTATGTTGGTCAATCAGAAGTAAAAGAAAATATTGATATCTTTATTAAAGCTGCCAAACTTCGAAATGAACCATTAGACCATGTTTTATTATATGGACCTCCAGGACTTGGTAAAACAACGCTTGCTTTTATTATTGCCAATGAACTTGGTAGTAATATTAAAACAGCTTCTGGTCCTTCTATTGAAAAAAGTGGTGACTTAGCAGCGATTTTATCAACTCTTGAACCAGGAGATGTCTTGTTTATTGATGAAATTCATCGTATGCCAAGATTTATTGAAGAAATATTATATCCAGCAATGGAAGATTTTACTTTAGATATTATTGTTGGTAGTGATTCTAATACAAGAAGTATTAAGATTGATTTACCACCATTTACTTTAGTTGGGGCAACCACAAGAGCAGGTGATCTTACAAGTCCACTTAGAGATCGTTTTGGTATTACTTGTAAACTAAAGTATTATACAGAAGATGAATTAAAACAAATTATTGAAAGAACAAGTAGAGTTCTTGAGATGCCTATTGATGATGATGCTAGTACCGAACTCGCTAAACGAAGTAGAGGAACACCAAGAATTGCTAATAGATTATTTAAAAGAGTTCGTGATTTTGCCCTTGTTGATGGATTAGAAGTAATTGATATTGATATTACTAATAAAGCTTTAGGTAGACTTAAAGTTGATAATGCCGGACTTGATGAAACTGATCATCAATTTTTACGTGCTATTATTGAAAAATTTAATGGTGGTCCTGTAGGCATTGAGACAATTGCAAGCTCTATTGGTGAAGAAATAAGTACGATTGAAGATGTTTATGAACCTTTCCTTTTACAAGAAGGTTATATTAAACGAACGCTTCGTGGTCGTGTTGTTACGAAGAAAGCTTATGATCACTTAGGTATTAGTTATCATGAAACTAATTATCAAGAAAGTTTGTTTTAGGTGAAATATGAAAACAGATGATTTTGATTATGAACTTCCTAGTGAGTTAATCGCACAAACGCCTTTATCTAAAAGAGATGAATCAAGACTACTTGTATTAGATAGAGAAACAGGGGAAGTTACTCATAAAAAGTTTTATGATATTATTGATTATTTAAATCCAGGGGACGCTTTAGTTATTAATGATACGAAAGTTATCCCTGCAAGAATTATTGGGGAAAAAGTTGATACTGGAGCTATAATTGAATTATTGCTATTAAAAGAATTAGAAGATAAATGGGAATGTCTTGCTAAACCACAAAAGAGATTAAAGATAGGTACAATTATTTCTTTTGGTGATGGTAAGTTAAAAGCTGAAGTAGTAGAAATTCGTGATGAAGGTGTAACGATTGTTAAACTAATATATAATGGCATTTTAATGGAAATATTAGATGCTCTAGGAAGTATGCCACTACCTCCTTATATTCATGAAAAACTTGAAGACAAAGATCGTTATCAGACGGTTTATGCTAAAGATTATGGTAGTGCTGCTGCTCCAACAGCGGGCTTACATTTTACGAAAGAATTATTAAAAAAAATTGAAGATAAGGGTATCAAAATAGTCCATGTAACATTACATGTTGGATTAGGTACATTTAGACCTGTTATGGTTGATGATGTTAAAAATCATAAGATGCATAGTGAACATTTTATTTTAACGAAAGAAGCAGCTGATACATTAAATAATATTCGTAAAAATGGTGGAAGAATTATTGCTGTTGGAACAACAAGTGTTAGAACCCTTGAAACCGTTATGCAAAATAATAACGAATTTGTACCAATGGTTGGTGATACGGAAATCTTTATTTATCCAGGATTTAAGTTTAAAGCGATAGATGGACTTATTACTAATTTCCATTTACCAAAGAGTACTTTAGTAATGTTAGTTAGTGCTTTTGCATCTCGTGAAAAAATTCTTAATGCATATAATATTGCTGTTAAAGAAAAATATCGTTTCTTTTCTTTCGGTGATGCAATGTTTATAAAGTAGGTGAATTATGAAAGATTATAATAAGAATGAAGAAAAAATTGACTATAGTGAATTAAATGGTTTAATTAAAAATGGTCGAGTAGTAACTAAATTTTTAGTTATTGCTTTAATCTTATCTTTTATCATTTTTGGATTTATTATTATTGAAAAGACCCAAATTCTTAGTATTATTCTTACAATATTAAGACTTATGCTTCCACTATTTATTGGATGGATGTTATCATGGCTTGTCGAACCATTAATCAAATATTTAGAAAAAAAGAAAATCAAAAGGCCTCTTGGTACAACAATTGTTTATTTTGCCTTATTAGTTGTGATGGTTATTATAATTGTTTTAGTTGTTCCAGAGTTTATTAATCAGTTAAAAGAATTAATTGGTCAATTACCAAATTATTTATCTAAAATTAAAGAGTTTATTTCTAGTATTTTTAAACGTTTTGATAATAATGCCATTGATATCAATTCTATTCAATTAGATATTAATGCTCAAATTGAAAAGTTTGTAACAGAATTTACAAGTAATGGACTTTCTGGTGTTGTTAATGTTATTACAAGTATTTTATCAAGTGGAGTTACTGTAGGTTTAAGTTTAATTATTGCCTTCTATATCTCTCTTAGTTATGATAAATATTCAACTAAATTTAATAATAATATTCCTAAAAAACATCGTAGTGAAGTCTTAATTCTTTTAGGAAAGATTGGTGAAATGACAAGACGTTATGTTAATGGTACTTTAATTAGTTCGATTATTGTAACAATCTTTACCTTAGTTGGTTTATTAATAAGTGGTATTAGTAGTCCATTATTATTTGCAGTATTTTGTGGTATAACAAATATTATTCCATATTTTGGACCATTTATTGGTGGTATTCCCACAATTATTGTTGGTTTCTCAATAAGTCCATTATGTGGTTTAATATGTTTAATAACGATACTTCTTGTTCAAGCGGTTGAAGGAAATATTATTAATCCTTGGATTCTTGGAAAAGCAACAGATATTAATCCTATCATTATTGTTGTAGCTTTAATTATCTTTGAATACTTCTTTGGTATCGTTGGTATGATTTTAGCAGCTCCAATTATTGGTGCAATTAAGATTTTATTCAATTATTTTGATGAAAAATATAAAATATTAGATAGGTTATTAAAAAAGGAAGAAGAAGTGTAAAAACTTCTTTTTTCTTTTTTCTTTTTTTGTTATACTTATATAGTAGGTGATAGTATGAAAGATGAATTAAATTTATTAGATCAAATGGACTATGAAGACGATGAATTAAAAGAAATAGATAAAATGGAAGCGGGTGAAGAAGATCTTGATGTTTTAACAGCAACTGATTTTAATCTTCAAGATACTTTAAAAGTACCTCTTGTAAAAGGAGAGAAAGATGCATAATCATAATGATGGAGATGTTATTTTAGGGGAAATAGTTGAAGTTATTAATCGATTATATAAAAAAACAAAGTTAACAATGTTTTTATCTAAACCTTCTAGTGGTTTATATAATACCATTTATCATATGGTAGTTAATTATGGTGTAAGTAAAGAAGATAGAAAAGTATCTTTAAAGGATCTTTTTAAGAATCTTATAAATAAAAAGAGAAAAAATGTATTTGCGCTTATAGAGCCTTTCTATTGTCGCTTTGTATCAAGTGATTTTAAGGCTAATAGTAAAACATCTCATATAAAGATATATCTTCCATTTAACTATAAATATATTGAAACTGGTGTTAATACTGTTTTAGATTTTTTAGATGATAATAAAATTACTTATGATGCTAAAATTGCATCTAAAATACGAAATGATGATTTTATCATTAGATTAATTAATAAAGAAGATTTAAATTTATTAATGGAGTTTATTAAAAAGAACAAAAATATTGGAAAGAACTTAATTAATCCCAATGCTTTTGCTTATGTTTCAAATGGTATTGCTTTAGCAAGTGATGGCGCTATAACATACAATGGTGTTGTCGCAAACTATATAATGTTATATTTAGTTGAAGCTTATAAAAAGAATGGTTTAGAAGGATTAGATAAAGTTAATGTTAAAGACTTCTATCATTTTGTAATTGATTATTATGCTAAAACTTTTGTTTCTCATGAAAATTTAGATAAATTTAGTACTGATTTTATCTATGTTAATGATAACAAGAAAATTAATTATAAAGATTCTAGTACATATAATGATTATATGTTTGTTAGCAAGTTAATTGTTGAATCACAAGCTAAAGATTATAGTCTTAATAGATTTTTATCTCATTATGAAATGATGGTTAATACTAAAAATAAAAAATATAATGAAGATAAAGTTAAGAAGATGTTACAAAGTATGATTGCTACAATGTTAAGAAAGAAAGATAGTAATTATACTCTTTCAAATATCGAAAATTATATTAACAGTGGTAATTGTGAATATTTAACGAGATTTGAAGATTGTCGTAATGAGATATGTAATTCTAATTTCCGTAAAGATTTTTTAGATATGGTTTCTAAATATAATATTAATATTCATGAATATTTAGAAAAAGCTTATCAATCTGTTATTAAACTTGATGCAGGTATTAGTAGTATTTTAAAAGATTATATGGAAGTTGCTATAAAAAAATATGATAGTTTTGAAGATGCTTTAAGTTATCTTCATGATTATATTGATTCTCATGATGAAGCTTATATTACAAGAGAAAGTAATCTACGTAATCGTTTTATAGCTCTTAAAGTATCCACATATTTAGATGAATATATGGATTTAACGGGAAGAAAGATTGAAGATATTATATCTATTGTTATGGATAAAGAATAAAAGATGATAAGAATTTTTATCATCTTTTTTATGGCCTATTTGTTGAATAAAAGATTTAATTTTTATATAATGAAAGTAGAGGTAAAATGAAAGAAATTGCTTTAGAAGTTTTAAATATTATTTATAATTATGGTTATGAAGCATATATTGTTGGTGGCTTTGTTCGTGATATGCTTCTTGAAATAGATTCTAACGATGTTGATATTACAACTAATGCCACACCAATGGAATTAAAAAATATTTTTCCAGATATTGATATTAATAAAAATAATTATGGTTCTGTAACTTTGTATTACAAGAATAACCGTTTTGAAATAACAACTTATCGTAAAGATTTAGAATATATTGATAATCGTCATCCAAGTGAAATAACATATGTTAATGATTTAAAAACTGATTTATTAAGACGTGACTTTACAATTAATACAATATGTATTGATAAAGATGGTAATATTGTTGATTTACTTGATGGAATGGAAGATTTATATAAAAAAGTTTTAAAATCTATTCTAGATGCAGATAAATCTTTTAAAGATGATAGTTTAAGAATATTAAGAGCCATTCGTTTTGCAACATTACTTAAATGTAGCTTATCAACAGATGTTGTAAATGCTATTAACAAAAATAAAAGTTTATTAAAAAATATATCATATAATCGAAAGAAAAGAGAACTAGATAAGATCTTTGGAAGTAGTGAAGCAAGTAATGGAATTGAACTATTAAAATCATTTGAACTTGATAAAGAATTAGAACTTGATTTTTCAAGAGTTAAAGATTATAGCGATTTAGTTGGTATTTGGGCAATGATTAATAACCCTAATTATGCTTTTACTAGTTCTGAAAAAGAATTAATTAAAAAAGTAAACGAAGTATATGAACTTGATAATTTAGATCATCATGTATTATATAAGTATGGACTTTATGTTAATATTCTTGCGGGTATTAATAAAGGATTATCGAAACAAGATATTACTTTAGAATATGGTAAGTTACCTATTAAAGAAAAAGATGATATTTGTGTTAATGCTAAAGATATTTGTAAAATATTAAATGTTAAACCAGGAGCCATTATCGGAAAGATTTATAATGATATAACGGATAAGATTCTTGATAATGAGCTAGAGAATGATAAGGATGTATTAATTAAATATATTAAAGATATTTATAAAAAATAGGAGGTTTTATGAGAATAATTAAAAATGTCTTGAAGAGTGAATTAAAGATTCGTACAGAAATGGACTTTCCAAAGAAGGGTATTGAGTTTATTGATATTAATCCTTTAATTATGGATAGAGATAATTTAACGGAAATTATTGATTATTTTGTTTCAAAGTTAAAAAGTAAAAAGTTAAATTATATTATTGCTCCCGAAGCTCGTGGATTTTTATTTGGTTCAGCTGTTGCTAAAGAACTAGGTATTGGTTGTATTCCAGTAAGAAAGAAAGGAAAACTTCCGCCTTCAACTGTTGAATGTTCCTTTGATTATGAGAAAGAATATGGAAAAGATATTCTTGAACTTCCAAAACTTATTGGTGGTGAGAGTTATTTAAAGAAAAGATGCTTCATTCTTGATGATATTTATGCAACAGGTAATACCATAAATGCTATTAAAGTTGCTATTGAATCTCAAGGTGGTAAAGTAGTTGGTGTTGGAGCAGTAATAAATATTAAAGAATTAAATAATGATAAGAAGGTATTATCAATTCTTGATATTAATGAAACAGGATAGATAGAGACATCTAATAGATGTCTCTTTTTATTGATAAAAAATGATTATTTCGATATAATTTATTAAGGAGGATTTATGGGATTATTTAGTAGTATTAAAAATTTGTTTAAAAAAGATAAAGAAAAAGAAGAAAACTTAACAGAAGAAGAAAAAATTGAAGTAGAAGAGCGAAAAGAAGAAGTTAAAGTTTATGAAAAAGGATTAAGTAAATCAAGAGAATCATTTGTATCTCGTCTTGCTAACTTAACTAATAAATATCATAAAATTACAGAAGATTATTTTGATGAACTTGAAGAAATTCTTATTATGGCCGATATTGGTGTTAATACGGTTATGAATTTTATGGATAGATTAAGAGATCGTGTTCGTCATGAAAAGATAGAAGATACAGAGTTCTTAAAAGAAGTTATTGTTGATGAACTATTTGTTATTTATGTTGATAACAATATCATTAGTAGTAAGATTAATTATAATCCAGATGGAATGACGGTTATTTTATTTGTTGGTGTTAATGGAACTGGTAAAACAACAACGATTGGTAAACTTGCTAATAAACTAGTTCTTGAAGGAAAAAAAGTAATGATGATTGCTGCTGATACTTTTAGGGCAGGAGCTATTAATCAATTAGAGGAATGGAGCAAGAGAGCTAATACTTTATTCTATTCTAAAGATGAAGGTAGTGATCCAGCTAGTGTTGTTTATGAAGGTCTTGAAAAAGCTAAGAGTGAAGGTGTTGATGTTGTTTTAATTGATACAGCAGGACGTCTTCAAAATAAAGTTAATTTAATGCATGAACTTGAAAAAATTAATAAAGTTATTAATAACTTAGTAGAAGGAGCTCCTCATGAAACGTTATTAGTTCTTGATGCAACTACTGGTCAAAATGGTATTAGTCAAGCGGTTCACTTTAAAGAAATAACAAATATCACGGGTATTGTTTTATCAAAGATGGATGGTACTGCTAAAGGTGGTATTGTTCTTGCTATTAAAGAAGAAGTAGGTATTCCTGTTAAATATATTGGTTTAGGAGAAGGTATTAACGATTTAAGACCATTTGATATTGAAAACTATATTTATGGATTATTTAAGGATATGATGTAATGAAAGATTTTGTTTATTTAAATGATTTATTTGATTTATATGGATGTTTATTAACGGATAAACAACAATTATATTTTAAAGATTACTATTTTAATAATTTATCTTATGGTGAAATAGGGGAAAAATATGGTACAAGTCGTAACGCTATATTTAATCAAATAAAGATAATTAATGAAAAACTAAACTTTTTTGAAAAAAAACTAAAACTTTATAGTAAAAAAATGACAATAAATGATATAATTAAAATAGAGAGTAATGCAAAAATAAAAAAAGAATTAGAGAATCTCTTGTAAATGGAGGAATTATGTTTGATCATATTACATTGATAAGTGATCGGGGGGTAAGTATTAAATTAACACCAGAGGCAAAGGCTAATGGTACTAATTTAATGAATATGCATATAGTGCTAGTTGATGGAGACAGAGTAGTAATAGGAGAAGTAGAATATATCAAAGATGATATCATCGATGTTCGTTTCTTAGGTGAAATAATTGATGGTAAGTTTCATAGTGGTGTAATCGCTAAACCAGGTATTAATGCTAAGATGCGTTTACTAAAACCTGAAGAAACAACTTTGATTACAGGTGAAGATGCACCAGGAAATATGACAATAGGTGTTAGTCCATTCTATGATAATAGACGTGTCTATATGAGTATCAATGGATTATTTAGTAACCATTTAACAATCTTAGGTAACTCTGGTTGTGGTAAATCTTTTGGTACTACTAAATTATTACAAAGTGTATTCACTACACCTAACTTTATGCCATATAAAGCAAGTTTTATAATGTTTGATAACAATGGTGAATATATTAGTTCATTTAGTAACTTGTCACAAATTAATCCAAATTATAATTTTAAAGTTATTACAACGAATATGCGTTATCCATATGAAAAATTAAATATCCCGGTATGGTTATTAAGTGTTGATGATTTAGCTCTTCTTCTTAATGCAACAACTTCTAATCAATTAACATTAATTGAAAGAATGATTAAACTATCACATATTTTCTCTTTATCAGATGATATGAGTAGAAGGTATCAAAATCATATTATGGCTAAAGCTATGATGAGTATTTTGTATTCTAATGATTTACCAACTACAAAGAGAAATAATGTATTTAATATTTTCAATACTTGTACAACTAATGAACTTAATATGGAAGCGGTTTTACAAGGTGCTGGTTATACAAGAAAATTTAGAGATTGTTTCCATATCGATGCTAATGGTATCTTTACTGAAAGTATCTTAATGAATAACTATTTAGCTAGTTTAATTGATCCAGAACTTGATGATTTTGAAACAAATGATTATAACTTGTTTACTTTAAGAGATATGGAAAGAGCTCTTGCTTTTGCTCTTATTTCAGAAAACTGGTTAAATAACCCACAAACATATAGTGATGCTATTACAATTAAAGTTAAATTACATTCACTTGCTATTAGTGATGAAGCTCAATTCTTTAATTATCCAACATTCTGTAATATTTCTGAATATTTAGCAGGATTACTAATTAATAATGGACATAAGAATCAAATTGTTAATATCAATATTGAAGATGTTGATGATATGATGGCTAAAACAATTGTTAAGATTTTATGCCGTATGTTCTTTGAATATGCTAAAGCGCTTCCAAATAGAGGTAGTGTTCCATTTAACCTAATTGTAGAAGAAGCACATAGATATATTAAAACTGGTGAAGATATTCCTCTTTTAGGATACAATATCTTTGACCGTATCAGTAAAGAAGGTCGTAAATATGGTGTACTTATTACCCTTATTTCTCAAAGACCAGTTGAATTATCTGAAACCGTTATGGCACAGTGTGCTAATTTCTTAGTATTTAAAACAACCCATCCACGTGATATTGAATATATTACACGAATGGTTCCATATATTACGGAAGAAATTGTTGAAAAACAAAAAGGTTTACAACCAGGTTACTGTTTGGCTTTCGGAACTGCGTTTAAAGTTCCTATAATTATAAAAGTTGATATGCCAAATCCAACTCCAAATAGTGATAACGTTGATGTTGTTCATGAATGGAGTGGTAATTAATGAAAAAAGTAATACTGTTTATTTCAATATTACTTCTATCGATTAATGTTTATGCTCAAGAGTTATCAATTGAGTGTCCAAGCGAAGCTAAAGTTAATGATAAAGTTGATTGTAAAGTTAAACTTTCAACAATCGAAGATGTTACTGAAGTATCATTTAATATAAGTAATACTTTTGAAGTTAACGTTATTCCTCTATGGTCACATGTTGAAAGTGGAGGTGTTCATACTTTCACTAAAGAAGGTAGTGAATCAACAACTTTAGCAACGCTTTCTTTCACACCGAAAGAAGCTGGTGATTTTAAATTAGTTTTATCTAATATTACTGGAGCAGAACCACCAAGCGTTACAAAGGCTATTAAGGTTAGTGATGTTAAGTCTGATAATGCCTATCTTTCAAGTATATCAATTAATGGAAAAAAGATAGATGATTTTAATAAAGATAAAAAAGAATATAAAGTTACAGTTAATACCAATAAAGTAAATATTGAAGCTAAGGCTGAAGATGAAAAGGCTCAAGTAAATGTTCCAGGTGAGAAAAATCTTACTGTTGGGGAACAAACATTTACAATTTCTGTAACAAGTGAAAGTGGTAATGAAAATAATTATCGTTTAACAATTAAATATGAGCTTCCTAAAAATACGGATAATAGTTTAAAAACATTAGAATTATATAATGGTTCAACGAAAATAAAAGAATTAGAATATAAAAATGGTGTTTTAACATATGAAGGTATTAAAGTTAAAGCTGATGTTAAAGTATTAAAAGTTCAAGCTACAACGAATGATGCGAAAGCAACATTTGTAGAGAATTATGGACCAAGAGAAGTAGAACTAGATTATGGTGAAAATATTATCATCGTTCGTGTTCAAGCTGAAAGTGGCGATACTGTTGATTATACGATTAAAGTAACTCGTGAAGATAATCGTAGTAATGATGCAACATTATCTAAATTAGTTGTAAATGGAGTTCCTGTTGAACTAAAAGCTAATGTATATGAGTATGAAGTAAAAGTTCGTTATAATGAAACGAAGAGTCATATTGAAACAATCGCTACTAATAATGCGTCTAAAGTTGAATATGAAGATATTGATTTAGTTAGTGGGCAAAATGAACCTGTTATTATAACAGTAACAAGTGAAAATAATACTAAACAAGATTATACTATTCGTATTTTCCGTTTATCTGAAGAAGAAAGTAAAATTGTTTTAGAAAAAATTGAAGTTGTTAATTATCAAATTGATTTTGCTAAAGATAAAATGGAATATGATATTCATCTTCGTGATGAAGATACAAAATTAGAATTTGTTGTTTTCCCTACAGATGGAATCAAAGTTCAAGAATTAAATAATAGTAATTTGGATGATGGAAGTACCGTTATTTTACGTGTTACTGATGATGATGGTACAAAGTCATATACATTTAATATTATTAAACCAAAAGAAGGTGTTAACCCTTTAATTTGTTATATTATTTTCTTTTCAGGTCTATTAATATTAACTATTGTTATCATAATAATTCTTAATAAAAAGAAGAAAAAGAAACAAGCTAAATTAGAAAAGACGGAAGTTATTGATGATGTACCTGTTACTAATGAGCCAGCTGCTCCTATAGAACAAGTACAAGTAGAGCAAGTACAAGAACCTGTAAAAGAAGATACTATTATTGGTGTTGAACCAGTTGTTTCAAATGAAAATGAAGAAGTAAAATAATTTACTTCTTTTTTCTTTATGTTATAATAGTAATTGGAGGCAATATGTTTGAAGGTTTACAAGATAGATTAGATGGAATATTACATAAAATAAAAGGATATGGTAAAATCACTGAAGACAATATTAGTGAAATGGTAAGAGAAGTAAGACTTGCTTTATTAGAAGCCGATGTTAACTATAAAGTTGTTAAAGAGTTTACCAATAATGTTAAAGAAAAAGCTTTAGGTGAAGAGGTAGCTAAAAGCCTTAAACCTGGAGAAGTATTTGTTAAGATTGTTAATGATGAATTAGTTGAATTATTAGGTGGAGAAGCTAGTTATATTAATTTATCAGGTCATCCAGCAATTACGATGATGGTTGGTCTTCAAGGTAGTGGTAAAACGACAACATGTGGAAAGTTAGCTAACTTCTTAAGAAAGAAACATGCTAAAAAACCACTTTTAGTTGCGTGTGATATTTATAGACCAGCTGCAATTGATCAATTAATAACCATTGGTAAAGAGTTAAATATACCAGTGTATGAAGAAGGTAAAAAAGATCCCGTTCTTATTGCAACAAATGCCATTAGTTATGCTAAAGAAAATAATTATGACTATGTTTTAATTGATACAGCAGGACGACTTCATATTGATGAAACCTTGATGGATGAATTAAATAATATAAAAAATAAAGTTAATCCACAAGAAATATTATTAGTTATTGACTCTATGATGGGACAAGATGCTATTAATGTTATTACAGGTTTCAATGATAAATTAGATTTAACAGGTGTTATCCTTACAAAACTTGATGGTGATACTCGCGGTGGTGTAGCTTTATCTGTAAGACATTTAACGAATGTCCCTATTAAATTCATTGGTGTATCAGAAAAGATGGATGGACTTGATTCCTTTGATCCTCATCGTATGGCTGATCGTATCTTAGGAATGGGCGATATTGTATCACTTGTTGAAAAGACAAATGAAATTATTTCTGAAGAAGAAGCTAAAGATACAATTAAGAAAATGCAAAAAGGTAATTATGATTTAGATGACTTCTTAAAACAAATGAAACAAATTAAAAAATTAGGACCACTTGAGAACTTAATCAAATTAATCCCTGGAGCTAAGAAGATGGGATTATCTAATGTACAAATAGATCAAAAAGATATCAATCATATAGAAGCAATAGTTTTATCAATGACAACCAAGGAAAGACGAAACCCTGATATTATAAAAGCATCTAGAAAACAACGTATTGCAAAAGGATCAGGTCGTAGTGTTCAAGAAGTAAATAAGTTATTAGAACAATTTGGTGAATACAAAAAAATGATGAAAGGATTTGCAAATGGTAATATGAATTTACCATTTTAGGTGTTATTATGAAAGAAGAGAATAAAAGGAAGATTAATCATCTAGTTGATTTGTGTTTAAAACAATATGATTTACCATTTACATATTCAAATGTTACAGTAGAAAGATGTGCCTATTATGGAGAGAATGATTTTGATATCGAATTATTATTCCATGGATTTAATGGTGGAAGATATCCTCATCGAAATCGTATCTTTTGTATGCATGGTAACTCTGATCAAACAATGTACTTAGATATGGGGTTTCCAAGTGCGGCTTTATGTTTTGATAGAGTTAGAATTCCTCATGAAGCTGTTAAGCTACTTGCTAAAGCAGCATATTATGATACTAAATTAAATGAATTATCAAAAGGAAGTACTAAATAGTACTTCTTTTTTATTGTGTAAAGTATACAACTTGATTAACAC
>CAMJWT010000016.1:0-41229 GCA_946409545.1 uncultured Clostridia bacterium | reverse complement strand
ACATTCTTTTCCATAATTCACCTCTTACTTTTTATTATTTCATATGATTTATCAATACATTTTATTATTTCTTTATCCGTTAAAGTATCATCTAAACTTATAGTAATCCACATCTTTTTATTCATATGATAAGCTTGATAATAACCTTCTTTTTTAATTAAATCTTTTATCTCTTCTTCATTTAATTTTAGATTTATTACTTCAATCTCTTTATTAATATTATCAATTTTATTTTTATTAATAAGCATAATTAAAGCATACCATTTATTATTTCTTTTATTTCTAAATATGCCATTACAGTCATCCCAAGGAAATTCAGGATAATCAGAATACTTTGAAATAATATAATTAACAATACGATTAGTTTGTTGATACTTAAAATATAAATTATCAAAACAATTATTTTTAATATCAATTAAAATATCTTTATAACTATTTCGAACACTATTTATAAAACCATTATCAACTTCTAATCTTATATTTGTATATAAACAATTACTAACTAAATCATATACATTACCAGAAACATTATTATCTTTAATAATTATTTCTGCTAGAAAATCAGCATTTAAGAATTTCTTTTGATATTTATAATAATCATTTTCTTTAACAAAACCATAATCTAATAACTTTTTAATATTTATATTACATCTTGTAAAAATACTTTTTTCTATATCCATAATATCACTAAATTTATTATACAAAAAAATAAGATAAAAATCTTATTTTCTACAATATTTGATATAAATTACTAATCAATCATTTTTTTACCTTTGGTAAAGTTAACAGGGGAAATACCATTAGCTTGGCACCAAGGAGCATAATTAGATGGTGGAATATCATAAAAGTAATGAACAAAGGCTGATAAATTAATACCACTTGTTACACAAATAATTGTACTATCATCAGAATATTTATGATATATATCATCAATTGCAGCCATATTTCTTTCTAAAAATGATTTCCATTCTTCTTCTAATCTTTTTTCATTGAAACGAGCGTCTTCTACTATTTCTAAATTATGATATTCATTTATGATTTCAGCAGTGTGCATACAACGAAGATATGGTGATGATACAATAGCATCTATTTTTTGATCTTTAAGTCGATCACGAACTATTTCCGCTTCATGTATTCCTCTTTCTGTAATATCTTCAAGTTGTCTTAAATCTTTATCATTATGATTCTTTGTAATATTTCGTTCAGCATGATGCATATAAATTATTTTCATTTTATAATCCTTTCTAAATTATTTAATATTTTATTCATAACTATTGGAATGTTTTTAACAAATATTTCATATTGTTCTTGATAAGAAATATTAATATCTTTTTTATTAACGATTGTATCACTAACACCTTTTATTATTAAAACATCGATATTATTTATTTTGGCGATATAGGAAATACTAGCTGCTTCTGTATCACAAACCGTTATATTATTTTTAATTAAATAATTATAATCTTCTTCCATAACAATTGGTTTATCTTGCGTTGCAATAGTACCTTTCTTATATGGAAAAGGTAATTCTTTAACATTAATACTAACATTATACTTTTCTCTTATTAATGGTTCAATTTCTCTTACTGTACAATCTGTTTGAACAGCAAGATTTGGAATAACAAGATCATAGATATTAACATCTTTTGAGATTCCACAACATGTACCAATAACAATAATTTTATCAATATCAAAATGATCAATCATATATTGAGTAGATGCTGATGCATTTGTTTTACGAACACCTGTATAAAAGAATAATACTTCATGATTATTAATATCTTTTATAAAATATTCTCCAAACGGATAATTATTAATACTTATATCTTGATAATACTCTTTGGTACTTTTCCATTCATCTTTATTAGCGATACTTACTAAAATCATATTAACTCCTTAACTTTATTTTATCAAAAAAAGTAGGATAAACCTACTTAATTAATAAAACTCTTTAAAATATCTTGATCTTTTTCTGTGAAACTAATATATATACTCTCTGTATCAGTATAAAGAGAACCAAAATCAAATTCAAGAATTACATTATCATCAACAAATAATTGAAATAAATAACTATAACCAGGAAGATTAGTAATATGTGGATAATTACATCTTTTCAAAGTTTGAATAATTGTTTTAATATCAGCTTCATTATGAATATCTTTATATACTTCATAATATCCTTTTTGAAAAGTTGTAGCGTAACTGTGTTCACTATCTACTCTATCAGTCATTTTAGCAATTCTAATACCATTAATTTTTTCATAATTATCATTTATTATTTTTCTAAATCTTTGTATTTTATTAACTAAACAATATTCATAAACATTTTCAAAGTTTATCTTATTGTTTTTTACAATATTATATTGTTCATAAATAGTACCTTTTTCACAAAGGACAACATCATAAAATGGTGTATCATAAATTGTTATGTTTTCTAAATATGTTGTATCGCCTCTAAACATTGGAGCTTGATTATTATTTTTAACGTTAATATAATCCATTAAAAACATAATACCAATTACGCCAATAAAAATTGTAAAGATTAATAATAATCTTTTACTATATTTCATTTTATTTGTTAACTTCGATATACCAATTACAAAGATAATAATTCCAAAGACAGAATAAAAGCCACTCCAACTACTTTCACTAGGAAAAATCATAATGGCAGACATTGAAATAAAAAGTCCAAAAATAACAAGTAATAAACCTATCGTATTACCATATTTATTTATCTTCTTTGTTGAATAATCTATAGTATTAACAATATTTTCTTCTAATCTTTCTTGATAATCTGCTTTCTTTATCTCTTCTCCACTTAATAATTCGTTAATACTTATTCCCAGTTCATCACATAATGGTTTAAATAATGATAAATCTGGCATATTTCTTCCATTTTCCCAATTACCAACTGTTTTATCAGATACATTAAGTTTCTCTGCTAATTCACTTTGTGTTAATTTCTTATCTTTTCTTTTTTTAGCAATAAATTTACCTATTCTTTCTTGATTCATAAAATCTCCTTTTTCAAGATAAGTTTATAAAATTTATTATATAAATAACAGGAAATAAATCAAGGGTTACTCAAATAGTTCTTTAATACTATTATTCGTTTTGGTTTGACTAGTTATTTTTTTATTTAAATCAGATATTTCATTATTTTGGTTTTCAATATCATTATAACGATTTCTTATTTTATTAACGAGATCTTCTACTTCATCAGATAACTCAATTATTATTTTATTTTTTATTTCTTCTTCGTGTAATTCTCCTAATAATAATTCATCTTCATAAGCTTTATCATTTAATAACACACTTGTATCTTGATACAATTCTAAATCCATTTGATATTTTAAATATTTATTTAATTCTGGAAATAAAGCTACAACGTTTATTACAATAGCAACAAAAACAATAATAACAAAATCAAATGTTTTATTCTTCATAATAAACCGCCCTCTTTCCATATTGATTAAACATCTTTTCAAATCTAGTACGATTATAATATTCAATCTTACCTGTATATGGATCTGATGTAATAACTTTATCACCGGTAAAGCCAATGATAACTAGACTATGTAAGCCACACATCCAACTTACTCTTCTATTTTTATTTGTTAACCAACTAATACATACTCTTGTATTCTTCATACCAACTGATGCCCATACTTGAACGGGTTTACCAGTCTTAACAATTTTTAATATTTCATAAAGACTTGTTCCTGTTAAGTCTTTCATTCCTTTTTTATATTTGTTAGCGAGTTCAATTATTGGACCTGTATAGACACCATATCCTTTACCATTAGTTTCACGAGGATTACCAACATATTCAATTTCAGGATCAGCTCCTCTTAACATACCATTCTCTAAATGTGGCGCATCTCCTTTTGCTAATTTATCTACAAGATCATCGATATTAACATTTACTTTATAATATTTTAAAATCATATATAATGATACGGCTTCACAACCATTAGGATAATCTGGAAATTGATTATATGTCATAAAACCTTGAAGCATATATTTATTTTTAATTAAAGAATCATATTCTAATAATAATTCATTATATGTATTGCTCTTTAATGATAATACATTTTCTTTTTCAGAATAAATATTATCTAAATGATTTTTTTCTTTAATATATTCTTCTTTTTTCGATTCTAATTCATGATAATCATATTTATCTAGATAATAATCAATCTTTTCTTTTCTCTCCATTGTTTCTTTAAGAGACTGATTAATAGTTTTTAATTTTTCATTAACTTCATCTATTTTTATTTCTAAGTTACTATAATCATAATAATCATTTAAGAAATACTTAATCATTGCTGGTACTAATAAAATTGCAAAGACAATAAAAACACTTTTAGTTAAAGATTTAGTATTTCTTCTAACTAAACACAATAAAAAGATTAATAAAATTGTTAATATAACGATTCTTATTATCATATTCTATCCTCTATTATCATTCTAACATAGGAATATTCTTAATAAAATAAAATAGAAAGTATAAAAACTTTCTATTTACTATTAATTGTAAAGTTAGATATTACTTAATTTATCACTAAAATCATTTTTTAATGGTTCACATAAATTAATAATATTTGCTTCTGGATAAATCTTTTTAATTTTTTCCATAGCTTTATTATCTTTACCACTTGCACTATAAAGAATAAAAGTAACTTTCTTATTAGTTAAATCTAATTTCGATAATACTGTATTAATAGGAGATGATAGTCTACTATTCCAAATAGGAGAACCAATAATAACTTCATCATAACTATCAATATTATCATTAAAATCTTTTAGTTTACTCTTATAATTAATACTTGCTAAAAAGCCACCTTTTAAAAGACTACCTGCCTTACTTTTAGGCATATCTTTTTCTAATAACACCTTTCTTATATCAATACCTTTTTGCATAAGATCATTTGCAATTTTATCACCATTACCTGATAAACTATAATAAATAAAAATTTTCATTTTAACTCCTTTATATCTTCAAATAGATAAATATTTTCTTTTATATTTAATTTTTTAAATAAACCTTCTTTATAGTATTTACCACCAATATGTTTATAGAATTCATTAGTAGGATTACCAACAAGACATGCGATTATCATTTTATCAAATCCCATTTTCTTTAATTCTTTGATAGCCAAATTAACTAATATTTTACCAAAACCTTTTTTGTGATATTTTGCTAAAACATATAAAGCATATATTTCTCCCATATTAGGTTCTGTTTCACTTTTACCAAATCGCATAAAGCCACTTAATTCATTATCAATAAATAATAAATATTCATAGATATCTTTAGTAACTTTATTGTTTTCTCGGTATCTTGTTGCCATATTATCAACATTTTTATACATATTATCTAGATAATCATCGGGAACAATTCCTTTATATGTTTCATTCCATACTGTTGCTACTAATGTTGCTAAATCATGCATATCAGTTTCAGTACTTTTTCTAATAATATAATCCATTATTTTTCCTCCGTTAATAACATTTTAGAACTAATAAATGATGATATTGGAATAACTAATATTGAACCAATAAAAGCAATAAATAATTCAAAAACTCTTTGAACAAAAGATGAATAATTAATAATAAATTCAATATCAGCTTCACGATGCCACATCATGAAACCTATAAAAGCACTTACAAGGGCAAAGAATAGTGTATTAATTGTTGTTGCTAAAATATCACGTCCAATATTCATCCCTGATAAAAATAATTCTTTTTGATTAAGTTTTTTATTATTAATATAAACTTCATTTAAGGCCGATGAAATGGATATTGAAGTATCAATAATAGTACCAATCGCACAAACTAAATACATACCAATAAAAAGTTTTGTCATATCATAATTAATATCATGTGAGAAACCTCCAATTGATTCAATTGACTCCATAGAAAATCCTTGGATATTAGCATTACTACCAATTAAGTATGTAATAGTAAAAATAAAGATTAAAACAACCATTATTGATCTAAAAGCAGCTTTTGTTTTTAAATTATAACCATTTAATAAAAATAATGATACAACACTAGATAAAATACATATAATTATTGAAACAATAATTGAATCAAAGCCAAGTGCCATTAAGAATAAATAGATAATTATTAAAAATAAACTTAAATAGAAAGTAAGAAAAGTTTTTAATCCTCTAACTCTTCCAACTAAAAGTAAAAGAATTAAAAAGATTATTGATAAAATCTTAATCATTTTTATCACCTCTCTTTGTTAAAATAAATGAACTAACAAGAAGTGATAGAGGTATTGCTAAAACAATACTTATACAACTACATAAAACAGTTACAAGTTCAAGTTCACCATAATAGGATATGGCATTACCAATGGTCATATTATTCTTAACAGCAAGAAATAACATTGGAATTATTGGTGTAAAACATGTATATAACATAACATTAGACATCGTACCAACAATATCTTTACCTATTTCTTTACCTGATTTTAATAATTTGGTTTTCTTGATATTTTTATTCTTAATGATTAACTCATTTAATGATGAAGAAATCGTTATGGCAATATCCATAATAGCGCCTAAACCACTAAGTAAAATACTTACAAAGAAATAATTTTCATAATCAGATACTACTTCAATATATTCCATTGACCAAATATATAAATCTTTACCATATATTTTTATTATTAAATAACAAAATCCAAAAGAAATAAATAAAGAAACAATACTTGATATAATAGCAGCTAATCTCTTTTTACTTTTCTTATTGGTAATAATAAGAGATAAGACAATAAATATTATTGATACAAATAAATAGATTAACAACATATTAAATTTATTATAATATTTATTAAATACTAAAATTGTTAAAGCTGAAACAAAAATATTTATTAATAAACTTATAATCGTTTTTAAACCTTTTTTACCAGCAACAATGATAATAGAATCAACAAATAAAACTAATAAAATTACTAAATATTTATCACGTTTAACATTAACAATTGAGATATTTTCCATATCACTTGATATTTGCAACATAAGTTCCGTATTTTTATGAACTTGAATATCATAAACACCTGAAGAAGATCTTAAATTGTTTACGGTTACTTTTTTTCCTTTAAATTTACCATTTTGAATAGTTCCCGTAATCTTTTGTTTATAATAATCTTCATTATGAATACTCGATTCATACTTTTCTTCTATTATTTCATCTATTTTAAGAATAGGTGTTTTATATAAGAAATAATCATTATAAACAAAGACTATTGAAAAAATGGAAAATACTAAAAGAATAATATAAATATAATACTTTTTAAAAAATTCCATACTAACACCAAAATCATTATAACAAAAAACGATAGACTATTCTATCGTTAATTCACGTTCATATAAATGTAATAAACTACACTTAAAGAATGATAAGTATGTAAGAGATATAATGATGCCACCAATAATATCACTAGCCCAATGAACGCCAGATATTAATCTTGTAACAACAATTAATACCATTAATCCCCAAGCTGCTATATCAAATAATATTTTAAGAGTTTTATTTTTAATAAAATTTTTACTAACTAATAATGATGTACCACATAAACAAATTGCAAGAAGTGTATGGGTTGATGGATATGAAGCTTCAATAACCATATCTTTTATTACTGGTCGATAATTAATAACAACATTTTCAAAGAAAATATAAAGACCTACAAAGATAACATAAAATAGTGCTAAAACATAAAATCTTTTATCTACTTTTTTAAAACTTTTACTCTTTATTAAATTTATTAATCCCATTAGACCATATACACCAACAAAACCAAATGGTAATACTCCTGCATATTTAGATATTTTATAAAAAGTTTCATTATATGGTAATAATCCTTTTACAAACTTATTTAAAGTTGCAAAACCTACTTCAGTATTTTGAGGTCCAATTGCTTTAACATCAACATATTTAATAAGTATTGTATAAATAATTGATACTCCTAATAAAACTAAACTAATTATCATATATTTTTTCTTATTATTACTTTTCATTTTACTCTCCGTATAATAAGAATAACATTTTTTAATTCATTTATCAATTCTAAATCGCTATTTATTTAACTATTATGCCACTATTATTTTTTTCAAATAAAGCTTCTACATTATTGAAGATAACTTCATATGGAAGTTGGTATAATTCGTTATGTTCGAAATCTATTCTATATAAATTTAATTTTTTTAAATAATAATCATAGTTAACTAAAAAGTTTTCTAATATACTATAATCATTAATATCATTAGCATATAAATAAGAAATAATAATTGATATTATTGGTAAATTTTCTACAATCTCTCTATATTTTTTTTGACCACATTCAGTTGCCCATTTACCAAGATTAATCATTGTATATATTAAGTCACGTACTTTTTTGGGAAAATTTTCAGCATTACATTGAGAAAAATAACTATCAGCATAATAATTAATAAAAGCACTTGAAATAACCATTTTCATTGATAAGATATAAACATATAAATCTTCAACGACCATCTTCTGTGGACATAATAAAGATTTAGCTTTACCATATATTTCAATCATATCATCGTATCCACTAACAATAACTGATAAAAATTCATCTGTAATTAAATCTACATTAGGAAAATCATTTTTAAATTTCATACTAAAAATTTTTTTAATATTTTCTATATTTCCATAATGTTCATGATAAATCATAAAATCACCAGTTCTTTATTATATATAAATTCACATACATTTACAACAAATATTGAATATCTTAAAGATTAAGCTATAATATCATTTAGGTGGTGAAATAATGGTTATCACAATTGATGGTTTAGATGGCAGTGGCAAATCAACATTAGCAAGAAACTTATCAGCTTATTATGATTATGTATTTATGGATAAACCAATATCTCATTTTTATAATCAGTTTATTCCTTTAAATAAGCAAATAATTGAAAAGATGCAAGAAAATATTTCAAACATTAATTCTGATTTTTTAAATGCATATTACTCTACTCTTAGTCTTGTTTATTTTCAAAAAACAATGAAGAATCAAAATATTATTCTAAATGGAGGTTTATTAACTTCATATTTAGAAAATGGTAATAGCAATACTAAAGAACTATATGAAACATTAATTAAACAAGGTTTACTTTTTGATTTATCAATTCTTCTTTATTGTGATCGTAATGAAAGACTTAATAGATTAAGAAAAAAAAGTAATAGTGATACTTATCTCATGAATCAATCATTAAATAATTTTAGTTATGATGAAACATTTTATTTAATCAAAGAACATCCAGATAAAAATATCTTAATAATTGATACAACACATTTATCTATGGATGAAGTATTTGAAGTTGCTAAGAATGAAATAGAAAAAATAAAAAATAATAAAGTATTAAGAAAATAAAAAGTATTAATAAGAAATTATTAAGTGCCCTTTTAATAGCTAGTATATCACTTACACCAGTTCTTACTGATGCTGAAACTAATAAATATAGCACGTCATCTATCATTGCAAATTATGATGATTACTATTTTGGTGTTCCATCAGAAAATAGATTCGGTTATTTAAAAGAATTCTTAAAAAAATATAAAATTCAATGTAGTATTAATTTTTCATATAACGTTCGAAACTTTAATACTGGTGATATTATCGCAGCATCTAACTTTGATTTATATAAACTCGATAGTAACGGTAACATTATAGATAAATTAACTAGTGTTGAATCCCATTATGTATATGTTATTGGAAGAACCTCTGATGGTGAAATAATTGTTTCATCATGGGGAGCTAAATATATCTATGATCGATCAAATGGTAGTAATGATGCTAAAATTGTTTTAAAAATAAAAAAATAAAGAAGAGATTAATCTTCTTTTATTTTTATAATTGTTTATATTATGATTATTACTATAATAATGACAACAATGTTTTTGTTAAAAAAATCAATTAAATGTTGATTTTTATCCTTATTTTGTGATATATTATTCAAGTAAGTGTTTCGGACCCTTAGCTCAGTTGGTTAGAGCTATCGGCTCATAACCGATCGGTCAAAGGTTCGAGTCCTTTAGGGTCCACCACTTTATTTTTATTTATGAATGCAACTAATATACATTTGAGTTTGACCGATGGTTATAGTCATGATATATTATTGCAAACATTATCTGCGGGTATGGCGGAATTGGCAGACGCGCTGGTCTTAGGAACCAGTTCTTCGGAGTGCAGGTTCAACTCCTGTTACCCGCACCATTTGAATTAAAAGCTTATTTAATAATAAGCTTTTTATTTTTATAAAAAAAATAATAGTCTATCGACTATTATTTTCTATTTACTGTAATATGTTGTTGATAATTGTTTAATAAGTTAGTACTATCTTCCATTCCTTCAATTGGCTTATAATCATAATAAACAGAAATAGCATCAACATCTTGTGGAGTTTCTGGATTAGATTCAAGAGCATATGTTACAATACTCCATCCTTTTTCTTTCATATTTCTTTCCATAGCTCTTCCTTGATGATGTACACCAATTAATGGTATATGACTAATTATACAATTATCTTTTGTATGATCAAATAATGATTCATAAATTGCAAGTTCAACTCCAGTACCTAATAATGTAAGTAATACTGTTGTTGCTACAAATCTTTTAACACTTCTTTTAGCCATTTTAAACTCCCCTTTTAATTAACGTCTTCCGTGATAAACTAAAGCTTTCTTTTCTCTGGCTTCAATTTCCATTGCAATTGTACTATTAGATCTAATCAATAAAATAGTATCAAAAGCTTTCATCATATCACCAAGTCTTCTAGTAATAACAATACTATCTTGATTAGCATTTTGTGAATAAATCTTTCCAAATACTCTATTTCTTGTACTTTGATCTTGATACATTTCTAACATTGTTTTAATAATGGTATCAGTATCTGAATATTCATCAACATTAATACCTAATAAATCTCTTGCAGAAATTAAAGTATATTTACTATTTAAATAAATTCTTTCAATTTCACTTCTAATTATATTGTTTTTATTACTTAAATAATTATTTAAATAAAGTAATTTATCAATAGTAACATTTTTATTAGTTAGTACTTCGAAATATGTCTTAACAACATTCATTAATAAACTAGGATTGTCTATAACATCTTTTCTTACATTATTTTTAATAAAATCAATAATGACACTCTCATATAATTTAGCGCTTACTAAATCATTACCTTGAAACAAGATACAAAGAATTTTATCTATTTTTAAAGTAAATTCTTTATCTTCTTCCATTTCCGATAATCTTCTTTCAAGATTATCTAATTTTTCTAATTCCCCACTTCTTTCAAAGTCAATTTCTCTAAATGGATCGTACATAATTTTTTCCCCCTAAAACCAATAAAATAATCTTCAAAAGAAGATTATTTTTGTAGCATATTTAATAAGTTAATCTTAAACATATCACGTTCTTTATTTTCTTTTGAAATCATAACACCTTTATATGCTTTAAGTTCTGTTCTATGACCTTCTTCTAAGATACCATCACTAGTAACAATATTAGTTAAAAGAACGATATTCTTATCTTTATAAACTGTATAATGAAGGACAATCTCACCATGAACTTTAACAAACATATCATCAGCTGGTAAAATTAATTCATATGATTTCATATTATCTTTCTCACTTACAAGTTTTCCTAAGAATTCACCATCACGAAGTTGTGGGTAATAAGTAAATTGAAGTTTCTTATAAGCAAGCATGTTATATTTTCTTATAGAACGTTCTTTTTTACGAAACTCATTTTCATTTTCATATTCGAAAATATAATTCTTTTGTTTCATATTCAACCACCCCTATTTTGGATACCCCTTCTATCCATTTCGTTATAAATTATAACACACTTTACATAATTTGTCAAATATTTTCTATATTTATATAGAAATATGATTTTTGTTACGTTATTAAACTTACACTTTTTTACTGTAAACCATAAAAAAAGACTATTTAAATAGTCTTTTTATTTATCAAACATTTCATTTAATTCATCTTCACTTATGATCTTAATACCTAATGTTTTAGCTTTATCATACTTACTTCCAGGATTTTCACCTAAAACTAAGAAGTCTGTTTTTTTAGATACTGATTCTGATACTTTACCACCTAAAGATTCAATTTTATTTCTAAATTCATCTCTTCCCATACTAAGGGTTCCTGTGATTACAAAGGTTTTATCAGTAAAGCCATCTTTTTCCGTATCATTACCTAAATAATTCATGTTAACACCATGTTCTTTAAGTTTATTAATAACTTCCATATTTTTAGGGTCATCAAAGTAATCTCTAATACTAATAGCTATCGTTTCACCAATATCCTTGATATTAACAAGTTCATCAAAAGATGCGTTTATTAAATTATCAAGATTTTTATATCGTTTAGCGAGCATCTTAGCGGTTCTTTTACCAACATTTTTAATGCCTAGTGCACATATAAGTCTTTCAAGAGAATTATTTTTACTATTGTTAATACCATCAATTAAATTAGATATACTCTTTTCACCAAAGCCTTCTAATTCTTTTAATTCATCATGATATTTATATAAATCATAGAAGTTAGATATATCTTTTAAATATCCCATATTATAAAAGTCTTCGATGATTTCATCCCCAAGTCCATCGATGTTCATCGCATCCCTTGATGCATAATAAATTAATCTTTCAATATTTCTTGCAGGACAATGAACGTTAGGACAAAAATGATGAGAATCTTTTTTTATTAAAGGTGTATCACATATTGGACAAGTATCAATCATTCTAAAAGGAATACTATCTTCTAGTCTTCGATCAAGTTTTACTTCAACGACTTCTGGAATAACATCTCCTGCTTTACGAATAGATACAACGTCTCCAATTCTTACATCCTTAAGTAGACAATAATCTTCATTATGTAAGGTTGCTTTAGAGATTAAAGAACCTGCAACATGAACTGGATCAAAAATGGCATTTGGTGTTATTTTACCTGTTCTTCCAACGGTAAACTTAATATTTCTTATTGTTGTTAAAACTTCTTTTGCTGGAAATTTATAAGCAATACCCCACTTTGGTACACGTGATGTATATCCTAATTTATCTTCATCAGCTAAATCATTTACTTTTAATACGGCACCATCAATTTCAAATGGTAGGCTATCTCTTATTTCACCTATTTCTTTAATACAAGATACGATTTCACTTCCTGAATGCGCTACTTTATTTAATTTATAATTAGTTACAAAACCAAGTTCTTTTAAGAAATCTAATGATTCCATCTGAGTTTTAATTCCATAATCACTAGGGTTAGGGATAAAATATGCCATATAATCAAGTTCTCTTTTAGCGGTTATCTTACTATCAAGTTGACGAACAGAACCAGCTGCCGCATTCCTTGGATTAGCAAATAAGTTTTCACCTTTTTCTTCTTTTTCTTTATTAGCTTTTTCAAAAGCTCTTTTACTCATATAGATTTCGCCACGAACTTCAATATCAATATTTTTATTTAACTTAAGTGGTACTGATTTAATGGTTTTAACATTTAAAGTAATATCTTCTCCAGTAACACCATCACCACGTGTAGCAGCACGAACAAGTACACCATTTTTATATAATAATGAACCAGAAAGTCCATCCATCTTTGGTTCAACAGTATATGTAGGATTCTTAACTACTTTTTTTACTCTTTCATCAAAAGCCATGATTTCTTCTTCATTAAAGATATCATCGAAAGATAACATTGGTGTATTATGAGTCACTTTTTCAAATTTTGATAAAGCTTCGCCACCTACACGATTAGTTGGTGAATCATCTCTTTTTAACTCTGGATATTTCTCTTCTAAGGTTAATAATTCTTTATATGCATCATCATATTCTTGATCGGTTATCGTTGGATTATCAAGAACATAATATTCATAACTAGCTTTATTAATTAAATTAACTAATTCTTCTATTCTCTTTTCTATTTCCATAAGTCTTTTGGATATACTCCCTTATCAACTAATTTTTGGATTTCAGATACAACATATTCTTTATCTTCACGATATGTTACACCTAACCATTTATCAACTGATTCTAATACATGAACATTAATACCATTTTCAATTTCTTCGAATACAACATCAGGGATTAAATATTCACATTTTAACATATTATCTTTATTAGCTTCAAAGAATTTAGGGAATCCCTTTTCAAGGGTATCAAAAATACGACTTGTAAAACCAAAGAAGTTCATTGATACAAGTGCATTTGGTTCTACTTCAAAACTTTCTCTTCCATCAAGTGGAGATGCAATAATCTTATCATCTACTTTTTCAATAGAACTTTCCGTAATATTAGTTAATAAGCCATTACTACTTTCACAAACACCACGTTTAACACTACCATTTTCCGTCATAGTATTAATAACTCTAAAAGATACCATTGAGTAATCATCGTTAGTACTATTATCAAAGTATTCTTTAATTTTCACATATGCATCTCTTCCATAGAAGTCATCAGAGTTAATCATTACAAAGTTTCCTTTAACATGATCTTTACAAGCGAGTACAGCATGAGCTGTTCCCCATGGTTTTTCACGTTCAGTTGGAACTATTACACCTTCTGGTACATCATTAATTCTTTGGAAAGCATATTCAACAGGAATCTTACCTTCAATTCTTTTTCCTACTGTATCACGGAATAAATCATAAATTTCATCCTTAATTAGAAATACAACTTTGGTAAAACCTGCTTCAATTGCATCATAAATGGAATAATCAATAATAAATTCTCCATTTGGTCCAACTGGTTCTACTTGTTTAAGTCCACCAAAACGACTTCCCATACCTGCAGCTAAAATAACTAAAGTTAAATCTTTTTTCATATAAACACCTCTTATCTTTATTTTACTATTTCTTTTTACTTTTAACTATATTTATTGTAAATATTTTATTCATCTATTTTATGAAGACTAGGATGATTCTTCATAAGCATCTTAATTCCATAAGGCATCTTAAAGGCCACTTTAACAATGGACTTTTCAACGCTTATAATTTTACCTGTTCCAAAGTTATCATGATAAACATAATCTCCTTCATGATAATCACTATCTTCATCACTCATTAAATTTAATACTTTCTTTGGTTTCTCGGTCTTTTTTATATATTCGTCACTTGTTCCAATAACATTTAATAAGTTTTCATCTATTTCTTTAATAAAGCGACTTACAGGATTAAATTGTTCTTGTCCATATAATAGTCGACTACGGGCATTAGTTAAATATAATTTTTCTCTTGCTCTTGTTATTGCAACGTAACAAAGTCTTCGTTCTTCTTCAATTTCACTATTACTATTCATACTATTCATATGAGGAAATAATCCTTCTTCAAGACCTGTTATAAAGACATTATCAAATTCTAGACCTTTTACAGCATGAACAGTCATTAAAGTAACACGATTACTAGAATCCATTATTTCTGTATTATCACTAATTAATCCGACTTCATATAAAAAGTCTGGTAAAGAAATAAGTCCATATTTATCTTCGAAAGCTTTGGTAATAGACTTAAATTCCTCTAAGTTCTCAAGTCTTGTTTCAGCTTCAACACTACCTTCTTTTTCGAGTTCTTCACGAAGTCCACTTCGACTTAAAACCAGTTCAACTAATTCTGTAAGTGATAAATGTTCCATTTCTTTTTGAATATCTAAAATCATATTCTTATATTGAAGAGGTTTTCCTGATGTAATTGCATCAAAAATACCAACATTTTCTTCTTCACTTCTAAGAATAATATCTTCCATGGTTTTATTACCAATACCTCTTTTGGGGGTATTGATACTACGTAATAAACTAATATTATCACGAGGATTATTAATTACTTTTAAATATGCTAATAAATCTTTAATTTCTTTTCTTGCGTAGAAGTTAACCGCACCAATAATACGATATGGAATATTACGCTTTAAGAAAACATCTTCAAATAATCTTGATTGGGCATTAGTACGATATAAAATAACTATCTCATCAAGGGAACACGTCTTACTTAATTTATCTATTTCATTAGCAATAAAATCTATTTCATCTAAACCATTTTTAGCTCGATAATAAGTTACTAACTCTCCTTCTCCTTTAACTGATTCAAGTTCTTTAGGATGTCTTAAATTATTATTTTTAATAACTGAATTAGCAGCATCTAAGATATTTTTTGTACTACGATAATTTTTCTTTAAAATAATAGTTTTACATAATTTATAATCTTTTTCAAAATTTAAAATATTTTTAAAGTTGGCTCCACGAAAACCATAGATAGCTTGATCAGAGTCACCAACAACACAAATATTTTCAAATCTTTTAGCAAGCATCTTTGTTAAGATATATTGAGCTTCATTTGTATCTTGATATTCATCAATTAAAATATATTTATATCTTTCTTGATAAGCTTCTAAGATATCTTTATTTTCCTTAAATAGTTTTATTGGTAATAATAATAAATCATCAAAATCAACAGCGTTATCATTTACTTTTTCTTTTTCATATTCATTGTATACATCAATAACCATTCGTTCAAAATCAGTATTAGCATATCTTTTATAATCTTCACTTGATATTAAATCATTTTTTAAACTACTAATTTTATTATGAAAAGCTTTTGGTGAAAACTTATTACTATCAATATCTAATCTTTTTAAAACTCTTTTAATTGCTGTTATTGAATCTTCAACATCAAAGATAGCAAAATTATTATCTAATCCTAAATAATTCTTATTCTCTCTTATTATTTTTAAACCAAAAGAATGAAATGTAGATATTTGCATACTATAGGCATCTCCACCTATAAGTTTAATAACACGTTCTTTCATTTCAGCTGCTGCTTTATTTGTAAAAGTTATCGCTAAAATATTATAGGGACTAATCCCATTTTCGATTAAATAAGCAATACGATTTGTTAATACTTTTGTTTTACCACTACCTGCTCCTGCAAGTACCAAAAGAGGTCCTGATAAGTATTCTACTGCTTCTTTTTGTTCTTCATTTAAATTTGTTAAATCCATAATTTTTCCTCTATATTATTATACTATATTATGACAATAAAAAGAATGACAATTGTCATTCTTTTTTAATTAAAATTAGTAATACTTGAAACGTTAAAAGAATCCGTCTCAAGCGTTATATAGCTAAGATAAGTTTTATGTTCATCATCTTCTTTTATACTATTATTATAACGATCTACAATTTCGATTATTTTTCTATTAGCATCACTAACTAAAGTATTATATGTACTAGAACATAAAGAAACAATCGTTTTTAAATCAGTATTAATATTTCCAAAAGTATCATTGATATTTGTTATTAATTGTTCATGAAGAATCGTTTCATAATCAATTTGTGATACACTGTTTGCAAAACTATCTAACTTACTTACAAATGATATTAGATTACTATGAAAAGATTTTACTTCACTCTCAATTCCTTTTATAGCACTACTAGCTTCAGAATAAGTCATATAACCTCCTTATGATGATAAATAACTAAAGACATTAATTCCTAATAACATTTCAAAACCATTATTATGTCCATCCCAACCAATATTACTATTAGCAAAGTCATCTGGTACAGTATGAACATTATTAGGACCAAGGTAACGATTGGCTTCTCTTTCTAACTCACTACTATTTGTATAAAATGAAACATTATCACCTAAGCCGTGTTCTGTAAGCTTTTTTATTGTAGCGATAGCAGACTTACCAAATTTATCTTTATTAGCTTCTACCATTATTATTTCAACACCTGCTAAATTATCATAATCATTATCGTTTACAAATTCTTTTCCCGGTGCAAAATTTTTACTTGGGTCAAATCCCATTGATGCTGAATTAACAGTAACAATCTTTGAATATAATCCAGGATTTACGGATGCAGTTTTAAAGGCTGCAACACCACCTAAAGAATAGCCTACAATTGAGTTATCCAAACTACCCGTTTTATTATAACCTGCTAAATAATTACATGCTTTAGTAATCCCTGATGTTACCTGAGGCATATTTGGAGTACCATCATTTCCATATCCTATAGCAACAATAGTATTAGGATTTATATTCATATCATTTAAGGCTTTTGGAACACTTGATGTACCAGTTCCACACAATATTGTTATCGTATTTGTTATATCTTCAAAAGTTGTATTAGTTGATATAAAAAAGTTACAACTCATTGAACCATTTAATTTTCCATCTTTATAACATTCAATATTATATGGATATTTAACATTATATCGATAAACACAACCATCTACCTCAAATTCATATTTATTGTTAAAGAACACTTTAGCACCATTCTTTTCAAAAATACTTCGTAATTCTTCTTCTGTAATTGGTCTAATTTTCTCAGAAGCTTCTGGATAATTAAAATAGAATTTAATAACTTCTTCGACACTTTTATCATTATATGTAAAAACACCATCTTTGCTTAAATTATTCAAATTATCTTTATTTTTATCTACTAAATCTAATAATAGTTTTGAAGATGATTTATAACTTGTATTTAAATTATTAACTTTTTGAATCATTTCATCAACTTTATCACTTATTAAATTAACATTACTACTAGTTGATGATGAATAAGAAAAATTTACATTTTTAATACCATCTAAACTTGCTTTAAGATTATTTGCTTTTATGTTAATGATATTCAAAGAATCACCAATTATTACTAAATCTTTAGGACTAAAGGTAACTATACTCATAATTATCACCATTTAAAATATAACATTATGATTATTTATTATCAATAATAAAAAGAAAGATTACTCTTTCTTTTATCTTTTAACTAAATCTAATTTATCACTTACTACATTATATGTATATTCATAATTATATATACCTTCTTCGATACCATCTTCACATGTAAAACGAATATTTATAACTCTTTCTTTATTATCATTAACATTAAATGATATTTTAGTAATAACATTAGTATAATCTGAAGAATAAGGTAGTGGTACATCAACAATTGTTTTTATCTCTTTATCATTTTTATCTTTTAATATTAATTTATGATTTAGATCAACAATATAATTATCATTATCAAAATCATATCCTAAAACTTTAATATTATCAAAAGTACGATATTTCTTGATAATACCGTTTTGATTTAAACTAAAGAAAATGACACTACTTTTATTATTATAATTTAAGTTATGAAAATAAAGCATATTATCTTTAATATCATCAAGTATTAAATAATAATCTTCATTTAAAATATTTGTTAATGATTTATTATATATAATAGCGTAATAACTATTATAAGTTATATCACTAGCTTCCATAACATAAAAGTATGTATTATTAGTTTTAACAAGTGATAAATTCTTTTTAGTATCTTGACTAACATTATTAATTATTTTATCTTCTTTATAATCATAAATACTTACAGTATTATCATCAAATAACCATAATCGATTATCTGTAATATCACCAAAGATACTTATATAACTATATTTATTATCGTTATATGAATAAATCGTTTTATTATCTTTAATCTCCTTTTTGATATTTAACTTCGTTAAAATATTATTTTTTATATCTTTTATATATACATCATTATCAATACTTACTATTTTATAATTATCAAATTCTGATAACGTTAACTCTTTTATTTTATTTGATGGTCTATAATATGACTGTCTATCTGAAACAACTAAAAAAAGAATACTAAAAACACAAAATAAACTTATACATAATAATATTGTTATTATTTTTTGTTTTTTATTATGATTCTTTTTCTTAATGATTATCTTATCATCCATACAATACCTCTATTTTAATTATAAAATTAATAAAATAGTAATGCAATTTATTAACTAAATAATCTTCTTCGTTTACAAAAAAAAGACAAATAATTGTCTTTTATTATTTAGTAGCTCCCATTGTGATACCTTTACTTAGTAAGAATGCTCGAGGATCTCTTTCAACATCTAATTTAATCCAACGAAGACTATATATTTTTAATGATCTTAATTCATCTGTTGACATAAATCTTTGTAACTCTTCTTCTTTAGCGAAGATTTCCATAAATTTTAATTCATAGTCTTTAATATCATTACCATTAATCAAATCTTTCGCATAACTGATAGCTAAAGCATCCATTTCACTTATTAATAAATTATAATCATTAATATCATCTTTAGTAGTTCTTCCAATGCGTACTCTTTCTTCATATTTATCTAAATCTTCTTGATAAGATTCTCCCCAGAAATGACCTCTAAAGACTTCACCACAGCATCTTAAGACACGATTACTTTTAGCAAGTTCATCAGGATTATTTTCTTTTTCCGCTTTAATTTTTCTTTCAACAGCTTGTTTTCCATATGATAAAGCTTTACCAAATTTCTTTTGTAAATCAAATTCATCATCACTTGAACTAACTGCTTCTAATGAATCCATTTCATATAAGGTACGATTAAATCTACCAAGAATATTCATGTATTCAACTCTTCCTCTTTCTTCATATGGTATTGTAAAGAAAATATTATCATACTTTGAAGCGATTGTTTCAATTTCTTCACGATAAGCTTGAAGTCTTTTTAATTCATTTGGTGACATAAAATATTCATTGTTAAGAGGTGATAAAGAATTCATATACATAACTGTTGATTTAATAACTGATAAGGCTCTTATCTTTAACGTATCTAAATCTCTTATAACATTTTTTTCCATATTTATTCTCCTTTTTAATAATCACTATTTACGTAATATTTAACGCTTTCTACTAAAGCTTCTAAATATTTATCTTGTTCACTTGTTAATGCTTCTAAATTCTTTTTATTTGATATAAATCCCATTTCTACTAAATAAGCTTCTGTTCCATAATTCTCTTTATAATATGGATTAGCTTCATATTCAGGATTTCTTCCATCGACAAAGGCTTTTGTAATAAAACCACCAGTTTCTCGAATAAAATAATAATATGTCGTATTAGGTTGTTGATTATAATATTCCCATCCTTTACTTTTAGCTTTTTTAGCTGATGCATTAATATCACTTTGAGTAAAGACTCTTAAATATGTACCATTACTAACTCGATTAATAGTATTAGCAGAATAACCACAACTTGTTCTTGTTGCAATATTATCAGCTAAGGCTTTTGCCATATATGGATTATCACCATAAGCCATATATATTTCAACACCATTAGCATATCGATCCCCACTATTTTGATGAAGGGATAACATTAATTTAGCTTTAGCTTCATAAGGAATACCTATTCTTGAATTATATCCATAAGTTTTAGGACTAATATCACTTTCTCTTGTTAATTTAACTTTTAATCCCATATTCTCTAATTCTTCTTTTAACAAAAGAGCATATTTTAAATTGAAATCTGCTTCATGATATTTACCATTAACAGCTCCTGGATCATTACCACCATGACCTGGATCTAATATGATGTCATAAACATCTTCTGGTAATTCACTTCTTGTAACATCAATTTTTAAAAAGTTATAATCATTAAATGTATCAAAAACAAAATCAACTTTATTATTATAATTATTACCTTTATCATCTTTTCTAGTTAAAGTATAGTATTCAATGTTAGAAAATGATGTTTTATTTTTAAAATGATAATATTTATTAACATCTTCTCCTTTTTCATTTTTCGTTGTTACTTTTAATAATAATACATATTTACCAACAGGGATTGTATCTAAATTAATACCGGAGTTAATATATTCATTAGTTACATAATAATTACCATCTTTATATAATGGAAATAAATATTCATGTTCACTATTTTTTAATACTAATTTAGGACTTTCTAAACTTGTTTCAAACTTAATATTCAAATGTTTTCCATATCTTGTATATTCTATAATATCAATGAAACTTTCTTTCTCTGTTTTTAATAATGTTTCATAATATGGATTATTAATTTTTTCACTTCCACAACCTATAAGCAAAAAAGAAACTATAAATAATAATACTATCTTTTTCATATAAACTCCTACTTTTTAATTATACAATAAAAAAGAAGAAAAAAACATTTTTTCTTCTAATTTCCTTCAAAAGTATAACCATCTAATTCTTTTGGTGTACTTCTTGGTTCTTGTCTTTTTACATATTGTTTACTAATGAATCCTTCTTTTTGCTTATATCGAACACGATACCATTCAGGAGTTTCTTCTAAGATAACTACTTCAGCATCTTTATCTAATTTATCAATAATATTGTCAGCTTCAGTAGTATCGGAACTTCTTAAACGAACTTTATCTCCTGTTACTAAAGCGCGATCACTTTCTTTACTATAAGCTTGTCGCATATCTTCTTCACTATCATACCAATCTAGCATATCTTCACGCATAAAACCTGTTTCAATCTTACCTTCTTTATTACGATAAGAGACAATATACCAAGATTTTTCATTATCAAAATCAGGAACAGGAGTAAATCCTATAACATAAACATAAGTTCCTTTATCAGCAGTTGTTAAAACTTCCCCGCCAGGAGTTTCACGCACTCTAACACCACGTTCATTTACTCTTGCAAAACCACCAGTTTCTTCAACCGTAAATCCTAATTTACTATCTCCACCAGTTTCCTCTAAACAATCTTTTTTAACATAACCAACATGACCTGGCTTTCCATCTGCTCGATAACATATTACAAGTGCATATGGGTCATCAGGATCACCAGAATCTATTACTTTAAATAGATATCCTTCTTTAATAGACATAAATGATGTCTTAGAATTTCCTTTTTCTCCTAATAAAGAACCTGGTTTTTTAGCAATCATATCATAATTAGGATAAAGTACTTCAGGAGTTTCAGAATTATCACTATTTTCTCCTTCTGGATTTAATATTGAATCTATTATCTTATCATCAAGAGTTACTTGATCATTAAAATTATTACAAGCATTGATTTCATCTGTACACATTGTAATTAAATAATTAACTTGATCTATTACTTCTTGATAAGGAACATTATATGGACAAGATGATTTACCATTAGTAATATTAGTCAAACCTTTTTTTAACTCACTTAAAGCTAAATCTAAATACTCTAAGCCATTTGTAACACTATCTGTATTAATCGTCATTAGTATCACCTTTTTGTCTTTCTCTTTCTATTTCAGCACTTATCTTATTGTTAAGTAAATTAATATTACCTCTGACAATACTTATATTAGAGATTAAAATAGAAAGGTTATCTAAAACAATATCTGTTATTCCATTATCATTATCGGCATATATTAAAGAATTAGCTTTCGTTAAATATTCAGATGCTGTACTTAGATTACTCATTGCTGCATTATTTTCACTTATTGCTGACATAATTCACCTCTTCCCTAAATTATTAACGGTATCTCTATTTTCAAGATTAGCCTCTTCATACATACCATTAATCTTTTTTACATCACTAATAATATTATCAATTATAGAATTAATATTATTACATGTACTTATTAAACTACCATTTATAAAACCTTCAATATCTTCTTTTTTACTTCCTTCATAAGAATTTAATGAAAGATTTTCATAATAACAAGCTATAATATTCGTCTTTATAGTTTCTAGGCTAGTAATAACATCATTTACAGAATCGAAATTAATTATTATATTCATTTTTAACTCGCCGCCTTATATCTATCTAAAAGAGCATGAATTTGGTTTAAAACATCTTCTATTTCTTCCATACCATCTTTTTCTATTTTTTTAATTTCTTCTATTCTACTATTAGTATTACTAATAAATTCTTCTGTTGTTCGATCTTTCCAACTAGAAGTAATACCATTAACAATATATTCTAGCTTTGTTATTTCATTATCAACTAAAGTACTTCTTTCTGATAAATTAGATAATTCATTATCAAAACTTCCTTTATAGTTACGATATATTCCCATAATATCCTCCTATTTAATATTATCAATTTTTATAATAATTATCAACTTATTAACATAAAAAAAGAAACATTATAATGTTTCTTCTAATTCATTTAAAATATCATTAAATTCTTTTGGAGGATTTACTTCAAAATGAATTCTTTTATTATCACGAGGATTATTAAAATCAATTTCTTTTGAATGTAACATTTGTCCAAAAGATGGATTAAAACATTTACCATAAATAGGATCATTCGTTACTGGATGACCAATATATTTCATATGAACTCTTATTTGATGAGTTCTACCAGTATCAAGAATACATTCTATTAAAGTATGATTTTTAAATCTTTTTAAGACTTTAAAGTTTGTTCTAGCTTCTTTACTATTAACATCAGTAACCATCATTTTTTCACGATCTTTAGGATCCCTTCCAATTGGTGCATCAATCGTTCCCGTATCATGATTAATAACACCATCAACAAGAGCAAGGTAAATTCTTTTAACACTCTTTTCTTTAATCATTTTAGATAGTTTATCATGAGTCCAATCATTTTTAGCAACTAGCATAAGGCCACTAGTATCTTTATCAAGACGATGAACAATACCTGGTCTTAATTTATCATTGGACAAATTATATTTACCTAAAAGGGCATTTACTAAAGTACCAGTATAATTACCAGGAGCTGGATGCGTTACCATTCCACTTTTCTTATTAATAACTAACAAGTCATCATTTTCATAAACAATATCTAATGGAATATCTTCGCCTTTAATATCAATATTGAAATCAAGTTCATCATTAATATTTATAACATCATCTATTTGAACTTTGTAACTAGCTTTTACAACTTTACCATTTACGAGAATCTTATCTTCATCAAGTAGTTTTTTTATTTTACTTCTTGAAATATCAAGATTACTAGCAAGGTAACTATCAAGTCTTATATTACTTTCTTCTACTACTACTTCTTTCATTTCGTAACTCCTTAAAATAATTAATTACCAATAATATTACACCTATAACAATAAAAGTATCTGCAAAATTAAAGATTGGATAATCATAACCAAAGATTTTAAAATCTAAAAAATCAATTACATAATTATATACAACACGATCAAATAAATTACCTAAAATACCACCTGTTATCATTGAGAAAGCAAAACCTTCAAGCTTATTCATATCTTCTTTATTCATATATTTATATATAAAAAATAAAGCTATAACAGTCATTATTATTAATAATATTTGTCTATCTTTTAAAATACTAAAAGCTGCTCCATTATTATGAGCAAGGGTAAGATAAAAGAAATTCTTAATTACTTTAATACTTTCATTAACTTCTAATATTTTTGACATTACTACTTTACTAATTAAATCGATAAAAAAGAAAAGAAAAGTAATTATAAAATATTTCTTTTTCATAATATCACCAATAACATTATACAATAAAAAAGAGAGTTTTCACTCTCTTTTTAACCTAATGTTTTAATTTTTGGATTATCGTCATTAATAGAATTATTAACATACATACCACTTTCTTCAATATTATATGGAACTGTTATTACAGCTCCTGTACTACGTGAAATGAAATATAAATTTGAATCACTATCACTAGCCATTACAAAAGTATCTGTACTTCCTAATAGATTATATTTCATTAAATCATTTTGGCCGATAATTAAGACATTATCACCAACATCACATAAATCATATAGAATTATAATATCTTTTAACATCATATTATAACATCCATGACTACCATATTCATCTGGATAAGTTCTTCCTTCACCTTTAGCCCAATGTTTATAAGCATCTTTAGCTACCGCATCAAAATGTGATTTTGGTTGCCAAGGATGTCCGGCATTAGCATCGGCTGGATGGAAACCTCTATTTTTATCAACTTGAATCCAGTATTCATTATAAATACCACTACTTGGGAAAGTATAACCTTCCATATGATGACCTATAGTAAAGCATCCCATATGAGATTGCATTGATTTACTACCTGTAATTGTATGGCATCGGAATACTTCTATACCATTATGATATACTTTAATAATTTGTCTTGATAAATCAACAACAATACATCTTTTAGTTAATGATTTAGTATCATTAACATTAACATATCCAATAACACCATCAACACTTACTTTATATAGATTACCTTCTTTTTTTAATACAAGAACATTTTGATTCTCTGGAAGATAACAATAAACACCTGTTTTATTCTCCATATAAAATGGCACATAAGCTTTTAAGGCAACCATTTTTTGAATATTAAATTCTTCTCTATCAACAGTTATTTTACGAACATAATCAGAATGAATGTAACCTACTTTTCCTAAGTAATTGATTTTATACCATTCACCATCTTCTTCAAGTATTTCAAATTTATCTGTCATATCACAGAAACCAATAATGTTGCTGCTACTTTTGGTACTAGTAGATGAACGAATATTAACATTATTACCTGTTATTTTAGCAACAATAACTTCACTAGATGAAATTGTTGTTTGTAATTCCTCTTGTTCTATTTCTTCTACATTAACAAATTTTTCACTAATATAACCTTCATTTCCATAAAAATCTACTAAATACCAACCACCAATTTTATCAATAATTGTAAATTTATCACCAGTATTACAATAACCAATACGATTATTTGTACCTGTTTCCATTGATGAACGTACATTCACTTTATCACCTGTTATTACAGCGATTGAAACTTTGGTTTCTTCTTCTTTTTCTTCAGTAGCAACTGGTTCAGGGCTCATTGGATTAATCCAATTAATAAATGAACGATTAACGAAACCAATTTTTAATTCGTTGTTATCGTCATAATAATTAATTACAGCCCAACCATCATCACTAATGGCGTTTACAGAAACTTTATCGCCTTTTTTTAATAAATGGCAATAATCATTTCCTCCTGGCAATAAATATACACCAGCATTATCTGTAGTAACATACATATCATAAAATTCAGGTTTATAATTAGGCATCTCAATATTAGTAAAGTCGATATTTTCATTCTTGATATAACCTATTGTTTCACCATTAGAAACAAAAACATAGTCACCTGTTTTATAAAAGTAAGTAAAAGGAACAGATTCAACTTGAGACTCAGAAGTTTCTACACTATTAGCACTAGCTCTATTTAATAAATTATGAGTTAAGGTAATTCCACCACCAATAAATAATCCAGCAGCAAGAATTAAAGCACCAATTTTCTTTTTATTTATCTTTAAATTCTTTGTCTTCATAAAAATCAAAACCCCCATTTATCTTTTTATGGATACTTATCCTTAAGACTTGCTAAATTATATCATATTTACACAAAAATGTCAAATAAAACAAAAAAAAGAGATATAAATCTCTTAAATTGTTTTCTCACTACTATTTTCGAAATGTAAGTTCTCTAATCCATTTGGAACTTTCTTAACATATATTTCTTCTAGGCAAGTTAATTCATCACTTATATAACCTTCAACACCATTAAAGATAACATGATACCAACCATTACTATGATCAAGAACAAGAGCTTCATCACCTTTATTAAGGCTTTTTTCAACATTCTTTTTCTCTTTTTTAGGCTCTCTTCTTAAATTAACATCAGTTCCTGTTATTCTTAAATACCTTCTTGAACTATTAATTATATCAATCATTTCATCACGAGATATAAAAGTTCCATTTTTTCCATGCATATAACCAATAAAATTATCATAAGCAACAATGTACCATTCATCATCACTCCATTCTGGTCCATATACAACACCAACAATTCTTGCATAATCACCTTTTTTGGCTGTAGTTAATATTCCTCCTTCATCCATATCAATACGAATTCTTGTATTATTATCAAAACATACATAGCGTTCATCAGGAGCTGCACTTTCTGTCAAATGGCCTCCTAAAGCCCTAACACTTTCTAAAGGAACATAACCAAGTCTTCGATGATCATGAGATAAATCATAATTATATTTTTCTTGAGGAACATTATATAAAACTAAAGCATAATCACCATCAATAAGAACAATTTTAGCTTGATTACTTACTCTAACTTTGCCAACATAAGCTCCACCACCAGGTTCAAGCGTTAGGGTTGCACCTTGATTTAGTGAAACATCAAAACCACTATATACTATAGGGGCTTTGGTTGGTTCTATCTCTTTATCATCAACTTTTCTTTCAATACTAGGTGGTCTAACATCACCAATAGTATTATCTTCTTCTATTCCACCACTAGGTATAGTAAATGCCAAAACCATAGCTGTAATAAAAGCAAGAGTTCCTGTTAAAGTTATTTTAGGATGCTCTTTAGCAAGTTCAATTAATTTATCAGTTACTTTTAAATTACCAATCATATTAACCTCTATTTTAATTATAATATATATAATATATAAAAAAAAGTAACATAGTTACTTTTTATTGTAAAATTTACGATGTGTCTTTAACCTAAAGCATCTTGCACAAGCAACTGTATAAGTCACTTTTCCTTCGCCATCAATTGCTACACTATCACCTTCTGTTTGAACTTTTCCATCAATCAAACGAACATTAAACATGGCTTTTTTACCACATTCACATATTGTTTTAACTTCTGTTAATTCATGAGCAATTTCAAGAAGTCTTCTTGCACCAGGGAAACTATTACATTTAAAGTCAGTTCTTAATCCATAGCACATAACAGGTATATTAAGATCTACTACAATATCCATTAATTGATCCACTTGATCTTCTGATAAGAATTGAGCTTCATCAACCATTAGTAAATCAACATTTGTATATTTTTCAACAATAATATCATATATATTAGCTTTTGGCTCTATTAAAAAATCAACTTTCTTTTTTGCACCTATTCTTGATACAATGAAATCACTACCTTTTGTATCAACTTTAGGTTTCATAAGAATAGCTTTCATACCTTGTTCTTCATAATTATAAAGACATTGAATAATTCTTGTTGTTTTACCACTATTCATCGCTCCATAATAAAAATATAATTTTGCCACAACCATCACCTATCCTCTATATAAATCTTAACAAAAAAAGATGATTAATTAAATCATCTTTACAATTTTTAACTAATTATCAAACCAATAAAAAAGATGATATATATCATCTTTTACATATCATATGCAGGTCCATATTCTCTTACGATTGTTGGATCACCAAGTTCGCCATTTTCATATTTCATTCTAAATTCAGCATATTGAGTATTATGATTATTAGATTCACCTTCAGGCATAAATTGTGCTTTTACATTTGAGCATTCTGGGAAAGTTATTCCATTATCATCACTTTGCCAATCGCTAATTGAGAAAAATTCTAAATCATCTGCAGCATAATTCTTTATTTGACCATCAACCATATTATATACGCCTAGTAGAACTGCGCTAGTATTTCCATATCTAAATAAAACATATTTATCATAGAATTCATATCTATCAACACCAAAATAATCTAATTTAAATGAACTAATTATATCGATTCCATTAACCATGATACTATCAGCTTTACATACAGGATTTTCTTCTTTTGATGATTTTATAATTATCGTATTTCCATTAAAGGTTTCTGTAGAATCTTTACCACATTCAAGGGTAATTTTCTTTCTTTGAACAGTTCCACTTGGTTGTTTATCAACTGGATTATCTGGGTTATTTCTTCCTAATAATGTACCGTCATCAAATATAGCTAATAAAAGAATACTAAGTACACAAAAGAAAGTTATTCCTAACATTACCGTCATTGCTTTTGATTTTGTGCTTCTTCCTTTAGCCTTTTTTACTATTTTTTCTTCTTTAACTTCTTCTTCCATTTTACTCTCCTATTATTAATTATACATAATAATTTTTTTTAAGTAAAGAAAAAAGATGATTTAGAAATCATCTAATTATTTCTCGAAAGCAATACTACAAGCACTTGGTCCAGTACATTTATTATTGTATCCACTTGGAATAGCTTTATATCCTGTTTCTGTTTTTGTTAAATCAAGTGCATATGTATACCAGTTTCCAGGCTCTTCTGAATTATATTCATCAAACATTAATATTGTTGTACCATCTACTGTAGTTATATTATAGTATGTGCTTATTTCTTCATAGGCTCCATTGTCACCTGTTATAGTATAAATTGTAGCTTTACCATCTTCAAACAATTCAAAATATTCTTCATCCTGTGCAGCTTCCCCAATGGCTACATATTTACCAGTATAACTATCATTATTATTACTTGGTGTGTCATCTTTAGGTTTTTCTTGTTGTTCATCTGTACTTACAGGTGGCTTATCTTTTCCGCCAAGTAATGTACCATCATCAAGAATTGCTAATAAAAGTATACTAAGTACACAAAAGAAAGTTATTCCTAATAATACAGTCATTGCTTTTGATTTTGTGCTTCTACCTTTAACTACTTTTTCTTCTTTCTTAGTTTCCTTCTTTTCTTCTTCCATCTTATCCTCCTCTAGTTTTATTATACATATTTATAATATTCAAGTAAATGAAAAAAAGATGAAATATATCATCTTTTTATTTTTTTAATTAAACTTTTTTCTTAAACCTAATGATAATCCAAAAGTCATTGTTGAACAAATAAGAGCACAAACAGATTTCATAATATCATCACCAGTTTTAGGAGTTTCTTCCTTATCCTCAGTAACATTAAATGTTGTATTTAATTCACCATCATTATATACAAATGTTACTTTATGTTCGCCAACAGATAAAGTATTTAAGTAACTTGGAATAAATGTAGCAATAGTACTTCCTGAAGTAATTTTTACTTCTTGTTCAGCAAGTAATGCTTTTCCATCTACCATAACTTCTCTTAAATTATCAATTTCACCATTTGTCTTAAGTACCATTTCAACATTTGAATTTAATACATATGTTTGAGGATCTGATAACATTTTATAAATAAATTTAAATTTAGGAGTTAAAACAATATCTTCTCTAACAATAATATTTTCTACAGGAGAATCTTCATAGAAATAACCTAAGAATTCATATCCTTCTTTTTCAAGTTTATATTCATCGATTGTTACATCAACTGATGAACCATAATCAGCCATGATTTCTTTATCACCAATAGTTACTTTAAATTGTTCTACTTCATAGAAGGCATTAAATCCTTTATTTCCTGTACTTCCTTTTGGAATAGTAACTTCCATTCCTAAAGCGTGATCTTCATCATCTTTCCAATCAACGAAACGGAATCCTTCTTTTTCAGGATTATTTAATTTAATATCTTCACTTTCAATTGTATATTCAGTTGGATTTTCAGCTTCTCCACCATCTAAATTATACTTAATTGTATATTTAATAGGTGTCCATTTAGCATAAGCAGTAACATCTTCATCTCTATTCCATGATGTTAATTCTTTTGTTAAATCTTCATCACTATACCAACCAGCAAGTTCATATCCTTCTTTTTCTGTTCTATCATTGAAATTTGCTAAAGCGATAGCTGGTCCTTCATCAGGAGTTGAAGTCATAGCTTCAATTTCTCTTCCACCATTTGTTTCAAGTGTTAATGTATATTCATTTGAATAATAGAATGTTACGGTAACATCACTTGTTCCCATTGTACCATTTTTATTACCATCAGTTCTAATCAAACGATATCCTTCAGGTACATCAGCAGCATTTAATTCAGTTGCTTCATAAGGTTCACCTTCACCATAAGGAACTCTTTGTGGATCAATAATACTAACTTCTTGTTCTTCGTTACCATCAATTAAATATTTAACAGTTAAATAATGAATTTTTACAACTTCATAATCATTATCACCAGCTGGAATATTTTTATATCCTTCAGCCATATGAGAGTTTTGTAATTCACCATTAGGGAATTCACCACCTGTAACAGTGATTACAGCATCATCTTCATCATTTAAAATGTAATCGTCACCAGTAGCACTAAATTCACCACTCTTAATATTTATTTGAGATTGTTCATAAGCATAAAATCTACCAGTAACTTTAGTTTCTTCAACATTAACAATAGCAGTTGCTTCTGCTTCAACATCACCAGTTATTGTTGCTCCACTAATATCCATATTAGCAGATGATAAAATACAAAAATAATCATCATCTTTATCAGCAGCTAAACTTGTAGTAAATGTTCCACCTTTAATCGTAACTTTACTTGGATTATAATAACTTCCTTCAAGTCCACTTAAGTTATTTACACAATAATAATTAGCAGTAAATTTTCCATCATTAATGGTAATTGCACCATCATATGTTGAAATTAAATAGTCAGCATTTTCTCCAACAAATTCACCATTATTGATTACTAATTCGCCACCTGAAACGGTTATTCCGTAAAGGCCATTAGTAACAATCTTACCATTACCATCAATGGTTAATTTAGCTTTAGCAGTAATATTATAATTACTCCAATCTGGTAATGTTAAAGTATAACCACCTAAATTAAGTGTTGTCTCACCCATTACAACAATATATGGTGTAACAGATAAATCTTCCGTAAATGTAATTTCACCTGATAGATTAATTCTATCATTTGCTGCCCCTGTAGCATGGGCTTTTAATTCTTCAAAGTTTGTTACTTCAAATGTTTCAGCAGCACGAACCGTTGTTGCCATTAAAAATAGTCCTAAAAATAGAAATAAACTCAATATTTTTTTCATTTTCAATCCTCCTATATCTCACACAAGTTTCTATCGTATGACCTATTATAATTATATGAAACTGGTAAAAAATAAGCAATAGATTTGCATAAAAATTATCCACAATCATGAGCTTTCCTATATATATCAACAAAATAATTTTTTGTTTTTTTTCAACAAAAGATACTTTTTATTTTTTTAGTCCGTTCCAACTTTTTTTCTTGTTTACACACTCTTTACGTCAAATATTTTTACATTTAACACATAAAAAAACAACTAACTAAATGTTAGTTGTTATCTTATTCTGCTATCCATAAGCAATATAAAACTTCATTTAATTCAATATCTTCTGGTGTAAATGTTGTCATAATTTTATCTTGATTACTTGCACCTAAAGCGCCATCTGCTCTTGCTCTACTAAATTTAACACCTGAGTCAAAAGTTGTTTCTGAAATATAATTTGTTGTAAATGGTTTAAAATCTACTTTGGCGCAACCAACTAAACTCTTACCTGCTGCTATTGCAATAGCTTCGGCTTGTAATTTAGCATCTTCATATGCTTTAGAAAGAATTTTTCTTTTACATTCTTTAGCATCTTTAACGCCAAAACTAACACCAACATTAGGAGCATTTTCTAATTTAGATAGATCGTCCATTATTTTAGCTAGTTTAGCTTTATCATAATCAAACTTTAATGTTGCACTTTGATTAAAAGCAAAACCATCTGGATAATACTTTCTAGTTGCTTCATCGTATCTTTTGCTTTCATTTACATAATAACTTCTTGTTTTCATATCATCTTTTGTAAAACCATTAGGAACTAAAATATTATTCACAAAATTCATAACATTATTAACTCCTTTAGTTAATACATCTTCATAAGTTAAATCTTTTACATTAAAGTTTATACCTAAAACAACTTCATTTGGTGAAAAGAATTCTTTTCCTTTACCTTGTACAATAATTTCCATATATTCCTCCTAGTTTTAATTATATAATACTTAATTAATAATAAAAAGAATAATTAAATCATTTAATTATTCTTTACATATAGATATACTTCATTAACAGTTTCATTAAAATCTTTAAAATTAACATCAAACCATTTAACATCCATTTGATGATTATAGAATGTATATTGTCTTTTAGCGAAATTACGACTATTCTTTTTAATTAAATCAAGAGATTCAGTAAGAGATAGCTCTCCATCAAAATATTTATATAATTCTTTATAACCAATTCCTGTCATTATAGCTTTTGTTCTTATATTATTATCATATAATTCTTTTACTTCTTTTATTAAGCCCTCATCAACCATCTTATCAACACGATTATCAATAATTTTATATAAATCATCTCTATTTGTTGTTAAACCAATGAGATTAAAATCATATATTTTTTCATTCTTTTTATTAGTATTTTTAGTACCATTTTTTATTTTATTAAGTTCTCGTACTAATCTTTTACGATTGTTAACATGAATATCCGTTTCATGATCTTTTCTTATTTCTTCTAAGATTTGTTCATTAGATAAATCTTCAAACTCAGAATGAAATTCTTCTACATTAAATTCATAGTCATAAAGAGCGGCTTTAATATATAAGCCACTTCCACCAACAAGGATTGGTGTATTACCTCTACTTTGAATTTCATTAATTACTCTTCTTGCATCTTTTTGATAATCATAAATCGTATAATTTCTATTTACATCACAAATATCAAATAAGTGATGAGGAATCCCTTCTTTTTCAGATTCTTTTATTTTAGCTGTTCCAATATCAAGTCCCTTGTATACTTGCATTGAATCTGCATTAATGATTTCCCCATTAACCTTTTTTGCTAATTCAACACTTAATTTTGTTTTACCAACACCTGTTGGTCCTGTTATTACAATTATTTTCATTACATTGACCTCTTAAACATCTTCTCTAAATCATATTTCGTATAACTAATTATTGTTGGTCTTCCATGAGGACAAGTATATGGATTATTTGTTTTAACTAATTCATTAAGTAAATATTCCATATCCTCAATACTTCTTGCATCATTACCTTTAATACTCATCTTACAAGCCATCGTCATTGATACATAATCAGAGAATTTTAATTCTGAGAAATCATCTGTTGTAATAATAATATCAATGATTTCACGTATGGCATCATTTACTCTAAAATCTTTAATCCAAACAGGATGACTACGAATAACAATCGTATTATCACCAAATTCTTCATAAATAAAACCAAGTCTATCAAGGATATCAAAATGACTTTTTAAAATAATATATTCATTAGCTGGTAGTTCAATGGTAATTGGTACTAATAGATCAATAATGTTTTTCGAATGATCTAGTATTGCTTTATAACATTTTTCATAATTAATTCGTTCTGCCGCCGCATGCTGATCAATAATATACATGCCTTTTTCATTATAACCAACAATATATGTTCCATGAACTGAACCAATTGGAATTATTGGATCTATTTTAACTTCATGATGTGGTATTAATTCTTCTTTTTCATCAAAATTTTCTTTCTCTTCTTTTTCTTTAATATCTTCTTTAACATCTAAATATGTTTCGTTATTTTCATTAACTTCAAAATTTAATTTTAATTCTTGTACTTTTTTATCATAATATACTTCATCTATTTTACTATCTTGTATTTGATCATAAATAAAATCCGTATTAACATGTGCCTCTGGTATTAAAAGAGTTGTCTTTAAAGCTTTAGTTATGGAATCCGTAATTAATTTCTTTAATTCTTCAACTTTTGAGAATTTAACATCCATCTTCGTTGGATGAATATTAACATCGATTAAGAATGGATCACAAATAATATTTAAGACCGTTACGGGATATCTATCATGTGGCATAAAAGTATGATAACATTCATGAATTGTTTTAATTAAATCATAATTCTTTATTACTCTATTATTTACAAGAATCGTTATATTATTTCTTGTACTTCGATTTACTTCAGGGTATGATGTATATCCAATAATTTCAAAGTCATCATCACTACTATTAATCTCTAACATCTTTTTAGTAACAGCAAGGCCATAAATTGAATTAATGACTTTAAGTAAATTACCACTACCATCTGTATTTAATAATTCCTTATTATTATTTATTAAAACAAATTTGATATTCGGATAAGATAAAGCCATCTTATTAACGTAATCAGAAATATTTGCAAGTTCTGTATACAAGCTTTTTAAATACTTTAATCTTACTGGTGTATTATAAAATAAATCAGATACCATAATACTTGTACCAACTCTTAAATCACATTCACTAACTTCTTCTACTTTACTCCCATTTATTCTAACTAGGGTTCCTGTTTTACCATTACTTGTTTTTAATGTTACTTTAGAAACACTCGCGATTGATGGAAGAGCTTCACCACGGAATCCAAGTGAATTAATATTAAATAAATCATTAATATTATGAAGTTTACTTGTAGCATGTCTTGAAAAACACAAGACGGCATCTTCCTTATCCATTCCTATTCCATCATCAATAACACTAATTTCTTTAACACCACTATCCACTAGTTCAATACGAATTGTAGTAGCTTTGGCATCAATACTATTTTCTACTAATTCTTTAACGACATTCATGCATCTTTCAACAACTTCTCCAGCAGCAATCTTATTCGCTAAATCATCACTCATTACATTTATCTTACTCATATACACCCTCAAAAATATTATATAGAAAAATCAATAAAAAAGAAACATGAATTATTTTACATATTTCTTTTCATTAATAACTTTTAAAACACTATCTACAGTATCATCAATTCTATCATTTTCATTATAAATGATATTATCATATAAATTCATCGATGCAAGTTCTCTTCTTGCTTCTAGAAGTCTTTTATTAATAACTTCTTCTGTTTCGGTATTTCTAGTTCTTAGTCTTTCTTCTAAATCATTTATTGATGGTGGTGCGATAAAAATACTTGTAAAATCAATACCTTGTTCTCTAACTTTAATAAAACCATTTACATCTATTTCTAATATTACATCATAACCATTATCTAAATAATCAAAAATTTTATCTTTTGGTGTTCCATAATATTTACCAGTTCCATATTGATTGTATTCAAGGAGTCCATTTTCATTAATCTTTTTTACAAATTCTTCTAATGAAATAAAATAGTAATCAATACCTTCTCTTTCATTCTTTCTTTTTTCTCTAGTTGTATATGAAACTGATACATATAAATTCTTATTATTATCTTGATATATTTTCTTTAATTTATTAATAATTGTTCCTTTTCCAACACCACTTGGTCCTGAAATAATAATTAACTTGCCCATAAAATCACCAATGGTTATTATACTATAAAAAGAAAAAAACATTGTAATATTTACAATGTTTTTACTAACGATTAATATTTTTAATATTATCATTATTATAAGTTAAGCCTTCTTGTTTGATAATATCCTGGACATTATCAAGAGACGCTAATTCATTAATTTTCATTTCCAAACTTTCGTTTTTCTTTTCTTGAATAGCGATTGATTTTTTCATCTTTTCAACACGGATATTTACTTCAGACAAAGATGACTTAAAATATATTGTAACTATGGGAGTAGCGATTAATAGAAGCAAGAATATAGCAAGTAGAATACGTTCTCTTCTGCTTCTAAGTTTATTACTTTTCTTCAATTTATCACTCTCCTTTTTCTTCTTTTTATTTTATCCTTTCGATAATCCTTAATTTACTTGATCTACTACGATTATTTTCTTCTAGTTCTTTTTCTGTTGGGACAATTGCTTTATTATTGACTATTCGATAGTCTGGTAAGAGTTCATCAGGAACATCAGGTAAACCTTTTAGTTTCGGATCAACTTCACTTACTTCTCTAAATATACTTTTTACAATCTTGTCCTCTAAAGAATGAAAGGTTATTACAACGACTCTTCCACCTACTTTAAGTAGTGATAGAGCGTCTCTCAAACCTATTTCTAACACCTCAAGTTCATGATTTACTTCAATTCTTATAGCTTGAAAAGTCTTTTTGCCTGGATGCTTATCTCTTCGATCTTTAAAAGGGATTGATTCTTTTATAATATCTAAGAGATCAAATGTTGTTTCAATTGGTTTAACTAATCTTTTTTTAACAATATTCTTTGCAATCCTTCTTGCATATTTTTCTTCGCCATAACGAAAAATAATATCATTCAACTTATCTTCACTATAAGTATTAACGACATCATAAGCTGAAAAGTCACTAGACAAATCCATACGCATATCAAGCCGTGCGTTTTTATGGTAACTAAACCCCCTGTAGTCGCAATCGAGTTGTGGACTACTGACACCTAAATCGAATAAGATGCCATCTACTTCATTAACTCCTCTTTTATTAAGTTCTTCTTTTAGGTTCTTAAAATTGCTCTTAATAATTTCAAAGTTTGAAGCAACACTTTTAAGTTTTTGTTCGGACCAAGCAATAGCTTCACTATCTTGATCGAAGGCGAATAGAAAACCCCTTTTCACACGCTTTAAAATCTCTGTTGAATCACCTGCATATCCTAAGGTACAATCAACATACACACCCGATTCTTGTAAATTTAGAGCTTCAATAGATTCATTCTTCATTACCGTATAATGCATAAATCCTCCTAAAGTTCTATATTCACGTCAAATAAATTTTCTGCGATGTCTGATAAACTATCGATATTAGTATTAATAAATTCATCCCACTTATTACTATCCCAAATCTCGATACGATTGGAAACACCTATGATAACGACGTCTTTATCTAGGTTTGCATGCTTCATCAAATAACTAGGTAAATTTATTCTACCTTGTTTATCAAAATCCAAAGTGCAGGCTCCACTGGCGATAAAACGGGTGAACGCACGAACATCTTTCTTAGTAAAAGGTAGTGAGTTCAACCTTTCCATTAATTTCTCCCATGTTTTTTTGTCATAGCCAAAAAGACATCCGTCTAGTCCTCTAGTGATAATCATATCATCACCTAAACCTTGACGAATTTTTGATGGGATAATTAACCTACCTTTATCATCAATTGAGTGTCGATATTCTCCTGTAAACATAGAATCCCCCACTTTTCACCACTTTGTTCCACACTTCAATAATAATATACTATTTTTATGAAATAAAGTAAATGATATATGGTTTATTTTTTATACCTTTTACAGAGAAATGTCAAAATTAGTAAAAGTACAATGTAAATAAATGTTAATAAAAAAATCTCACTTTCGTGAGACTTTATTATCTTATTTTTCGATCTGTTGTAACGATTTCAGCATAGCAATTATTTTCACTTATGAAATCTTTACGTGGATTAAATTCAGGATTTAATCTTTGATAAAATTCATCCATTTGTCTAATCTTTTCATGAACATCTTTATCATTAATGTCACCATAAACGCCTACAACAACATTTTGATATGGGAATCTTTCCCAATTTTCAATTTCACTCTTATCATAAGGATTTTGCGTCATAAATGTTTGATATAAATCAACTGGAATAGCATGTGTCATACTACCACGTTGTTGAATTAAAGTTGGAAATTTTCCATGGAACTTTAAATTAGCTACGATAACACGATCTTTATAGTTTTCAAAACCAGTTCCATCTGGTGTTACAATTGTTGTCTTATAAGGTAGAACAATAGAATCATGAACTGTTTTGCCTACTTCGATTGTTTTACTATCATCAATATCAAGACCCATACAATTTAATTGTTCTCTATAGAAAGCATCTTGAGCTATTTTTGGTTCCATAAACCATTCAAAGAAAGCATTTACAAGTTCTTTATCATAAATATCAGCATTTTTAATGCCATAAGCCTTGCAGAATTGTTCAAATAATTGTTTCATATTATTATTAATCATTATACATCCTCCACTAGATATAAAATATATTAACATTAGATAATTATAAGAAACATATAATAGACAAAATTATACAACAAAAAAAGATATCCTCTGATAAAAGATATCAAATTGAGTTTAGAAAAAGTTATAACATTTACTAAATAAATAGTAAACTCTCATAAATATTATCAGTATTTATAATAACTTATTATCATAGGGTTTACTTTCCCTTATCCAATTGTAATACCTAGAGGCGATAACAACTGTGTTTAACAGCTCTTTCTACCCTAAATAGAATAACCAAAGATAACATCCATAAAGTATACACAAGGTATACATATTATAAAATAAACAGCTAAGTGATATATATTAGATACCACGAAGGATTAAATTATAATAACCGTAATAAGGTAATACAATATATAAAATATTGTTTCTTGTATAAAACAAGAATAATTATCAAAGCAAAGCTTTAATAAATAATAAGATATTATCTAGTAAATAGGCTTTCTATCATCTAGACAATTATATCTTACTATAATAATTATATTATTGCAATAGTTTTTTTAAACTTTTTTTATGGTTTACACAACAATAAAAAAAGGCACAAAAAAAGATATCCTCTGATAAAAGATATCAATTCGAGTTTAGAAATATTGCGATCATTTATGTAATGAAACATAAATATTATAACAATTATTATCAGTAATTGTTAGCAACTATTATCTTTTGAGTTTACTTTCTCAAATACAATTGTAATACTTAGAGGCGATAATCGATAAAAATCTTTTCTACCGATAGAAACAGTCCAATTAATTAAACTAAGAATTAAATATATAAATATCAAATAAATGATAAACTATATAAGTAAATTAGAAATAATTGTTGGAAATAAACTAAATAAATTATAAATAATTAAATAAATAATTAAAATAATTAAATAGTAATAAATTATATTAAATAAAGAACTAAATATTAAATTAAATAATAAATAATAAATTAAATAATATAAATAGAATTATTAAATAATAGATTAAAAATAAATAATAACAAGTAATAATTAAGTAATAAATTAATTAAATTAAAATTATTAAATAAAAAATTAAGTTATTAAAATAAAATATTAAATAATAACCTGTCAAAAATTAATTATCATATTAAGCATCATATAGATGCAGTTACTAATTAAAGTAACAGTCCCTAAAGAGACAAAAGATAAAATATAAAAATAATATCTTAAATAATGAATTCTTAAATAAATAAGAAATCAACCAAAGATAATTAATTGTAATGACATAAATAAATGTTTCTACCATTTATCTAAGCATCTTAATCATACTATAGATATTTTATTAATGCAATAGTTTTTTTTAACTTTTTTTTACTTTACAAAACTAATTGACAACAAAAAAAGATGGATTATGCACGAGATACATATTTTCCATCTTTACTACTTACTAAAATAACCTCATCTTGTTCAATAAATAAAGGTACTTTAATTACTTTTCCTGTTTCAAGTGTTGCATCTTTCATAGCACTACTTGTCGTATTTCCCTTTACAGCTGGTTCAGTATGAGTAACTTTAAGTTCAATTTTATCAGGTAAGTTCATACCTAACATTTCACCTTCAAAGAACATAATGTCTACTTCTAAGTTTTCTTTTAATAGATCAACATCGTCACCGATTTGTGATTTATTAATTTCTACTTGTTCATAATCATTCATATTCATGAAATAGTAAACATCATTCATTGAATATAAGAATTGCATTGGTTTCTTTTCAATTCTAGCTGGTTCTACTTTATCACTTGAATTGAAACGATTTTCAATAATTGAACCACTTCTTAAATTCTTTA
>CAMJWT010000015.1:0-42121 GCA_946409545.1 uncultured Clostridia bacterium | reverse complement strand
TTACTTAATAAATCTTTAATATTTCTTTTTAAATATTCTTTATGTAAAGATATCCAATATGGTACTTTCCCATATTCACAAAATAATTTTCTTTGTTTTCCCATTTTTCATACCTTCTAACTTAATAATTATACCATATCTAGTATAATTAATAAAAATAAATTATAATAATTCTATGAGATACTTAATTGAAAATATAAATGATTATAATTTAGATTATTTAATGAGTTTTGCTAAAGAAATAAAAAAAGAAAAAAAAGATCGCCTTAGTAAAATGAATACTAAGTCATATAAACAAAGTGTTGTTGGTGAAATATTATTAGCAAGATTATTAAAAGAAATTAATATCAATTATGAAGATATTAATATTCAATATAATGAAAATGGTAAACCCTTTATTACTAACTATAATATTTACTATAATATTAGTCATAATGAAGACTTAGTAATATGTGTAGTTAGTACATATATGATTGGTGTTGATATTTTAAAAATGAATGATGTTAAAAAAAGTGTTTGTAAATCATTTACTTCCATAGATGAATATAACTATATAACAAGTAAATATAAGTTTTATGAAATATATACATTAAAAGAAGCTTATATAAAACTCTTTGGTAAAAAAATAAACGATATTAAAACTCTTAATATCGTTTATGATAATCATATTAGAATAAATGTTGTTTATAAAACAATGAAATACAATGATTACTTAATAAGTATGTGCTATTTACCGAAATAACCATTTAATATTTCTTTACTTTCAGTTATTGTTACAAAAGCATGGCTATCAACGGTATTAATTAATTTTTTAAAAGCACTTACTTTTTTATTATCTACTTGAGCATAAATCATATATGATTTTTCTTCATTTAATAAGCCATGGCATTCAATAATACTTGCACCATATCCATTATCTTTAATCGCATCAGTTACTACATTATCAATATTTTTAGTAACAACTTGAATTTGGGTAGTTCCTGAAATTAAGAATTTAGATACAAAACTACCTAAGAAAGTACCTAAGGCATAACCACCTGCATAAGATAAGGCAATCCATATACTACTTTCAGGAGTATTTAAGGCTTCTTTAATAATTAAATACCAGATTAAAACATCAATAAAACCAATTATTGTAGCCATTATTCTTTTACCTTTAACAATATATAAAGTATTTAAAGTAGATAAACTAACTTCAATCATCCTACCAAAAAATACTTTTAAACATAAACCTACCATCTTTATCACCTATTATCATTTTACCACATAGTTGATAAAAATCATTAATTTTGTTATATTATTTACAAGGAGAATATATGAAAAAAAGTAATAAAAAAGATGAAGATGTTGAAGTTATAGAAGAAAAAAAAGACAAAGAACCAAAGAAAAATATTGATAAAGAAAATAATGAACCTTTTTTTGATAATAGTTCACACTTCTTATTTAAATTTATCATGACTTTAATGATTATTTTAATAATTGGTGGTGTTATTTTCCTTTATTACAAAAAATTCTATTCTAACCCTATGTTAACTTTTATTAAAAGTATAAGTAATTATCAAGAAAGTATAAAAATTAATGAAAAATATAATAAAGCAAACTCCGTTATAACCTTTAAAGGAAGTAGTGATAATATCTTAAAAAAAGAAGGTTTTAAAATATTAAGTGAACTTACAATTAACCTATCTTTCGCTAATGATAAAGAAATGACTTATACGGAAATAAATACCAAATATAAAAATGATTCTTTCGTTAATGTCAAAGCTTATGCCAATGATTATGATAATAAATATATAACTTATTTAAAACTTGATAAAGGATATGATAAATATTTAAAAATCGAAAATAAATATTTACAACACTTCTCTATTATTAAAGTACTAAAAGAAGAAGAATTAAAAGATTCAATTACAAAAGTATTAAAGAAGTCACTAAATAGAGATCTCTTTACTAGAGAAATAAAAGATAAAGAATCCATTAATACTCTAACTTTAAAAAATAAAGATTATCAAGAAATAATGTTAAATATTATAAAAGAAATTAGAAGTAACAAAAATTTAATGGATAAGTTTAATAATCATTATAGAGACTTTGATAAAAAATTAGATAAACTAGAAAATGATGTAAAAAATAATAAAAATGATTATGAGATTAAAACATATAATAAGCTTAATTTAAAACAAACTTTAGTAAAATTAGAATTTATTAATAAAACTAAAAATACTATAACAACATTTACACCAAAAGATAATAATTTAGTTATTGAATATAATAATAATGATAAAGAATTAAATATTGATATAACTAAAAATAGTAATAGTAGTTACAAAGTTGTTGTTGATATTAATAATAAAGAAGATAATATGAATATCGAAGGTGTTATTAATTTAGATGAAGAAAGTGATGTTACATCACTTACAATTAATGATGATATGTTAGTAACCGATTTAAATAGTGAAACTATTGAAGAAGTTATAAAACAAATAACAAGTAACTTATTAAAAGATATTTTAAAAATATTTCAAAAAGGAAACTCTTAAAAAGAGTTTTTTTATTAACTTTATAATAATATAATAATCGTAGATAGTAAGGAGTATTTATGAAGAAAAATAAAAAGCCCCTATTTATAGGACTATTTATAGTATTATTAGGAATTATCGGAAGTACAATTGCTTATTATAATTCTAATGACACTTTTACTAATGAATTTAGTACAGGAAAATATATAATAGTGTCATCAGAAATTTTTGAAAGTCCAGATAATTGGCCAGAAGAATCGTGTCCAGAATAAAAAAAAGAGAAAGTTTAACTTTCTCTTTTTTATTACATATTATTCTTTTTAATATAAACAATAGAACCAGCAAATACTAACATACTTAGAATTGCAGCCATAATGTAAACTATTACATTATCACCAGTTTTTGGATTATTCATTTCTTTATCAGCAGTAGTTATATTTTCTTCTACTTCAGTTGTACTACCATTACTTGCTGGTGCAGCTTTTTCTGCAATTGTTAATTTTGTTTCAACTTCTTCATCTTCATACTTAATAGTAATTGTATGTTCACCTAAACTTGAATTTTCTAAGAATGTTGATTTAAATATTATAGTTGCTTCTTCTTCATTTACTGTATAATCTTCTTCTTTGATTGGATTACCATTGTCAATTTCTATTCCTCTTAATTTAGATAAGTCACCACTTACTTTAAGAGTAATAGTTCCATTTGTACCTTTGTAATAAGTTTGATTAGCACCTGCAACAATACTTAATGGATTATTGGTTTCTTGTTGATTTTCATCAGGTGTTAACGGAGTAACGTCTTCTTCAACTGGTAATTCAAATGAGAATTCTATATATTCTCCTTCTAATTGTGTTAAATCCCAAGTTAAATCTGTTCCTTCAACACTTGTTGCATTACTAGATAATGGAGCAACTGGTAATGATACTTTGAATTTAAGATCCATACTACCCATAAGTTCGCCAATATCACCTATATTTTCACCTAAATCATCACCATCAGTAATATCATCTTCTGGTCCAAGATTAACTTCTTCTTGATTAGATACTTTTAATTTTGCTGTATACTTTGTCTTTGTTGGATCACTATCATCAACAATAAAGATTTTAGCATTATCTTTATCCTCTAAATCTGCATATTCAATTGCATCTTTTGTACTAACATCTTCAAGAGAACCAAATGACTTTTCAAATTTAAATCCTTTATATTCATCATCTTCATACTCTTCTGTAGTAAAACCACTTTCTTCAAGTTCATTACTATATTCGTCTATTTCATCCTCAGGTTCAGGTTCAGCTTCACCTTCTGTTGCTTCTCCCATTTCTTCCAATTGGGCTAGAAATTCTTTAGAGAAACCAACTGTTCCTTTGTATGATACATCATCTTTTGTAACAACTAAATTGTATTCTACCTTAGTACAACCTGATAGCACTAATGATAGAACTAATAATGTAATTAAAACACTTATTTTTTTCATATATACCTCTCTCTATTTTAAGAATATAATATGTCAAATATACATGTCAACAAAATGTTAATCTTTTTATTTAGAGAGTGTAAACAAAAAAAAACTCCATATGGAGTTTTTATTTTAATAATTTTCAGCTTTAACTTCAAAATAACTTTGTGGATGATTACATACTGGACAAACTTTTGGAGCTTTCTTACCAATAACAATATGTCCACAGTTACGACATTGCCAAATAGTATCACCATCACGAGAGAATACTACTTCATCTTCAATATTTTTAAGTAACTTTCTATATCTTTCTTCATGAGCTTTTTCAATAGCAGCTACTCCTCTAAATTTACGAGCTATATCTTTAAATCCTTCTTCATCAGCCACTTTAGCGAAATTTTCATACATATCTGTCCATTCATAGTTTTCACCTTCAGCAGCAGCTAGTAAGTTTTCTTCTGTACTTGGTACTTCTCCTCCATGTAATTCTTTAAACCACATTTTAGCATGTTCTTTTTCGTTATTAGCTGTTTCTTCAAAAATAGCAGCTATTTGTTCATAACCATCTTTCTTTGCTTTACTAGCAAAATAAGTATATTTATTTCTTGCTTGAGATTCTCCTGCAAAAGCAGTCATTAAATTTTGTTCCGTTTTACTACCTTTTAGTTCCATAATATCCTCCTTTAAGTTTATAAAACACAAGAATATTATAACAAAATAATAAATAATATGCTATAATTAACACTTAATTTACGATATAATAACAATGTTGGAGGTTTATATGAAAAATGTTGATGTAGTCTTAGGCCTATTTTATGGCGATGAAGGGAAAGGAAAAGTAATTGATTACTTATCAAGTGATAGTAAATACGCTGTTAGATTCTCTGGTGGTAATAATGCAGGCCATACAATTGAAGTAGACGGAAAGAAATTTGCATTCCACCTTATACCAAGTGGAATTTTAAATAAAGGAACAAAAGCGATTCTAGGAAATGGCGTTGTAATTGATCCAAAAGTTTTAATAGAAGAAATTGAAAACTTAAAAGCTAATGGATATAAAGTAGATAATCTTTATATTTCTGAAAAAGCTCATGTTATCTTCCCATATCATATTCTTATGGATGGTATGTTAGAAGAACTTCGTGGTGAAGGTAAAATTGGAACAACCAAAAGAGGTATTGGCCCTGCCTACTGTGATAAGTACGAACGATCTGGTATTCGTATGGAAGACTTTATATCAAGAAGATTTAAAGATTTATTAAAAATTAATGTTAAAAATAAAAATACCATCTTTAAAGCTAATAAACAAGAAAAACTAAAATTCCAAGATATATATAAAGAGTATAAAGAATATGCTAAGATCTTAAAACCTTATGTTTGTGATACAACAACAATGTTACATAAAGCTATTCAAAAAGGTGAAAAAATACTTTGTGAAGGGGCTCAAGCAACCTTACTTGATATTGACTTTGGAAGTTATCCATATGTAACAAGTTCTAACCCAACAATTGGTGGTGTTATGACTGGAACAGGAATTGGTGCAAGATATATTAATGAAGTATATGGTGTTATTAAAGCTTACTCTTCACGTGTTGGTGAAGGACCATATGTAACAGAATTAAAAGATAAAATTGGTGATACCATTCGAGAATTAGGTCATGAATATGGAACAACTACTAAACGACCTAGACGTTGTGGTTGGCTTGATATTGTAGCGCTTAACTATGCTATTCGTATAAATGGAATTACGGGTATATGTATGAACCATTTAGATACTGTTGGTAAATTAGATAAAATTAAACTATGCGTTGCATATGAATATAAAGGAAAGAAAACAGAATTCTTTAGAACAAATATTGATTTCTTAAATAATTGTAAACCTGTTTATGAAGAGTTTCCCGGTAACTTTGATATCTCTAATTGTAAAACATTTGAAGAATTACCAGAAAATGCTAAAAAATATGTTCAAAGAATTGAAGAACTTACTGATACCCCTGTTAAGTTTATTGGAACAGGCGCAGGTAGAGAGGATATTATTATTAGATGAATGAATTATTAAATATATCACCTATTGATGGAAGATATCACGAAAAAACAAAAGATTTCTCTAATTACTTCTCAGAATATGCATTAATTAAATATCGAACAATTGTGGAAATAAAATGGTTATTATTTCTCTTAGATAAAAAAATAATTGATGAAAAAATAAATGAAAATGAAAAAAATGATATTTTAAATATTATTCATAATTTTTCTTTAGAAGACGCAAAAGAAGTAAAAGAAATTGAAAGTACAACTAAACATGATGTTAAAGCTATTGAATATTTCTTACGAGAGAAATTAAAAAAGAATAAATTAGAAAGATTAATCCCTTTTATTCATATAACTTTAACAAGTGAAGATGTTAACAATACAAGTTATAATTTAATGATTAAAGATGGATTAAATTATTATTTAGATAATCTTAATAATCTTCTTATTAAATTAGATGAATTAAGTGATAAATATAAAGAAACTCCAATGATGGCACATACTCATGGACAAAATGCATCCCCTACTACTGTTGGTAAAGAATTTAAAGTATTTAGTTATCGACTAGAAAGTATTATTAAAATAATTAATAATCTAAAGTTACGTAGTAAATTTAGTGGAGCTGTTGGAAACTATAATTGTCATATTGTAGCGTTCCCTAATGTTGATTGGATAGATATTACTAAAGATTTTATTAATAGTTTAGACTTAGAATATAATCCCCTTACAACCCAAATAGAATCTCATGATATATTATGTATATTATTAAGTAATATTAAAGTATTAAATAATATCATTAAAGATTTAAATAGTGATATGTGGTTATATATATCAAGAAACTATTTTAAAGAAATTAAAAAAGATACTGAAGTAGGTTCTAGTGTTATGCCACATAAAGTAAATCCTATTAATCATGAAAATTCGATGGCTAATGTTGAAATTAGTAATGGATTAATAGATGCGCTTGTTAATAATTTATCAATATCACGTATGCAAAGAGATTTATCAGATTCAAGTAAACTAAGAAACTTAGGTGTAATATTCTCACATAGTTTAATTAGTATTAAAGAAACCCTCACTGGTCTTAATAAAATAGTTGTTAATGAAGATTATTTAAAAGAAGAACTTGATAATCACTATGAAGTACTTACAGAAGCAATTCAAACAGTTTTAAGAAAAAATAAAGTTGATAATGCTTATGAATTATTAAAAGAATTATCAAGAGGTAAAGAACTTAATAAAGAAGAATTACATAAATTCATTAATAAACTTGAAATAAGTAATGAAGATAAAGAGAGGTTATTAAAATTAACTCCTAGTAATTACATTGGTTTATGTAAAAAAATAGTTGAAGATAATAATAAAAAAATATGATTAAATAATCATATTTTTTATTTTTTTAATCTTTTAAACATTAATTTATATATTCTCCAAGAATCTTTAAATGGTTTAAAATGACTTTTCTTGTTACTATTTTCAAGATAAACGGTTTTAATATCAACTTCCTCTATTTCTTCTTTAGCGCGAACTAAATCAATTAAAGCATTCATTTCATATTCGAAACGATCACCTAAAGTATTAAGATGCAAATCAATTAATCGATTAGGAATAGCTCGTAAACCTGTTTGTGTATCTTTTAAATATACTTTAAAGAACCATTTAAATACCCTTGATGTTATACGATTACCAGTTTTATTACGAAGAGGTGTCTCTTTAGTATTAAATAATCTTGTACCTAAAGTAAATCTATTTGATTTAACCATTTCATTAGATACTTTAATAGCATCACTAACTAAATGTTGTCCATCAGAATCTAAGCATATTACACCACAATAATCTTTCATTAAATGATCTTTATAATAGGAAAAAGAAGTTTTTAAAGCTGCTCCTTTACCTCTATTTACTTCATGAGTTAATAATATAACTTCATCTTTTTTATCAAGTTCATTAAAGATTCTTTTATCTTCTGTTCCATCATTAATTAATATTATTTTATTGAAACCATTATCTATTAAATCATTAATTACATTAATTAATTTATCATCTGGATCAAGTGAAGGAATAATTGGTATTACTTTTTTATAATCCATTATTTTTTCACTCTAACTAAAGTTGTTTTACTAACTTTAATACCAAATATTTTAAATTCTTTAATAAGGGTTCCAGATTCTGCATCTGATAAAGATACTTTATATTTTACAACAGAAAAGCCTAGACCTTTTTGTTCAACATATGTATCAGTATCCTTTTCTCCTAAAGATATTAAAACTTTATTATCGGTGTTATCGGGTCTATAAACACGGAAATACTCCGCAGTAACATAGCCTACCCAAATTAATACTATAACTAAAACAATCATTAATACTTTTCTCATATATTCTCCTTATTATTAGTATATCAAAAGAATATAAAAAAATGAATAAAATTCAATAAGAATTTTATTCATATTTTCTTATGTTAACACTAAAGTTCATAATACTATTTTCTTTAAATTCTAAAATCAAATTATTATTTAAAACAACACTATAAGATCTATTACCTTTTTCACCATTAATAGAATAATTAATAATAATGTTATTTATGGAATTATATAATTCTTCTCGATAACTATTAAAATCATCTATACTACCTACTTTTTCACGATATTTACTATCTAACATATTATAAGCTTTAGTATAATTAACAAATAATAATTCTTTAAAATAATTAATATAATAATTCATTATAAACATATCACTAATTGCTTTATTATCATAATTTGATATAGATTCATTACTTTTTACAGTAACTCCATCACGTAATTTAGAATTAACTAAGTAATCTTGATAATTATCTATCTCTTCTACATCATATTTAGAAGTTGATATTTGAACCGTAATTAAATATGAAATATCACTAATCATTTCTAGTTTTGATGTATCATAATCATATTTAACTTTATCACCAACGACAATATAATAATAATTTCTTTTAAAAGATAAATAATAAATATCATTTGTATAATAATAATATTCTACTCTTCCAGAATTACTTTTTTTTACATAATCATTTACTAAACTATCTATTCCAAAAAATTGGCTATAATTATTAACTTTTGTAAATGTTTGAACAGGAACGGGAGTGTTTTTTTTATTTGACCTTACTAACAATATTACGAAAATAAATAATGCTAATAAAGGAATCATAAATATTAAATTCTTTTTATTCTTCATAACTACTCCTAATTACATCCATTATTTACATAACTAACATATTTAGATTCAGCTAGTTTACCACGATTAGCAGCAGATGTTGCACCACCTTTTGGACGTTCGAATAATAAGCAGAAATGATATGCCATATCATATGCATTATGATTACCCATCAAATATTCATAGGCACCATCATTCTTTTCTGATCCTTCCGTTATTTCATATAAGAAGAAATCAAGTTGGCATTTAATTGAAGTTAAATATTCACTACCACAGTATTGTCTTAAATTATCAAGTCTTCCCTTGTGCCATTGGAATAATCCATTACTTGTACCATTATCAGATAAAGCATCTAATTTAAAGCCAGATTCATGCTCAATATTAGCCATAAGTCCAGCAACCGCTGCTCTACTAAAACCACTTGCAAGAAGGGTTTTACATACTGTTTGTTGATTATCTTTACCTTGTACAAATTTAATATACTTAGCAAGAGTTGGACGTGGAAAATCCTCAGAGAAATAATCAAGAGGATTAACATTTTGACCACTTGCATACATCTCGACATAAACATAACATTGAGAATCATCTTCATTTATTTTACCAACGATACCAACTAAATCACCTTGCATAACTTCTTGATTAACTGCAACTTTAATATTAGATAAGCTACCTAAAAGGGTTCTAACATTATCTTCATGGCTTATGATGACATAACTACCATATTTTGCATCTGTTCCTACAAAAGTAACTTTACCATCTTTAGGAGCAATAACAGTTGTTCTTCCACAAGTACCACCAATCTTCATTCCCTTGTTAATTGTTTGTGTACCAAATGATGGACCATATTTTGATAAAACAAGGTATGTTGAAGGATTTCCAGAATAGCTTCCTGAAGCATCTGGACTATCCGTACCTATTGGCCACCAAAATGTATATAGTGATATAAAGACACTTTCATATAATAAAGCATAATCATCCAAATTATATACTTTATATCCACTATGCGTGTTTTTAATAATATCTTCATATTTAGTTCCACTTTTAGCAGCTGAGAGATATGAAGAGATTGTTGATGATGAAACAGAAGGTGGTGACCATTTATATGTCGTTAATGGCTCTTCCACATTGTTTGGTGTCACAATTTTTGATGTTGCTTCACCAATTGCTTTATTCATAATAACTAATAATCGATCTTCAAGAGCTCCATATTCTGTTGATGTTCTATCAACATCTAAAGATAAATCATTTGATAAATAGAAAGTACTTCCACCCTTTGTAGCGATTTTACATCCGTATTGAGGATCACAATAATTAAAATCTGTTAATTTCAAGGTCATTTGTTTAGAACGATTATCATACCTTCCTTTACTTAATATTTGAGCTTTTCGAGCAACAATTACAGCTTTATAAAACTCTAATATTTGTTCATTAGTCATTGATGATAAATTAAGTTTCATCGTATCAGCATAAACAATTCCTTTTAAATATTCCGAAAGAGATAAAGATCTACTTACAGGAATGGTACCTGTTGGGTCAACTAAAGAAACAGATGCACTATCAAAGGCGAAGAAAGGCCCATAATTCTTTCTCATATCTTCATCGGTAGCAGCAGCTCCAAGTCCACCAAAAATAGCAGCTAGATAAGCTATTACAATGAATGCTAAAAGAAGAATTAAAATTGCAGCACCAATATATACTAAAACCATTGGATGTTTCTTTAAGAAATTCCATATTTTTTTACCTAAACCACTACCTTTTCCATCACCGTCTTCATCTTCTTTAACATTATTCGGAAGATTAGGATCTGAACCCTGATTTTGTGTGTTTTGTTCTAACTCATTTTCTGGTTTTGAAAGTTGATTCCCACCTTGACCATTTTGTTGATCTTGACCATTTTGTTGATTTTCTAATCCTTGAGGATTATTTTCATTTTCTCCTTGGGCATTAACTGGTCTTTGATGAGCTTGTTGATTTAATGGTTTTCTTCTTTGTTCAGCTTTTTGAAGAGGATTTAATTCTTTATCATCATCACTTCCACTTGGTTTAGCAACATTACGATTTTTACGTAAATTGTTATTTCTATTTAAACCATTTCTTCTAGAACCAGGTGGTCTATTATTACGATTTAAAGATCTGCTAGACATTGGAGACGATGGCATTTGTCTTCCTGGTCTATTAATTACAGTTGATGATTCTCTTTTAATTGTTTGGGATTTTATAGTTCCACTTTCACTTTTTATTCCTTTAGAATCTATAATTGCCATAAATTACCTCCTATCTATTATCTTTTTCTACAATGATATTATCTCTTTTTACAATACTATTTTCTTTAATATTACCTCTTACCATAACAAGAGGATAAACTGTTACATTTTTATTAATAATAGTACCTGGACATATTACACTATTACAACCAACTTCAACATAATCACCGATATAAGCTCCAATCTTCATTCTTGTTTCTTTAACATTACGATGATCAAGTCGATAATTAGAAATAATAGCTCCTGCTCCTAAATGAACATGACTACCTAAAATACTATCACCAACATAATTGAAATGTGGTAAGGTTACAGTATCTAATAATATACTATTCTTTACTTCAGTAGAATTACCAATATGACTATTAGGACCAATAATAACATTTGGTCTTATAACAGCATTATTCTCAATTGTAACATTTTCCATAATAATACATGGTCCAACAATATTAACATTGTTATCTACTTTGCTAGTATTATGAATCCATACATTTCTATCAGAAAGTTTATGATAATCACTTCCAAGAGTTTGTCCTTTAGATATAATATAATCTTCTATTTTATCTAAAATAGTATCATAATCATTTTGAAATAATTCACTAAAAAAATCTTGATATGTAAATAAATTATTCATATATACCTCTACACAAATTATAACATAAAAACAAACTATTGCTATGATTTTTAATATCATTATAAATATACAAAAAAAAGAATTATTAATTTCTTAACAATTCTTTAGAAACATTAATACTTTTTTCTTCACGATAATTCTTAGCCATAAGATTAGATATCGCATTATGCAAACGATTATTTGCTTCACTTAAGTTCATATTAGTTACTTTAAATGGTTTACCAAAACGATATACTAAATTCTTACTACGAAATTTATAATCACCTGTTACAGCGAATGGTATCAAATAAGCATCTGTCTTTTTAGCCATTGATACAGCACCAAATTTAAATGGTAATAAAAATTTATCTGTTTTATTTCTTGTTCCTTCGGGAAATAGTCCTAAAGCATCACCATCATATAAAACATTCATCGCAAGTTCTTTAGCTTTATCATCATGAATTTGTCGATTAACAGAGATACAACCAGTACTTTTAAAAAACCAAGCTACTTTCTTATCATCAAAATATTCTTTTTTTGCCATATAATGAATTACTCTTTTAGTTGCAAGAATCGGTCCACATTGATCCATAACATGTTTATGATTACCTACAATAAGAATAGCTCCATCTTTAGGAATATTTTCTTTACCAATAAATTTAGGATTATAATATAATCTAAAAATAATACCTAAAATAGGTTTTAGAAAATGATACATGAAAGTCGGGAGTTTATTCTTCTTCATAATTTTCTTCTTCCTCTTGTAGTTTTCTAAAATCAATCTTACCAATATTTGTTCTTGGTAGACTCTTTCTAAATTCATATTCATATGGTAATGAAAATTTAGCTAAATTTTTTTGACATAATTCTTTTATTTCATTTTTTATAGTATGTGTTGGACTATAACCATTCTTTAATACAATAATAGCTTTTGCAACTTGTTGTTTATATGGATGAGGTATACCAACTACTGTACAGTTAAGAACGGCTTCATGAGAACAAATAATCTTTTCAATTTGATTAGGATAAATATTAAATCCACTTGATATAATCATTCTCTTTAATCTTTGTTTATAGAAAATGACACCATCACTATCCATAGAGCCAATATCACCACTATGTAGCCATACTTTACCATCTTTATGTAATTGTAAAATATCATTTGTTTCTTTTTCGTTATCTAAGTATCCCATCATAACTGTAGGTCCAGATATACATATTTCACCATCTTCACCATAAGGTACTTCAACTTGACTATTATGTTTAAAAATTCTTATCTCATCACCTGGTAGTGGAATACCAATACTTGTTTCTTTATTAAATTCTTCACGATAGCCATATGATACAGCTCCAAGAGCTTCAGTCATTCCATAACCTTGGCATACTTTTACAGTACCATTATGTTCTTTGATATAATCATTTATTTTTCTTGTTAAATTAAGATTTAAGCTATCGCCACCAGAAATAACATATTTAAGACAAGATAAATCTAACTTCTTATCATTAATATTAGTTAAAGCTTCAAATAAAGTTGGCACACCTACAATTAAATTAGGTCGATATTTACTAATTAATTTATCAAATGTTCTAGCATCAAATTGAGGTACTAAAACAACTTCAAATCCCATTGAGAAAGCACAATGCATTGTAACACCTAAACCAAATCCATGGAATATTGGTAAAATACCTAATACCACATCTCCTACTTCACGATTAGTCATTGTGCATTGAACTTGTGCCATTAAAGCATTAAAATTATTATTCGATAAAACGATACTTTTAGGATTACCAGTAGTTCCACCACTATGTAAGATAACCGCTGGGTCTTCTCCTTTAACTTCAGGTGTATAATTCATCTTATAACGGGCAGCTTCTTTCATGAAACGAGGCCATGATATATAATCTCCTCTTCTAAATGGAGTCTTAATAAACATCTTATAACCTTTTTTCATTACTTCATAACCAACTGTTGTTAACATTGGCATTGAGTTTGTTACAGATACAACAATTGTTTTATATACCATCGTATCATGAATAATGTTTTTGACTTTATCGTAACAAAAGTCAATCATTATTAATAAAACACTACCTGTATTATTTAAATAATCTCTTATTTCCATCTCACTAGATAGTGGATGAATCATTTCACATATAGCTCCAATTTTATTTAAAGCGTATAAACTAACTAAAGCTTCTGGAACATTTGGTAGACATATACTAACAACATCTCCTCTTCTTATTCCAAGAGATCTGAAAGCAATCGCTGCTTTATCAACATAAGTTAAAAATTCTTGATAAGTAACTTTTGTTCCTAAATAATCATACGCATAATAATATTTATATTTTTCTGCACAATCACATATTACTTGATAAAGATTGCATTCGGGAAATTTAATACTTCTTTCTTCTTTGTGATAATACTTTTCCCATGGTTTATTGTTTTTTTTCATAAACCAATACCTCCATTACTTGTTTTCTTTTTTATGTTTTTCTTCCTCTTCTTCTTGTAACTTTTTAAAGTCAACTTTTCCTATTAAAGTCTTTGGAAGACTCTTTCTAAATTCATACTCATATGGTAAAGAGAATTTAGCTAGATGTTTCTTACAGTGATCTTTAATACTATTCTTTACAAAAATATTAGGACTATATCCTTGTTTTAGAACAACAAATGCTTTTGCAACTTGTTGTTTATAAGGATGTGGTATAGGAATAACTGTACAATTAAGAACAGCCGGATGTTCACTAATAACACTTTCAATTTGACTTGGATAAACATTAAAGCCACTTGAAATAATCATTCTCTTAATTCTTTGTTGATAATAGAAAATACCTTCTTTTGTCATATATCCCATATCACCAGTATGAAGCCATACTCTTCCATCAGAATGAATTCTTAAGACTTCATTTGTTTCTTTTTCATTATCCAAGTATCCCATCATGACCGTAGGTCCTGATACACAAATTTCACCTGCTTCACCAACAGGCATTTCATCTTGGGTTTTAGGGTCAATTATTTTTAGATAATCACCAGGCATTGGAATACCCATTGATAAATCTTTATTTGTCTCTTCTTTAAACCCAACACATACAGCTCCTAAGCACTCAGTCATACCATAACCTTGACATATTCTTACTCTTCCATTGTGATCAGCTAAATATTTATTTACTTTATCAATTAAGCTTTGATTTAGACTATCTCCACCACATACAACATATTTTATATATGATAAATCTAAATTTTTATCATCAACACCTGTCATTGCTTCAAAAAGAGTTGGTACACCCATAATTAAATTAGGACGATCATGAGTTAATATCTTACCAAATTTCTTAACATCAAATTGAGGTATTAATTGAATTTCAACACCTTTTGAAATAGCACAATGCATTGTAACACCAAGTCCAAATCCATGGAATATTGGAAGTACACCTAAAATACTATCACCTGGTACTACATCTTTAAGTAAAGTTTTTGCTTGTTCTACTAAAGCATTAAAATTTCTACTAGATAAAACAATACTTTTAGGACTTCCTGTTGTCCCACCACTATGTAATATTACAGCAGGATCGGTATTTAAAGTCATACTATCAAAATCCTGACGATATCTTTTACCACTTTTAATAAAAGTAGACCACATTAAACAAGATGAATCATCTTTATTTGGTTTTTCTATTTTAAATCCTTTAGTCACTTCATAACCTAAAGACATTAAAAAAGGCATAGATTCTTTAGGAGAAACATATATTGATTTATATACTTTCGTTTCATGAAGAATATTTTTAACTTTTTCATAGCAAAAATCAACCATTATTAACATAACACTACCTGTGTTATTCAAATAGTTTTTAATTTCTACTTCACTTGATAATGGATGAATCATTTCTGCTATGGCGCCAATTTTATTTAGTGCATATAAGCTAACTAATGCTTCGGGTACATTAGGAAGACATAAACTTACAACATCTCCTCTTCTTATACCTTGAGAACGAAACGCACATACAGCCTTTTCAACAATATTTAACATTTCTTTATATGTTACTTTTGTTCCAAAATACGTATATGCATAATAGAGAGGATACTCTTCTGCACTTTTAGCTAGAACATCATATAAAGTATCTTCAGGGATTTCTAATTTTCTTTCTTCTCTAGTATAAAAATGTTCCCAAGGAGCATTTGGTTTTTTTAAACTTTTTATTTTATCAATTAGACTCATTTCAATAAATCAATTACTTTATTCATTAAAGTAATATTCTCCTTTCCTAAATCTAACTTATCTTTAAGATAATAAGGTTTTCCAAAAGTTATTGTAACCTTTCTTCTAAACCATTTATACTCTCCTTTAATAGAGAACGGTATAATTGGGCAATCACTTTTTGAGGCCAAATAACAAGCTCCTATTTTAAATGGCCTAATAATATACTCTGTATTATTAAAAGTTCCTTCTGGAAAAATCGCTACTATTTCATCATTATTTAAATACTCTATTGCTTTATTAAGACTATCTCTATTATTATGATTTTTTCTATCTACAGGGATTATTTCTAATCTTTTGAAAATAAATTTAGCCTTACCTTCAAGTAATTCTTTTTTAGCTATAAAATGTACTTTTCTTTTTATAGCTTTTACTACTAGTGGACTATCATAATTACTTTTATGATTTCCTACTAATAATACTTTTCCTTCATGAGGAATATTCTCTATTCCTTCTATTTTACAGGGAATAAAAAAAGTAAATAATATTTTGAATAGAAATCTTGCAAAACGATACATTATTATTCTCCTATATGAAAGATTATATCACAAAATAAACTTCTATTAAAATTTTATTTACAAAAAAGAAAGCATTACATAGCTTTCTTAGGTTCACCTCTAAAATTATTATAAGCAAATAAAATAACTGCTGAAATAATTAACAAAACAGCAACAATCGAGAACCAATTGGAACTATTTTTACCTGTTATAGGAACAATTTGTTGTGGTTCTTCTCTTTGATATTGAGCATAAAAAGCCCAATCAATTAACGCTAAATCTTCTCCTTGAGGATTAGTGTAATCTGTACTTAAATATGTATCAACAACCATTTTATAACTTTTCTTTGGTAATACTTCACCTAACTCAACAGCTGAAGATAAATCAACACTTCCGATACCATTAGCTTTACCTTCATAAATAATAACATCATCTATTGTTATTTTCATAATAATGTTATTTAGTAAATTATCTGCAGCTTCTGTTTGTTCCTTCGTAATAACCTTAAAATACAAAGTATAGATTGTGTTTGTACCATTTTCGATTGTTAATTCATCTGTATATTTACTACCTGGTACCATATCACGATGATTCATAAACATTTTTTCATCAAAGGTACCACTTTCATAAACAACTCTATCTTCATCAGGATCTTCTACAAAATATAGTTTGTTCTCTTTAGCTTCAACACTAAAAGATAATAATAAAATAATTATTAATAATATTTTTTTCATAAAACCCTCCTAAGCATTAGGTGCAGAAATCGAAACTGTTGTATTCCATGCAGCTCTATATTGATCATATTGAACAGTTTCAACATCAACAATTAATGTATATGAACCACCAGCATAACCAGTTGTAGTTGTTGTACATATTGTTGTATGGGTTGTATCATCAGATACACAATTATTTTCACTAGGTATTTCGACTAAAGAATTAAAAGTTACAGATTCTAGTAAAGAAGATGTACTTTCATTTTTAGAAAGGGCTTTTTTATAATAGTAATAATTTCCATTTTTTACCCAATTACTAGAAAAATCTATTGCGAAGTTTATAATTGCTGCACTAACATTATTATTATCAACTAGTGGTAATGGATTACCATTAGCATCAACCCAATTTTCAGTTAATTTAACACGTACAGCAGATGGAACATCACCCTTATTTGTCGCAATAACCGTTTTATTAGTTGTTGTTCCTGGGGTCCAATCAGTAGGGCTTTCAAATACTTCAGTTACTTCCATTACATATGGTTTAGTACTAAAAACGTTTGTAAATGTATCTGTACTCGTAAAATAAGCAAAAGTTCCTCCAATTACACCAACAACAGCAAGTATAACACCTGCAATTAATGGTTTATTGCTCCTCTTTTGTTTCATAATTATCACTCCTTTCTGTTAGTTTTACATCAAAATTCTTATTACTTAAAAAGAATTCTAGCATCAATATTATTATTAAAGGAATACTGACTATTAAATGATCATTAATAAACTTAACGTAGTATCCTACATATGGAATACATATTTTAGCATCCCTTCCTAAGATATTATCAAAATTAACTTCATTAGGATCTTCAGAATTATTGGCATCCCCTTTAGTAATAACACCATTTTCTTTTATTTTAGTAATTCGATGTGATACTATTGCCCCATCATCTAATTTAAAGGTTATAGGATCACCAACTTTTAATTCTTTAACATCTACTTTTTTATAATATAATATTCCACCAACTTTATATGCAGGTTCCATTGAGCCTGATAAAACAACTAACGGTCTATATCCAAAAATCATAGGAACACAAAGAATTGCATAAATACCTATTAAGACATATACAATAATTGATAAGACATGAACAACCTTTTTTAAAATCCCCATGATACATTATCTCCATTTATTGTAATACTTTTAGACCAAATATTATAAACAGCTGATTCATCAGCTTGAATAGCTTCAAAATTAAAATCTAAATGATATTTTCCCATACATTCATTATTGGTAACACTTTCAAGTAATTGAACTTCAGATTGAGGCTTTAATATTTTTTTATAATAATACCATCCATCATTACTATTGAAAGCAAAATCATTCAAGAATGCTCTTGTCCAATTCTTTGTAACACAATTAGTACCATCTTCTTTCAAATTATTAATATTTTTATTATTGTCATCAGCCCAGTATTCATTATAATTAACTCTTAATACAACAGGTGTATTTGTTTCTTCTTGATTAACAATGAAAACTTTTTTAGGACCAAATGAACCTTGAAAATCATCCTCTCTTATTTTTACATTATATGTCATCGTTTGAAATTCATTAGGGATAACAACATTTGAATAATAATAAGCAATGGTACCACCAATTAATAGGACAGCAAATAATAAAGCTATAAAGATAATTGGTTTTTTCTTAAGTACTTTCTTCATATTTACCTCCTAATTATCAATAATCAAAGTGTTCTCTATTCTTCCAAAAGAATGATAAAATCCTTTTTTGATAAATCTATTTGTAAATGTAACAGTATAATCATTTCCTTGATCTATTTGTAAATTAGAACCGTTTGAAGTTAATCCTGAAATACTTGATATTTCATATTCTTGAGGAATAATTTCTTTAATTTGATATGTTCCAGGACTTACATAGAAGGAATTACATTCATCTTTTGCAAGAACAACCCATGTTTCATAATTAGTACCAGTTACATGGAACTGGAATTTATTTGGTACACTAGGACCACTTATATTCTTACAAATAGTTAACTTAGAAGCAAGATTAGCAACAGCACTTGCTTTATATTCTTTTTCTTTTAACACATAATCATTATCGGCTAAAGCTCCAACTATTTCTACTTCATTAATCACTCTATTATTATCTGTTTCTTTAACATAGTAACGTGCTCTAATAATAGTAGATGCTCCTGCTGCTAAACTAGGAATTTTAACATAATGATCAGATAGAATAACATAGTTATCACTTTGAAAGAAACGAGCATCATTATTTGATTCTTTAATAACAATATCATGAATAGGAAAACTAGCAGTATTTGTTACAACAATTTCATAAAAAATTTGATTTCCTGGTTCATAATATCGATTTGGTTCATTGATTGTTTTAGTAATTGTAGGTTCAAATGTACCAGTTTGTCTCATCCATTCACCATAAATCGTAATATTTTCTTCTGGCATTACAAAATTATCTTCTTTATACCAACCTAAGAATTTATATCCAGATGGTTCTGTAATAGTTGGATGTGTTACTCTAACTCCTGGTTTATAACTTGCAGGTTCTGGTAATAAACTATCACTATTTGGAGGAAGAACCGTATCATAGAATGCATATGTAACTGTATATGTTACTTCTCTAAATTCACCTCTTAATTGAACATTATCATTTGGCATTGTGAAATCATTTTCATTCGATACTGTTACATCACTTGTGCTCCATCCAGAGAATCGATATCCATTTATGATATCACCTTCTGATAAACTATCTACCCTAACCGTTGATTTTGGATAGTATGATTTAGCGTTTGGTGATGAATATCCATTAGGTCTAGTTCCATTAATTTGATATGTTACATTATATTTGGATACTTGTGAAAAAGAACCTATCAAAGTAACATTACTACTTGGCATAATGAAACTTCCATCATTTATTGTTACATCACTTGTGCTCCATCCACTAAAAGTATATCCTTCAACATCAACAGGTGCACTAACAGCAACCTTACTTCCTTCAATAAAACTAGTTTGAAGAGGCACTGCAGGGGCATTAGATGGAACGGTTCCTGTATACTGATAAGTAACGGTATACATTGGTAGATCACCTTTTCCCATAAAGACATGCACTGTATTTGATATAACTGTTAAACTATCTTCCCTAATTTGTCCAAAATTATAAAAATCTCTTCTTTTTTCAATAACTTCTGTTAATGGATCATCAATGGTTGCTGGTGTCTTTGTAACAATACCAACCGTTAATTTACAACCAGCTTGTAAGTTTTTAACTTTAAAAGTTATTGTACGATCACTTTCATTATAATGAAGACCATGATAAGTATATTCTGTATGACCATCATCCCATACACCACTATCAACACCATCTTCATTTGTATCATCTACTACTTTACCTAAACAAGAAGTGTTTTCATCATCTCTTCTTACTGCTCCAATTGTTCCATCCGTTGTTGTTACAAATCCTTGAAATGTAAGTCCATCAGGTAATTTATCTGTTATATACATATATCCACTATTAATATTGGAAACTGTTGTGTCATTTGATTTAACACCATTACGGTCAACACCATCATAATAAACATTTAAATAATACGTTAAATCAGAATTAGGTGTAACCTCAACATCATTTTCAAGAGGCACACTAAAAGAAATACCAAGGTAAGCTACAAATGCTATAACAATGGCAATAACAGGAATTAATATTTTTTTGTTTTTAAAAATGTTATTCATATTATCAATCCTTTAATATCCTACATATTAATTTTACTAAATATATACTAAATATTCAATATCGTTTGATTATAAAAAATATCCACATAATTGTGGATATTTTATTTATTAGTATTGTGATAATAATTAAATTCAGAAAGTTTTATACTTAATTCTTCTAAATCAACACATTCATCGGTATCTTCTAAATAATCTTCTATTAAATAGATTAATTCAGATAAGTCTTTACAAGAATTATAATTAATATCATATCTTTCTAAGATTTTTACATCATTATTACTTAATAGTAAACCATTACTTCTTTTTACTAAGAAATCATCTTCTGTTGCAAACTCTTTCATATTACTCCTAATATTCATAAAATATCGTTTTATAATCACTTATTTCATCAGTACTATGATTATATGTATATTTATATATTTCTGTTCTATTTTCTTTTACTTCTTTAAGTTCTAGATTTAATTTAATATGATATGTAAATTCTTCATTATAATTAAATTCAATACTATAACTACTATATGGATATACTGTTAATTTATATTTAGATAAATCATAATTAACTAAATCGTAATTAGTAAAATCAAGAGTACTTACTTTTTCTTTTATAGTATCAATATCATCACTTTCAAGTATAATTAATTTCTTATCAACATATTCTTTGATACTATCACCGATTTCACGACTTATATTAGTTATTTCTTCTTTCGTATATGTACTTTCTAAATCATATACAACTTCATCAGAATAAGTTACTAAATCATCTATTTTAGGTTCTTTAATAACAATATTCGAAAGATTCTTTTTGATTATTTCAATTAGTCTTTCATTATTTTTTTCATTCATTGAAAAGATTGTCACATTAACAGTTTCACTTTTCATTCTATTTTTAATTAGAAGAGCTGCATCCTCTAATTTCTTTTTGTCAAAAAGTTGTAAATTGAAAGTTTTATCATTGTCAAGTGAACGGAAAATTGTAACTCGATCTTGATTATTTATACCAATGATAAATGATTTATCACCTTCAAATTTAATATGTGTAATAGTAGGAACTGGACTTGAAAAAACAATATATATACATGCACCTAGAAATAAAAGTAGTGCGATTACCATTCCAAAAGTTTTTCTCATTACATTTTCTCCACTTCTTCGATTGCTAATACATTAAGTAAATTATGAGCTACGTTGTAAACTAATTTTGTTAATGCAAGATAACTTTCTCTTATATCTAAATTCTCTTCTTGTAAGATACTATGATTATTATAGAATTTATTATATAAACTTAATAAATCAAATAAATATTCACAAATATAATTTAAAGAAGCTTCATTATAAGATTTATCTAAAACATTATTAAGGCTTAATAATTTAACTAAAATGTCTCTAACCTCTTCATTATCAATTACTTTTAATTTATATTCTTTATCTTCTACTTTACGAAGTAATGATTTAATACGAACAATTGTATATAAAATATATGGTCCTGTTTTACCATCAAGAGATGAAAATTTAACAGGATCAAAGATATAATCGGTTTTTCTAAATGGAAGTAAGTCCGCGAATTTTAAAGTTGCGATTGTTAATTTATCAGCGATTTCTTCTCTTTCTTCGCCTGTTATTTCTTCTTTAATCTTCTTCTCTATTTCACTATTAATTAATTCGATTAAAGCATCTAATGTCATTACCCCACCATCACGGGTTTTAAATGGTTTTCCATCACTACCATTAATGGTTCCAAAAGGAAAATGATATAATTTAGTATTTTCATTAACAAGTCCTGTTTTATAACTAGCTCTAAAGACTTGTTCAAAATATAATGATTGACGATCATCAGTGAAATACCATATTTCATCTGGATTAAATCTTTCCATTCTTGAATATATTGTTCCAAGATCACGTGTTGCATAAATCGTTGCTCCATCATTTTTAATAACAATTAGTGGTGGAACAGGTTTATTATCATCTTCTTTTTTAACATCACAAACAAGAGCTCCATCAGATTCATATAAATAATCTTTCATGATTTCAAGAACTTTAGGAATATATGGGAAAGCATCTAGTTCACCTTCAAATAATTCAAAATGACAATTTAAATGGTCATATGTTTTAACAATAACTTCTTTACTAATTTTAACCATTTGTTTCCAAAGTTCTGTATATGCTCTATTTCCTTTATCAATCTCAGCTGTAATATGACGTACTTCTTCCATACGTTCAGGATTATTACTTGCATCAATATTAGCTTTAGGATACATTTTACCTAAATCTTCAGCTGTTAAATTAATATTAGGATATTCTCCAGTATAATTAGGATCAAAGAAGACAGAATCAGGTTCCATTCTTTTATATTCTGATATTAGCATACCAGCTTGTCTACCTAAGTCTCCTAGATGAACATCACCAATAACTTTATTACCCATTAATTTAGCAAGTCTTTTAACAGCTTCTCCAATATTAGCAGAACGCATATGTCCTACATGCAATGCTTTAGCAGCATTAGATCCACCATAATCAAAAATGATTGTTTTCTCTTTTTGTTTATTTACAAAAATATTAAAATCATCAATTCCTTTATTTAAATAATCAATAATATATTGATCACTAAATGATAGATTAATAAAACCTGCTCCCGCAATATTAACATTTGTAAAACGATTATCAAGATTACTTACAATCTTTTCTGCTATAGCACGAGGATTTTCATGATTAATTTTAGCTAAATTAAAAGCATCATTAATTTGAAATTGACCAAGTTCAGGTCTACTACTAACATTCAAAGTTACTTTATCAATACTATAACCTAAAGATTTAATTAATTCTAATAAATATTTTTCAGTTTCTTCTATCATAATATCCTCCTAAAAAATAAAAAAAGAACTCTAATACATAGGAACGCTTACCGTGGTACCATCCTACTTTAATAGAATTCTATTACTCAATATCTTAACGCGATTAACGATGAAGTTTAAAAGTACGTTCATTAATATCTTTAAATAATTCACACCAACCATTATCTCACTGTATAAAGTTATATTAATTACTATTCTTTTAACTGCTTCTTTTGTCTATATTATAACATTATTTAGTTATTTGTAAAGTCTCATCTAATATTTCATTTATTAGTTTATCTTTATCTTCCATTGATATAAAGGAATAATTCTTTATAACATTCATAATCTCTTTATAGATTGTTTCTCGATCTAGATTATTTTCATTAAAGTATATAGCACAGGCTTTAACTAATTTTCTAAGTATTTTAATTAATACTTTAATGTCTTCTTCTTTTGGATATTGTGGTTCACGGAAAATCATATCATGAAATAAATATGGTCTTGCATTAACACGGAATTGTTTAGGTAATGTTAGATAACAATCAAGTAAATTAATATGACCTTCATCATCTACCATACAATTATATCCTTGGTCAACATTAATACCTGTTTCTGCCATAATATCAATCGTTTTTAATACTTCTATAAAATCTTCTACTCTTGTTTTTTCTGCAAGAATTTCATAATATCCTAACTTCTTACCCATAACTCTTTCTTGAAGTTGAAATAAATGATCTCCACTTTTTAATACACTAAGAATTCCTGGAAGTCTTGCCCCTCTTTTTTTAGCTTCATTAATACGTTTTTGAAGTTCTTTAAAAGATTCGCTATCCCTATCTAATAATTCTTTATTATCATAGTGACACCAAATAAAAGCAACATCTTTACTTCCAACTTTCGTATAATGACAATATTTTGATGTACTAAAAGCATCGTATTTATCAAAATCAACATTTTTTACTAATTCTTCTAATAACTTATCGTAATTCATCATACACCTCTAATTTTTTAAGAATGTTATAAAGCTTATTTAATGGTAATCCTACAATTGTATAATAATCTCCTTCAATCTTCGAAATAAATCTTCCAAAAGAATCTTGAATTCCATAGGAACCTGCTTTGCCAATTGCAAGGCCAGTATCAACCCATTCTTTGATTTCTTCATCACACATCTTATCTACGGTAACTAAGGCTTTATCATAAGTTTGTTCAACATTACTAACACCATTAATACGACTAAAAACTGTTAATGCAGTTACAACTTCATGAGTTCTTCCTTGAAGTTTTTTTATCATATTGAAAGCATCATCATTATCTTTAGGTTTACCATAAATAACACTATCTAAAGCCACAATTGTATCACATGATATAACAATTACATCATCAGGGATATCATCAAATACAACCTTACCTTTTTGATATGATACATCCATACATTGATCATAAATTGTTTTATTGCCATCAAATATTTCTTCATGATCATATGCTAAAACTTCATATTTAATATTTAATTTTTCCATTAATTCTTTACGTCTTTGTGACGCACTAGCTAAAATTATTCTCATTTACACTTACTACTTTCATAATTATTATTTGTTATACAAATATATTTTTCTAATACTTTCTTTATATCTAATGGATATGTTCTTAATTCATATTCGGGTTCAGGATCCGTATATTTTAAATAATAATAACGAACCATATCAGCAAAGAATTCACGAATATCCGTATATGAATAATCTCTAAAAGGTCGATCCATTTTTTTCTTATAATCTTGATATAAATTAATAATATCATTTTGTTTAGTTATTTCATTACCTTTAATTGATTTATAATGGAAATCCCAAGTATGAGCCATTTCATGAACAATTGTTGCATAATAATTATTACCAACACTACAACGTACATCAATCATTCTTAAATCTGTTGGACCATAGTTCATACCAACATAACCTGTTCCCCATATTTCATTAAAGGTTTTATCAGTTAAGAATGATACTTTCGTCCCAATAACTAAATATGGAGCTAGTCTTTCAATCTTTTCAAAATATTCTAGGAAAGAATCATAAATTGAACTTGGACATCCTTCTTCAACATCATATGTCATACTTCCTTTTTGAAAAGTATCAGTTACATTTATTTCTCTTCCTCTTGTATATGTATTCCATATTGGATAAACGGTAATATCTTCATCTATTTCAACAAAAGTATTGGGATAAATATAACCGGCTTGTGTTTTATCTGTCGTTGAATAACCACGAACTTCATAACCCTTTTTATTAAAAGCTCCAGGTATTATTTTACATGAATCATTTTTATTATAAGCATTGCATGATGTATCAGCATTACTTAAATAATCTATTGAATCCGTAACAATATTCATTTTATGAGTTTCATATGAAATAACATATATCTTTTTATTTGAAGAGATTGTTATTGTATCCCCAACTTTATATTGAGGAGTTGTATCATTAGCATCAAAACTGTATCCTAAAACAGTACCTTTTTTTCTAGAAGCATCAGGTAACGTTACTTCACATCCACCTTCTTTGATTTTACAATCTAGTTTTGATACATCAACATCAGAAGCACCATTTTTATCAATTTTTAAAGTATAATAACCTAATTTTGAATCATCATCGTGCATAATGCCTATTCCAATCGATACAAAACCAAGGACTAATAAAAAACAACTAAAAATAATAATCTTTTTATCTATATTTTTCATACTTGTCCTCTCTATCATAAGTATATCATAATAATCTATCAATTATTACTCTTTGATAAGAAGAATTTATATACTTGACAAAAAAAGAGAGATAAATCTCTCTTACTCTTTTCTACTTGAAGCTGGTTGAGCTCTATCATGTCCCCAAGAACGAATAAAGTTAACTTTCTCTGGATTCGTTTTAACCATTGGAACAACTTTATTTAAACTATCAATAATTGTTTGACCTGTTAATTTAAAATCAGGCTCTGCGATTAATCGATATGAAATATCACGAATTGATGCTTCTAAGTCCGCTCCACTAAATCCTTCTGTTATTTTAACAAGTTCTTGAAGTAATGGTTCTGGTGGATCAATATTTAAATATTTCTTGATATACATTTTTAATATATCAAAACGTTCACTAACTGTTGGTAAATCAACGAAAAATAATTCATCAAAACGACCTTTACGTAGTAATTCACTAGGTAATTTTGTTACATCATTTGCAGTTGCAATTACGAAGACATCTTTTTCACATTCTTGTAACCAGAATAAGAATTGACCAACCATTCTTGTAGTTACACCAGAATCTCCTCCATCATTTACAAGACCTTTTTCAATTTCATCAATCCATAAAATACATGGAGAAACATGTTCTGCCGTTTCTAGTGCATCTTTTAATTGTTGTTCAGATTGACCAACATAACGACCTTGAACAGTTGCAAAATCAAGTCTATATAATGGAAGTTCCCATGTATTTGCTATTACTTTAGCAGATAATGATTTACCACAACCTGGAACACCTACAAGTAAAATACCTCTTGGTGGTCTAATATTTCTCTTCTTTAATTCTTCTTTTTTAGATGGCAATAATAATTCTTTCTTTTCCATTAACCATTTATATAAAACATCAAGGCCCGCAAAAGAACTATTAAAACCTTCCATATCAATTTTTTCAAGACCATTAATATTTGAGAATAAACGGTCTTTAGCAAATTTAAGATCAACTAAATCTTGTTTTACAATTTCACCTTTAGCAACAAGTGATGATAAAACGTTTTTAATTTCAATTTCACTTATACCTGTAAGAATAGTTGCAGCTTCTTTATAATTTTCATCATCCCACTCAATTTTAATTTGATTACGATAATAATCAATATTTTCTTTAATAATTTTATATATTTCTTCTTCCGTAGGAAGACTCATAGTAATATTCATACCTAATCTTTGAAGATGAGTCCAAACTGGATCACTTGTTATAACAAGGATTGTTCCACCTTTTTCTTCAGCAAGAGAGATAACATCCATCATATAACGTGATACTAAACTATCTTCATTAATATCCGTTGCTTCTGTTAAAACAAATGTTAGATTTTCTCTTGTTTTAAATTGATCAGCGATATAATCAAGAACACCCATAATAGTCTTTTCTTCAGATAATAACTCTTTAGTTTGAATATTATAAACACCTTTAGACATTGAATGAACAAAAATAGGTATTTTAATATCTTCATAGACTTTTGTTATCAAATCAAGGGCTCTATTTTTTTCAACTGTTGTATATGATATAAAAGGTATTCTTGCTAGTAAATATCTTTTTGTAACTTTTAAACATTCATCATAATTCATTTTACTTCCTCCAATTTATTAATAGGATTGCTTTTTATTAAACTGTTTAAAATACCGCTTCGATCAGCATTTTTTGTTTTTTGTTCCAATACTTCTTGTAATTGATTAGCTTTTAATTGAATTGTATTAGCTAAGTTTGCACTTATATCTTTAGGAATAATATTTAAATAAACTAACTTTTTAGCATAATTAAATTCTTTCCTAACCGTTATTATTTCAAGAGATAAACCATTATAGTCAATTCCACTTTGAAGATATTCTGTAAAAGAACTAATCGTATTTTCTAATCGATAACTAATAATATTAGCTAATTCTTTTATAAGTTTCATTAATAAATTTTGATCAGCATCAAGTCTTCCCTTTTTCAAAATATCAAGATATAAATCATTACGAGGTTTATCTTTAATGTAATCAAAACATTCTACCCATTCATAATAAGATGTTGGACTTTTCATTTTCTAGTCACTCTCCTTACGACTTGATTAGGAGGTAATAAATCCCAATCAGGGAATCCTTCTATAAATTTATTTACTTCCACTTCTTCTTTTTCTTCTATAGAATTTAATTCTTGATTAAAATCAATATTAGTTTCTACTTTTTCTTCTTTAGAAATAGGTCTTAATTCTTCATCCATACTATTCACCAATTATAACCTTTCGATGAGTATCATCACTTGTTGATAAAACAAATTGTTCAATTGATAAACTATCAATAAAAGCTAATAACTTTTGATTATCTTCAATTCCTTTATCAAGTTCTCTTCTTAAATCAATTATTTCTGCGATATGATTATTTAATATAATATTTGAATATTTCTTAACTTCATTTATTTTCTTCTTTTGTGATAATCTTGAATCATATACATTTTTACAATCAAATAAACATATTGCAATACCAACTAAAGCGGCAATAAAGATAATTGGAGATAATAAGATACCTCCCACTAATCCTAATAGAATTACAACGATACCAATAATAACTTTTGTAGTTAAATAACGATATTTATATACTTCATCATGGAATGTATTATCAATATGACTAAATAGTGATTGGCGTAAAGCCTTATCATTACTTCCATCTGTTGTAATACCTTCCCAGTTTACTATCTTAATAGTAATACTTAAATCTTTCTTTATTTCTTGTTGTTTCTTTAAAGCTTCTAAAATTGCTTCTTTATTAAGGGCAATTGCAAACTTTCTTGTAGATAATAAACAATCGAACTTATGAGGATATAATGAAATATCATTTAAATATTGATAGAAGTTTTTAACACCATCCATGTTTTTCATTTCATCATCGACACGTTTATAAGCTTTTGTAAGATTACCATTTTCTTCAATAATAATTTTATTTTTTAAAATATCTTTACGTATTATAAATTCATCTTTATCATAATTTGTTACTAAATCTTCAAGCATATAATCAATTTGTTCAATTCTTTTAGGAATAACATTTTCTTTTTGATTAAAGATTTCACTAAAATATTCTAATAATTCATGACTTAAATAAGAATTAGCAAGATTATCTCTTATAAGTGCCCAACTTGGACCAGATGATAAATTAGGAAACAATGATTTATCTACATTAATTTCTTCTTTCTTTCGAAGAATAAAATTATTATAATTTTCAACATTATCTTCTTTAATACCAGCTTTTGAATCTAATTCACCACGCCATTTATTAATATATGCAAATAAAAGCTTCTTAGCATCAAGACCATATATACCACTTATCATCGAATTAAGGACATTTACAATCTTTAAATCCATCCCCTTAGGATCTTGCATCGATAAATAACGATTAAACCAAACTAAAGCTGAATTAACACGATTTAATCGCATATGTACTAAAAAGAACAAAAGTGATGTATTTTCATCATCAAGTCTTAAAGCATCATTTAAAGTTCTTTCAGCTAGTTCTTTATTATTATTAATCCAAGATACTAAAGCAATATATGCTCTACCTAGCCAATAATTAGGGGTTTTTAATATAATATCTTCAGCCATTTTATTTAATGATTCGGGTCTAATTGTATGAAGATCAACGGCTTGTAAAGTACCCGTTGTTTGTTTTCTAACAACTTCATAATATCTGAATTTTTTATCAATTTCTTGATTAGCTAACATCAATGATTGCTTAGCATTGGTAACCGCACTTGTACCTTCCATCTTCATCATAAAATCATCCATTTTTTCGCTTAGAGATTTTACTTCTTGAGAAACACTACCCACTTTTGAATCAACCATTGATACATAGTTTGTAACATTTGATACTGTTTGAGCTACAGCTCCCATTGAATCAGCGACATCAAGTAAACTATTTTGTAATCCTGACATATCACTAGTAACTTTAATATCATAATTTGCCATTTAATCACCCTCTATTTATTATCATCCATAATAATTTTATCATAATATCATTTATTTTGATATTATTTCTTAAAAAACTATTAACTATAGACATTTGATAGTAAAAAAAAGACACATATGTGTCTTTTATTTTAATTCTTTAACTTTATAACCACCAGTTTTAGAATCTCTTGCTCTTTCAATTACCGTATCGATACTATCACCAGTATTTACGATACAACCACCAACTGATAAAGAAATAGAATCTATACTATTTTTAATCTCTTCTTCTATTTTTTCCATTCGATTTGAAGTAACATTTAAGTCACAACCAACAAAAGCGATTAAAAACTCATTTTCATTATAACGGCATACTGTATCAACTAATCTTGAATTATTAAATAGTATTTGAGCAACGCCTCTTAATACATTAATTCGATCTTGTTCTTCATAAGTATCTAAATTATCAATACTAAACAAAAGAACAGAAGAACAATCACGAACTTTACCTAAAACATTTTTATTATATAAACCTGTTTCAGAATCTATATAATTAGTTACATATTCTCTTTCTTCTTTTAATTTATTATTTTCAAGACCTAAATCACGATTATCAAGTAATACTTCTTGTACGATACTTGTTAAACGACTATTATTTATTTTAGCAAGTAAATTTTCTAATTCACTATAATATTTTCTCATATTTTCCCCCTACTAAGTATTTAAAGTAATATCATTCCAATCCTTTTCATCTTTTATTAACCATTCAAGACCACGACGACGTTCAGCAACAACTTCACCATTTAAATCTTTAATTTCCGCATCTCCGTTTATTTCATGTTCAACACATGCCCAATGATAACGGAAATATAAATCTAACATATCAAGAATTTCTTCCACATCACGTAATTTAACTTTTCTTTTAAAATCATTATAATCTTTGCAAATAGATACAAAGCTAATAGCAATTTTAGTATTACATACATCTGATGGAAATCCCATCTTATTAATTAATCCTAAGGCCCAACATAACACCCAATAACATTCATATGTCCATGACACATCTACTGCTTCTTGCATTGTATAATCACCATCAAATAGTTTTCTTTCTTTATATAGTAAGTTGTCACGAACATCAAATTTATCTAATAAATCTAAAAAATATTCTTTTGATTCTTGATAATTATTTCCTTCAATAATATCACAAGCTAGTTGAATCGATAATAGAGCTGCTATAGCTCTTTTACATATTTGATCAACATTTTTTAACTTTATTTCGTCACTACCTTCAATTAAAGGTAAATCACGAAAACATGTAATTCCTAATGATTCAATAATGTTATTCGACTTTTCTCTTCTTTTAACTCTAATATCAGTATCCATATCATCACCACGCGGTTATTATAACACAAATTTATAAAAAAAAATTAACATATTTTTAAAATATGTTAATTGTTAGCTAAAGCATAAGCTATTTCTTCATCTAGTCTTTTTTCTTCTTCTAATAATTCTTTTTCATATTTTAATAGAGCTAGACGAAAATTTTTCGTTAAATCTTCATTTTTCATTATCTAATTCCCCTTTTACCATGATTAGTAAATTTTATTCTTGTATCAATAATAGATTCTTTTCTTTTCTTTAAATAAAGCATTCTTCCACGAAGATTAACTAAATCATCTATTGTATTTACATCAACCGCTAATTGATATTTATAATTATAATAATAATCTAAATACATTTTTAATTTAAGAGAAAGTGCTGAACCATTTCGACCATTATAATTAATATATGATTCAAACAAATCAATTACATCAATGCTTTTAGTAGCATATTGTACATACATGATTTGGGCCCAAGAAAGAATAGTTTCTACTTCATCTTCTGAAAAACCCAATCTATGAAAATTAACACCATTGGTATTAACAACAAGATTACGATCAATATCTTCTTTTATATCAATACTAGTTGATAAATATACTTCACTTGGTAATAACTCACCTTTATATCTAAATAATAATAAATCTTTTAAGCCTCTTAATTGATTTTTCGTTTTAAAGTCTCTTGTTACTAATGCATCAACATTAAATGATACTAAATCAGAAACGGTTCTAATATTATTCTCTCTTAAAATATTGATAACATTTTCCATATAAGCATAAAATAAACCAGTATCTTTTAATAATATATCCATATCATACCTCTATTATAATTAAACAACAATTAAGCTTTTTTTTCAATAAAAAAGAAGATAAACAAATGTCTATCTTCTACTTTAATTCTACTCCGCCCCATTCAACAGCAACAAAGCCATTTCTTTCTCTTGTTTCTAATTTTTGTTCAGGTACTTCTAAATAATTATCAAGTGGCTTAAATTCCATTAATACTCTAATTAGTGTATCTGGTTCAACAGAAAACTCTAGTGGCATATTTCTATTAATTTCTTCCATAGTTGCAAAACGAATAAAATTATATTCATTCTCTTGTAATCTTGGTAACCAATAAACAATAAACTCTTCAGCTTCTAATTCATTAAGACCTAAAACTTCTAGTTTTTCTTCTAAGAAAGGAACTAAATCATCTTTTTTTACCACAAATCCATCTTCCATACTAATAGGTTCACTTTGAAGACCTTCCCAATATAAAGAATATAGTTTTCTACCTGTTTCTTTATCAATTAATGTTCCATCTGGATTAGCAATAACATTCCATCCATTTTTATACTTTGGATAAGAAACTGTAATATTTTCTGGTTTTCCTAATTTAATAGTTAACTCCATTCTTTCTTCTGGATATAAATATATAATAGGCTTTTTATCCATTGGATCATCGTATAATGGATGCTCAACAACTCCATTTCCGTTACATTGATTATTAACAATCATTTCATATACAAAGATAACTACTCCAAGTATTAAAACAATAATACCTATTACAATACCCGTTCTAAATTTTCCATTATTAATTAATTTTTTCATTTTATCTCTCCTTTACTTTTTTAAACCAATTAATCATATAAACAACACTAAATCCTAGAATCATTCCAACTATCGTAACTAAAACTAAATAAAATGTTTCATCATGATATCCCATCTTAATTATATTATCCGTTGATAATAACTCATTATCAATATAGAGATTATGTCCGTTTAACTCAATATTATTATTTTCATAATCTTCATTAGTTAAACTATCAACATATATATCATTTGTTAATATTAATTTTGAATCTTTACTTAAAATAATATCAACTTTATTAGCTTTTTTATCATTATTAATAGAACCTTTAAAAGTACTATTTTTTAAATCCATTTTAAGATTTTTAGTTTCATCAAGAATAATGTCTCCATCAATCGTTTGCTTCTTTAAATTAAGATTTATTGTATAAACTTTACTATTATTAATTACTTTTTCTCCTCTTAGGAAAACACCTTTTTCATTAATTATTTCACTATTTTCCAAATTAAGATCAACATTTATATTTAATATATTGAAAGTATCACCATTTAAAGATTTTAAATTAGAATTTTTAGAATTAAATGTAACTTTATAATCATTTGATTCACTATTTGGTACATAGAACATAAAACTTTTATAATTGTTATCAATATTTGATGGTGATACATTATTACTTTCAATTTTAACATTATCAAGTGATATATTAGAGTCTCGAATAATTAAAAAACCTTCTGATTTTAAAGATTTTAATGATGAATCTTTTATATCTACCTTACCATTTACTTGTAATAAAGGGGAATTCTCTTCATTAGTTATAATATTTGAATTTTTTATTTCAACTTTATTATTTATTGCCCTTAGTGCTGGACTATAATTATCTTTTGTTTCAATAAGAACATCATCTAATATTGTATTGGCATCATTATTAATAATTCCTATTGAATAAATATTATTGGTTATTATTTTAGTTTGTTTTATATTAATATGACTATCTTTTTCTAAAAGTAATCCATTAGAATAAGTTCCATTAGTATCAATATTACAACTATTCATTGATAATTTTGATTTTTCATATATTGTAACTGCCGAATTTAAAAAATCATTTGAATCATCAAAGGTACCATCACCTGTTTTATTAATTTTCGAATTATTAATTAATAAATCTCCTTCTTTTACATAAAGAGCACTTTTATTAATTGTTTCTGAAGATAAATTTTCATTATTAAGTTCAACTTTAGATGATACAGTTACTATTTCTTCTGCTGATACATTTATTCTAAACATTATTAGTAATATAAGAATAATTTTCTTCATTAACATTGCTCCTTTCTCATTACAAGCCTAAATATTTTAAACCCATTCCAATAAATAAAAACATTAATAAGAAACCAACCATTGATGTAATACGATCATACTTAAAATATAAAATAGATAATAAAAGTGACGTAATAGCAAAAGCAAATGGCCATATATCAACTTTAAATACTTTTATTTTATATAAAACCATCAATATTATAGAAATGATTGTAAATAAAAGAGAAATTATAAAAATAATTTTCTCTATTTTATTTAAATTCTTAAATTTAGGAATATTACTTCGATTAAACATAATTATAAACTTATATTATATTTAGATAAAATATCTAATATCGTATCTGTATTTTCATTAGTATTTTTTATTCCATCAGAATTAACTAAAACAATATTACTTTCATCAGCATAGTTAGTAATACTAATAGAATTACCTATTGTATCAAAAACAGGTTCTTCAGTATCATATTCATACTTTATATTTTCAGAATAATATCTTAGTGATTCTAAATCTTCATTTGATATTGTACCAACTTCATCAATTAAATTATCAAAATATAATGTTTGATTAACGATAAAACGATCACTATCAGGATAATTAACTGTTATTTCATTAAATGAATATTTATAAATACTTCCATCAAAAGTAATCATTGTTCCATATCTTTCATTTGTTTCTTCATCATAATAATTTAATCTAATAAATGGTAAGTTTTCAATAATTAAATCACTTTCATCAAATCCATCTAAATCTACAGTATTACTTAATGATTCAACTGTGTTATTACTAGAAACTTGTTTATTCTCTGGTTTAATAGATATTATAACAACCAAAGTTATTACCATTATAACCCCACATATAATCATAATTAAAGCTTCTTTATTTTTATTTTTCATCTTATCCTCACAATTAAATTATATCAATTAGATTAATTACATTCAATAAATATAATATTTTTTATTATAAAAAAACAGGACTAATCCTGTTATTTTCTTCTTATATGATGATTTTCTAAAGCTTTTTGAACCATTATTGGAAAATTACTTAAACAGTAGTCAGTATGACTTTTTTCAAGAGCTTCAAACATATCGATGCATAAAGAATATAAAGTGTAATATTCACGATAACCACCTATTTCATTTCGTTCTAAAATATATGATACCCAAACATTACCTTTTTTATAGAATTGAATTCTTTCGACAAAACGATCAACTTCATCTTCCCTTTCTGGATACACTACATGAGTGTATAAATCACCAGAATCATCGAGTAGTTTAAGACAAACATCTAAAATAACTTTTTCATTCTCAGATAAATCTTCATATTTAACATATTTAGGTTTAGGTAAAGTTTTTGATTTATCATTTATTAATTCATCAAATACCATTTTACAATAATGAGCATTATCAGGATCTAGCCAATTAAAATAAGCTATACAAGCTTCATATTGAGTTTCAAATTCCTTATAATAATATATTTCATCATTAATGTATGTTACAATTGCCCACATACCATCAAGTTTTGATATATTATTACCAGACTTTCCATTAATATTTATGGGACTAAAATTTCTTTCACCCCATACCTGAACAAAAGTCGATGCTATTCTTTTTTCTTCATCTGTTAATTCTACAAATGTCATATTTCCCCCGGATGACACATTATTATAAATAAATTATCTATTAAAAGCAAATTAATTTTATTATTTCTCTTTTATTAATACTTTTCCACTCCAATGCATTAGATTGTTAGAATCATAAAATTGTATTCTTCTTACCCAACTATCTGGAAATGGTAAGCCTATTTTTTCCATTAAGAGTTCACTATTTTTCTTTCTACCTGTTAAAATATTTTGAGCTAAAAGAAGCATTTCACTATTCTTTTCACCAAGATTACCAGCAAATTTAATTACTTGTCTATTATTTTCAATATTAATTCTTATTCCATCATTATTTAAGAAATCTTCTGATAAATAAGCAAAAACATCTTCATTTTCTTCCATAACAATATATGCAATATCAAAAATGTTCTTATCTCCTGGATAACAAGAATGGGTTTTTAATCCATACATCCACATAACTCTTAAACATTTTTCAAGTCCAAGAGAGTCATCTGCAAATTCAAGAAGCGCTTCATTACATTCATCAATGGGAATACTATCTAAAGGTATTGATTCACCATAGTTATACTTTCTTCTTTTTTCTTCTTCCATATTTTCCTCATATTTTTTTCATTATACTATAATTATTACAACAAAAAAAGACTTTCTAAGAAAGTCTTAATTTCAAATGGTCGAGATGACAGGATTTGAACCTGCAACCCTTAGGTCCCAAACCTAATGCTCTACCAAATTGAGCCACATCTCGTTCAAAATATAAAATGGTGCGCCCGGTAGGAATTGAACCCGCAACCTTTTGGTCCGTAGCCAAACGCTCTATCCAATTGAGCTACGAGCGCGTATGCGTTTGTTTCTTTTCAAACATTAATATATTATCACAACCTCTATTTTAAGTCAATAACTAATTAATGTTTTAGATAAGAACGTTTAACTACTCTTTTTATTTAAAACCAATTCTTGAATTGTAAATTCATCTTTAATTATCTTTGATATATTATTTTTTAAGTTATTTGTTATTAAAGAAAAATATAATTCAATATGTTTTTCACTACCATTTGTAATATCAAGTTCATTTGCTAGACATACTCCCATATCAATAAGAGGTACATCTAAATAATTAGTAATAATTTTCGAAATAAAAGGATAATGTGTACAACCAAGTACTAAAGAATCAACTTTATCTTTAAAATAACTTAATTCACTAAGAATTTCCTTCTTTTCATCTTTTTCAATAATACCATCTTCAATTATTTTAACAAAATTCTTTGTTGCTTTAACTAATTTTACTTTATCATTTTTTTCAAAAATCTTACTTTCAATAGTTCTTTCCGTTGCAATAACACCAATATTATTATAAGAAGAAGATTTTATATATCTTATTGTTGGTGATACAATATCAAAAATAGGAATATCATATTTCTTTTTTAAATAACGATAACAGTTACTACTTATTGTTCCACAGGCAATAATAATTAAATCAACATCTCTTTTGATAAGATAATCAATAATATTACATGCATATGTTTTTAATTCATTTATTGTTTTAGAACCATAAGGTAGATTTAATGTATCTCCATAAAAAAGATATTCATTATTAGGATATTTTCTTACTAATTCTTTTAAAACATTAATTCCACCAATACCAGAATCAAAAATACCTATTCTCATATATATTCTCCTTTCGGATATAATAAAAACCTTGAATAATCAAGGCTTTATTTCAAAATGGTGACCAGTACGGGATTCGGACCCATGAATGCTGCCGTGAAAGGGCAGTGTGTTAAGCCACTTCACCAACTGGCCAAAAAAAAATGGCGCCTCAACTAGGACTTGAACCTAGGACCCCTTGATTAACAGTCAAGTGCTCTAACCAACTGAGCTATTGAGGCATATGGTGGGCCTGGATGGACTTGAACCAACGACCTCTGACTTATCAGATCAGCGCTCTAACCACCTGAGCTACAAGCCCAAAACCAAATACTTAATTAATATACTATAAAAATTCATTTATAGCAAGCATTTTTTACGTTTTTTCTCGTAAATATAATAAATGGTGGGGCGTAAGGGATTCGAACCCATGACCCACTGATTAAGAGTCAGTTGCTCTACCAACTGAGCTAACGCCCCATAAAATTAACCCACTACATGTAGTGAGTTAACTAAATAGCAATAATATTGTATATAAATTATCAATTATTGTCAATTATTTTCTTTAGAAATATTATCTAATTGATGTAATTTCTACTTGATAAACACCATTTGGGCTTTCAACATCAACAATTTCACCAACACGATGAGTCATTAAGGCTTTCGCAATTGGACTTTCATTAGAAATCTTAAAAGCAAATGGATCAGCTTCTTGACTACCAACGATTTGATATTCTTCAATATCGTCTTCATCATCTATATACTTAATTTCAACAGTACTTCCAATACCTACAGTATCTTTACTTTGTTTACTTTCATCTATTATTTCTACATTTTCTAATAGCTTTTCTAATTGTTTAATACGTCCTTCAAGTTCAGCTTGTTCGTTACGAGCTGCATCATAATCAGCATTTTCAGATAAATCACCTAAGGCACGAGCATCTTTAATAGCTTTAATATTTTCTGGGCGTTTAACATTGATAAGATTATCTAATTCATTTTTTAGATCTTCATATCCTTGTTGAGTTAATAATGTTTTTGTTTTTTCTTTTTCCATATCACACCTCACAAATATAAACCTAATTATAGTACATTTATCATCAAATGTCAATCTTTTTTTGTTGACATCTACCTACAATTAGCTTCATATTCTCTAATTAAGAATTCATCAGTCATTAATGAGATGTAATCTATTATTTTTCTTTCATTAGAAGTCTCTAATACATAGTTAGAATCCATCTTATTTAAATAGAAAGTATAAATAGAACTATTTAGATTATTACTATTTAAATCACTTAAATATTTATCATAAAGGCTTGTAAATACAAGGTTATAATAATCAAGTCTTTCTTTAGAATTAGCGTTATTATAAATATATTTATAGTTAAAATTAAATAAATCATTTAAAGCAAGATATACTTCTTCACTAAATTCTAAATATCCCTTACCATAACTATTATTAATTAAATCGGTTACTAAAGTATTAACAATATCTTTATTATTATTACCAAGTACTTTACTAATATTAGAAGGTATCTCTTCTCTATTTACAAAACCAAGTCTTATAGCATCTTCAATGTCTCTTCCAACATAACTAATGATATCGCATATTTTGACAACACAACCTTCAAGCGTCATTGGTGTTAAATCAACTTTTTCTTGATGCATTTTGTATGATTTATAGTAATCACTCAAGAATTCTTCTTTTGTCTTTTTACGAGGAGTATATCTTCTTAACAATTTTTCCCCATTATGGCACATAATACCATCTAGTACTTGAATTGTAAGGTTACTACCTTTTCCATCATTTTCAAGAACCATATAGTTTCTTACACTTTCAATATTATGCATAAATACTTCATTAAGTTCTTGTAAACTTATTTTATTTAAAATCTTTTCACCAACATGTCCTATAGGACAGTGACCAATATCATGTCCTAAAGATATGGCTTCAATCAAGTCTTCATTTAAAAGTAAGGCTCTACCTATCGTTCTAGCTATTTTACTAACTAAATTAACATGAATAATACGTGTTTGAACATTATCATTACCTAAGAATGAGAATACTTGTGTTTTATTACTATATCTTGTATATGATGAATAATTAATAATTCGATCAACATCACGAAAAAAAGGGGTTCTAAAGTCACTCTCTTCTTCTTTTAGTCTAATTGCTTCATTAGATTTCGTTGCAAATTCTGATAAAAATGCTTCTTTTTTATAAAAGTTTTCTTTTATTTGATTATTCATCCTTACCTCCTAAATATGCTTTTCTAATCATTGAACATATTGGTATCTCACGATCAATAATTAAATTTAGTTCTTCTTCAGCATGATTAGCTTTATCTACTTCATTCATATCTTTATCAAATATTTTATCAACATGATAAGGGATTATTTCCATATCAGGGGTAATGATTTCTAAGTCATCTCCTATTTCAAAGTAATTTCTTTGACTGATATTACATATTTTTGTTTCTTTATCATATTTAATAACATAAGCTACATAATCTTGATTAGATAATTCTTGTCTACCATTATAGTATTGATCTGTTACATCAGCTTCATGATCATAGAAATGAGTACTATTCTCCCTGTTAGATACTCTTGATAAGATAATATTTTCTTTCTTAATTATTTCATCATTTAAAGTACCATTATAGTAACTATCAATAATTCTTCGATAACTTGATAGTACCGTTGCTAGATAGTAAGGAGAACGCATTCTACCTTCTACTTTAAGACTTCTAACGCCACTTTCTATCATATCTTTTATTAAGTATGACATATTAAGGTCTTTAACGGCCATAGAGAAATTTTCATCATCATCAATATTAAAATCAAAACGACATACTTGAGCACAACCACCACGATTAGAATCACGATTAGTGAAATAGTTTGATAAAACACATCTTCCACTATAGAAAGTACACATTGCTCCATGAATAAAACATTCAATATCAATACCAGTTTCATCAATAATTTCTTTAATATCATGAAGATTAACTTCACGAGCAAGTACTACTCTATCGATTCCTTCATTCTTTAGGTATTTAACACTTAAAACATTCGTTGTTGATGCTTGTGTACTTAGATGTACTTCTACATCAAAATTAGATTTTATATAATTAACGATAAATAAGTCACTTACAATAAAAGCATCTATTCCAGCGTCTACGACATCTTTTATATAATCATAAACACCTTCAATATCTTCATTATGAAAAACAATATTTAAAGTTAGATATACTTTTTTATTTAGTTTGTGAGCAAAAGAACAGGCTTCTTTAATCTCATCTAGTGAAAAATTAGTGGCATTAGCACGTAGACTATATTCTCTTCCACCAATATAGATAGCATCAGCGCCATATAAACAGGCAATCTTTAATCTTTCTAAATCACCTGCTGGACTTAATAATTCAATTCTTTTTTTCATCTTTTTTCACCTTATATATTGTTTTTATATCAAAGAACATTGTATTATCACTGCCTGTTAGTTCAAATACTTTTTTATTGGCTTCTTCTTCATCTATTTTATTATCATTTAAATCTTTAAAAACACTTAATACTTTAATAAATAAATCATGATCTATTAATTGTTCATCAAGAACACCATATTCTATAACATCACGCAAATAGCAGAATGGTCTAACGCCATTTAAATATTCGGTAGTTAATATTCTTGTACCTTTATCTGATTCTGTTATAAAATAACCTTCACTATCTTTATTTCTTATTGTATATACTTCTTTTTCTTTCTTTTTCTTATTAAATAGAAAATAATTAG
>CAMJWT010000014.1:0-55031 GCA_946409545.1 uncultured Clostridia bacterium | reverse complement strand
CTTACCATCTTGGTTACTATTATCATCCCAAAGTTTATTAACTGTTATTGTTGTTGTCTTTGGTGTATAACTATTTGTTATTGTAATTTCATATGTTTCAGTTTCTTCATTATATGAAACTATGTTTTCTGCATCATTATGTGTATATCCATTTGCTGTTAAAAATGATTCTACTACTGAATATACGATCTCTTGTCCATTACTATATACTGGTAAGTTATCCCATGTAATTGTCCATGTTGTATCATTTCCTTTTCCAAATGTTACTGTCTTTCCTTCAACATCTGTTGCTGCTCCAGTTCCTACTTTTTGTTGTAATTTTACTGTTGCTACAACATCGTCTCTCTTACCATCTTGGTTTTCTGTATCATCCCAGTTTTTAATAACTTTTACTTTTGTTACTTCTACTTCTGGTGTATTACTAATACGCATCGTATAATCTGCTGGATAAATATAATGATAAGTATCTATTGAGGCATCGTCATTAACTAACCTAAATTTCCATTTTGTGTCACTAAGTTTATATCCTGTAGGTGCTACCGTTTCTAACAAATAATAAGGATGATTGAAATAAAAATCAAAATTCAAAAGACTTCCACTTATAGTAGCTGTACCATTTGTACCAGTTGTTATGAATATTTCATTACCATTTTTATCTAAAACCGGTGTATCATCATTTTCATTATCAGGATTATTAACATTCCACAATTGGAATACAGCGCCTGCAAGACGAACATCCATCTTACCTTCTTCTTGTTTTAAAATTTTAATCGCTGCTACACTTGCAGTTCCTTGACCTGAATTCTCATATACATTATGATCTACTTCACTATCTTCATATCTAAGTGCTTTTGCTTCATTTACAATTGTTTGATTACCCATACCAATTACAATTGCAGTATAAGATATTGTTACAGGTCGTCCATCTTTTATAACAAATGTTCCAACGTTTCCTTTAACATTATATGTAATTACATCGTCTGGGTGATCAAATGAAATAGTATCATATAAAATGTTTAAGTTTTGTGAGAATGTATCTGTTATTGTTATATCATTACCATTATTAAGAGTTCTTCCATCAGGATTAAATGTTATTACATACTCTGCTCTACGATTCTTTCCTCCAAGTTCACCTTTATTTACAAGTTCTTTGTTTAAAATTTTATATGTATATTCTGCATTTGCAGAAGCAGAATTTCCACCAAACGAAGCTGTATTATTTAAAATAACTTTTCCATCTGGAGTATTTAATGCCGCCTGTTTAAGTGCCTCTTCATCTTTAACTACTAAAAAGTATCTAATTCTATAATAATTATAGTAATTATTATTAGCATCTTTAAAAGCAGTAACAATAAATTTTACACCATTTCCTGTTAATATTGCTGTTGCTTTTCCTAAATAATCAATTTGTGAGTATTGTGTTGAACCACCAGAAACAGCCATATTATCTTCTGGTAAATATCCTGTAGATGGGTAATTAGGATTAAACTCTAAAAATGTAGTATTGAAATTATCAATTACTTCAAATGTATTCTGAGTAACGCCGCCCACTACAACATCATATACATATACAGGAGGACCATTTGGATCAGCTGATTGTAATAAACCTATATAATTTTTTTGCATACGACCTTTATCAACAGATGCATTATCATAAAGGATTTTACCATTAACATTAAGTTTTGCATTATTTGTATGTGTTGTATAATAACCACCTTGATTCAAACCTGCTTGAATCCAATTCTCATCAAATTTAGTTTGAAGAGTTACAGTGATTGTTCTTATAGACGTATCTGAAAGTAAACCTGGCGTTTGATTTGCATCTTTATAAAATCTTATAACGGCTTGTGTACTACTACTTGTATCAAGATTATATCCTTCACCCGTTTTAAGTCCAGCAACACTAATTGAATAATTTACATAAGAATCGATATAGTGATTATTTCCATTCCACATTGCTGGATATATATCAGTTAATTCTACATTATTAAATTCAGTATTAGCAGGAAGATTAAAGGATATTTTCCAAGTAACTTTTTCTTCTGTTTGTTCTTGAACTTCTTTAGTAAGATCAAGTTTATGATCAGGGCTTGGTTCAATATCAACTACACCAGTATCTTTTCCTGGTCCTTCTGATGTATTACTTACAGGAGTTGTTGTTATAATTGATGAATTATCTACACTTGTCGTGTATGTAATCACATAAGAATATTTTCCATCACTAGTTGGAACATTGTAAGTCCATGAATAATCTCCTTCACCTGTCATTCCAACATCAGCCCATGAAACATTTCTTGTTTCAGTAGTTCCATCTTCTTTAGTTACTACGATTGTAATTCCGGAACCAGAATAATGCATAATTCCACGTGAACTCTCAGTTATTGTATCAGTTACTGTTGCACCAGCTATTGATACAAATTGTTCTTTATTTAAATTTATTGTCCATGTAATACTTTTTCCATCAGGAGATAACTCTCCACTTTTATTCATAGACGAATATTCATTTACAAAATAAAATTCTTTTTTTACCTCGTCTGGTTCTTCATCACTTTTTACCTTAACTTTATTATTAGTTTCATCATATGTAAATTTTCCTTTGTTAACAATAGGATTTAATTTACTAGAATCTATGCTAGCCGTATAAGTGATAGTAATTGTTTCGTTAGCATTCATAGACGGAAATTTATATACAAATCCATTAGCTGTAATTTGACTTTCTATTGGTGCACTTGAATTACCAGCTATACTAACATCTTGATTAAATATTAGTGCTTTACCATCCATTGTATCTGTAACAACAACATTTGTTAAAGCACCACCAGATGCCTTAACTGTAATAGTATAATTAATTGTATTAGTTTCAGGATTCCAATTTCCTGTTTTATTAAATTCTAACTTACCAGTTGTTGGTTCATCAAATAAAAGATTTGCAACAACATCACTTGAAAATTCTATTAGGGTGTGATTTTGGTCAAAAGAGCCACTGAAATCCATACTAAACTGAGCATTAGTTGCTTCAGCTAATCTTTGAAAATTAGGATCACTTGTATTCCATGTAAAAGTAACAACACCATTAGATATTGAATATGTATTTCCAGAGACTGTATAATTCTGACCGCCATCAGTAACTACTATGTCAACTTGACCACCATTAATTACAACATTTTCAAAACCAGTTGGTAATTGATATGTCATGCTTCCAGAATTAGGGAACTGAAGATTTTCTCCTTCGCTAAAATGAAGAGAAACATTATATCTAGTTCCAGGTACAAGGTGATATATACTACCCTCTTTAGGAGCATCTATTGTTACACCAGTAAGATAATCAGCCATATTTGTTGATGCTGAGTTTCTAAGAACAGGCGCACTCTTAACCACAGGTACGGAAGTAGGAACAACTTCACCAGTGTCACTTCCATCGCTTTCATTATTAACGTCTGTTGGTTCTTCCACAATAGTAACCTCTGTATTATGACTTTCTATTTCACCATTTGAAGAATTATCTAAATTATTATTCTTTGATTCTTCAGTTGGTTCACTAGGTTCATTAGCTATAGCAGCCTCTGTATTATTACTTCTTGTATCACCAGAAGAATTATCTAAATTATCATTCTTTGATTCTTCAGTTGATTCACTAGGTTCATTGGCTATAGCAGCATCTATATTATTATTCTCTGTTTCACCATTTGAAGGATTATCTAAATTATTAATCTCTGATTCTTCAGTTGGTTCACTAAGATTAGTAGTACCTTTATCATCAGTAATGGGATTATCGATAGATTTATCAACTAAATCTTCTCCACCTGTTTTTTTATCTGAAACAGTATCAACAATCTCTATTTGTTTACCTGATTCGTTTGTTTGGTTAGTAGATAATTGTTTATCCGAATCTGGTGGCGCCTCTGGGGGCCTATCTAAATTTATATCTTCTTTCTCATCCAAAGATATATCACCTGATATCTCTTCACCATTTAAAGTTGAATAATCATCATTAGCTTTAACAGTAATATTTAAGAACATTACAAAAATTAATAACATTACTAGTAAAACTCTTGAAACTTTCTTCATAAAAAATCATCTCCTATCCCAAAAAGCCTGGAATATACACTCCAAATCACTTTATTTAAGAATATAAATTTCCACACATCCTATTAAAATACATTAATATGCAATAAAAATCAAGTATTTGTATAAAAAAAATTCAATATAATTTTTTGACGTTTTTTTTATATATAAAATGAATAAATAAAAAGAGTTAAACATATAAAATATTGCTTCACAATTCAAATAAAAAAAAGTGTTCTTGCAAAACACTTCTTTTTTTCTATTTTTTATTTAAAACTATTTTATCCATACCACCCATGTATGGTCTTAAGACTTCTGGGATAGTAATTGTACCATCTTCTTGATAGTGATTTTCTAAGAATGCAATTAATCCACGTGGACTTGCAACAACTGTGTTATTTAAAGTGTGGACAAAATAAGTTCCTTTATCACCTTTAGTTCTAATTCCTAATCTTCTTGCTTGAGCATCACCTAAAGTTGAACAACTTCCAACTTCAAAATATTTTTGTTGACGAGGACTCCAAGCTTCTACATCACATGACTTAACTTTAAGGTCAGCAAGATCACCTGAACAACACTCAAGAGTTCTTACAGGTATCTCTAAACTTCTAAAATAGTTAACTGATAATTGCCACATTTTATTGTACCAATCCATAGAGTCTTCTGGCTTACATAGAACAACCATTTCTTGTTTTTCAAATTGATGAACACGGTATACTCCACGTTCTTCAATTCCATGAGCTCCAACTTCTTTACGGAAGCATGGAGAGTAACTTGTCATCGTAATTGGAAGACTATCTTCTTTAACAATTTGATCTTTAAATTTACCAATCATAGAGTGTTCACTTGTACCGATTAAGTATAAATCTTCACCCTCAATTTTATACATCATATTTTCCATTTCAGCGAATGACATAACTCCATTAACAACATCAGAGTGAATCATAAATGGAGGGATGCAATAAGTGAAGCCTGCATTAATCATGTAGTCTCTTGCATAGGCAATCATCGCTTCATGAAGACGTGCTGCATCACCAATAAGATAATAGAATCCATTACCACTAGTACGACCTGATGCGTCTTTATCAAGACCATTCATCATTTCTAAAATGTCTCCGTGGAATGGTATCTCATAATCAGGAACAACTGGTTCACCGAACTTTTCAATCTCAACATTTTCAGTATCATCTTTTCCGATTGGAACAGACTCATCGATAATGTTTGGTATCTTCATCATGATACCTTTAATCTCATCAGCAAGTTCACCTTCTCTATTTTCTTCTTTAGCAATCTCTTCGTTAATTTTATTAACTTCTTCTTTCTTGGCAAGTCCTTCTTCTTTTTTACCTTCTCTCATTAAGGCACCAATCTCAGCTGAAATTGTGTTTCTCTTGCTTCGAAGTTCATCTTGATTATTTTTTAATTTTCTAAATTCTTCATCTAGTTTAATTACTTCATCTACTAGAGGTAGTTTTTCATCTTGAAATTTCTTCTTAATATTTTCTTTTACTATATCTTTATTTTCTCTTACAAATTTAATGTCTAACATTTTCATTCTCCTTTAATTCATTTAATTTATTTTGTATTTTAGAATATGCTGGTGCATATCTTTTATTAACTCTTTCATAATCATTAACTGTTGGATTAACAATTCTTTTAATATCCATATTGTGTCTTAAGTCCGAGAGTTTAATATTCATTGCATGAACATTATTGCTATTTACAATACCATCGATATAAACTTGATAATCAGCTCCATGTGGTTTTGTTAGAATCTTTAATACATCAATTACTTCACTTGGAAAACCAATATCACTTAAGTCTTCAAAAGTAACATCTGTATCTTCTACAACATCATGCAAAAGCGCACAAACTTTTTCTAGATAATCATCTACTCCTCCATATACCTTTAGTAAATGAATGGTATAAGGCATACCACCTTTATCTACTTGATTATCAAATAGTCTTGTTACAATCTCTAAACTTTTATAAATTAGATTATCATTATTTTTTAATAACTCATATTCTTCTTCACTAAAATATTCTTTTAACATACATCCTCCAAAATAAAAAAAAGAATGGTACGTGAAGGAGTCTTATTAGACGGTACCATCCTTTTTATAACTTAATTTGATAACGGTCATCCCGGGATTTATTAAATCCTCTAGAAAGGAGATAAATAGGTTTTATTATAACTTTCCACCAAGCAGTTACTCTCTATAAATAAAATTACTATTATTATCTTTCTTATGATTTATTTTTTCTTATTAACATTTTGCATTTGTTTCATCATTTGATTTATTTGTTTTTGGTTTGGAGTTCTACCCATACCACTCATTAAAGCTTTAATCATTTCTTCATTAATAGGTGGATTCTTCATTAAATATCTTTCCATTACTTTTCTTGATACAAAGAAACCAATGACACCACCTGCAATTAAACCAATGACAATCATTAAAATATCATGCCACAACATAAAACCACTCCTTGTAATTAATATTTTACTATTTAATAATTTTTATTGCAACTTTTATTTTTTCATTATAGCGCGATAATATTCAACACCTGATACAACAGACATAACTGTTGCAAAGTAGATTAAAAATTCATCAACATGAACATTAATTAACTCAAATGGTATGTTGTAGAAAAACATTAATGATAAACCAGTCATCATGGCGAATGTTTTAATCTTACCAGTGATACTAGCAGGAACTACAACTCCTTGTTTAGCTGAATGCATTCTTAAAGCATTAACTACTTCATCACGGAAAATATAAATAACAGCAACTACTGGATGAATAAATCCATTAGCAGCAAAAATAATTAATACCGAATTAACTAATACTTTATCAGCAATCGCATCAAGCATTTTACCTGTATCAGTTACTAAGTTTCTTTTTCTTGCTAATCTTCCATCAATAAAATCTGTTAAAGCTGCTATGATAAATAATAAACCAGCTATTAAATATTTTAAATCTACTACGATTCCTCCAATATCAAATTTTGGAAATACAATACCTACACTATAAAAAGGAAAAAGTAGAAATATTATCAAGAACACTGTTAAAAAGATTCTCGATAATGTTATTTTATTTGGTAAATTCATATAAACCCTCCATAATGTTTAATTCTCTAACAATATCGTTCTTTGGTTTTACATTTTTTAATACTACATAAACTACAACCGCAATTAAAAGAAGTATGACGATCGCAAATATAATTGGTGCAACCTCATGTCGATTCATTTTTATTTTTGTATAAGGAGATGATACACGATCTTCTTCCTCACTATTTTCTTTTTTCTTTTCTTCTTTTATTTTTTTGATATCATCGATTGATATTTTAGAAGTTTTTTCAAATAAAAAATCGTTGAAGTCATCATCTATTTTTTCTTCATTTAAACCTAAGTATTTAGCATAAGTTTTTACTTTACCTTTTAATTCATAAATATCTTTAAAAGCTTTAGCATTACCTGCTTCAATACATTCAAGTTCCACTTCAGAAATATTTAAATCATGACTTGCTTCACTAATATCAACACCACTTTTTTTTCTAAGCTGTCGTAATTCTTCGCCAATCTCCTTCATTTTTCTTATATAAAAAAAATACTTTATAAGCCATGTTCTGTACCATTACTGGTGACAAACATTTATCTATCTTACGATCCCAAGGTCAGTTTGATTCCCTTCCTTAAGCTCCCCTACCAAAATTTGGGTTTCTCACTTGTGGGGTTTACTATGTTCCACTTCCTCCGTTTCCAGATTCTTCATCACTATAGCACTTTATGACTACTTTAACCATAGCAAAGCCTTAGGTCATTTCATCGCCGTTAACACGAGGTTACCCAGGGTTATTTTTTCCCCTGGCACAAACACTAAAAGCATCTCAGCTTTTGTGAGCATGGACTTTCCTCTATAACACTAGATTATAGCGTTTGTCAAAGTATTTTATTCTTCCTTTCCATAAACTATTTTTTCAAGTTGTGATAATCTTCTTAATACATCTAAATTATTAATACTTTCTTGTGGTCTACTATCAAGAGCTCCACGTAAATCACGTATTTCTTGTTTAAGATTAAGAATTTCATCACTCATTTTTTTATTTTCTTCTTCTAGTTCATCAATAATTTTATCATAAGCTTGATAATCTTTAATTATGTCATCTAAATATTGATCGACTTCCTTCAAGCAAAAACCACGGGTATCTATTTTAAACTCTTTTTGTAAGATATCCTTTGGTGTATATTTAATCAAATTCTTATTCATTACAATCACCGTTCTTTCATTTATTATTTTAATGAATATAGTCCTTTTTGTCAATATAATTGGCCGTTATCAAAAGAAAAAATCAAACCATTTTGGTTTGATTATTTCACCATACTATTTCTTTTAAATTCGTAACTTAAAGCCCCTTCTGGTAATCTTACCTTACTATGATAATAGACTCTTAAGCGATTAGCTTTATCTCTTAAATCAGCAGGTGCCTTTTGATTACGAAATAGTTTATAAGGTTCTCTTGAATATATTTCTTTCATATCATAATTTTCTTGGGTATGAAATTGTAATTCAAATGGAATATTATCAGCATTCTTTAAAACAACCGTTACTCCCTTACAATAATCTTCTTTCCATCTATTTTTAACTCTTACTAAAGTATAATCCATATCAAGAAGTTCATTTAAGAAATTGTTTAGGTATTCAAAATGATTTTCAAATGGAAGAATGATGGTATAACGTAATGTATCATATAAATGATTAGTAGCTTTTACATAATCACCTGAATATACATTCTTTGTATCATAAAGTAATTTTTCTCTTAATCTATTAATTGACTTTATACGAAAATCAAAACCTTCAAAGTGACAGCCATCTACCATACAACTCTTTAAATCATCACTTATATATGGTTCATTTTTCTTTGCCATATCAAGAAGATATGTAACGCCTTCACTAATCATAAATTCATCAACAGAAATACTACGATCATCATTAAGTTCTTCTTCAAAATCACTCATTGCGTTATAAGCTCTAATTTCATTATTATAATCTTCTATTTCTTTTTTAGTTAAATTTATATCCATATATACTCCCTTTTAAATATAACATATTTTTTTCTATTTATAAAATCATTATTTATTAGAGATTTTATAAGTAGCAAAAGAACCTATTATCATTAAGATAATACCTATTATTAATTCAACTATTTTTATATCAACTTTAAATAAAGGGATAAGAATTGCAATAATACTTGCAAGAACAAAACCAATTACTCCAAAATATGTTTTTATTTCAAATTTCTTTAATAAGTATTCTATTATTTTAGCAACTAAAACAATACCTACAATAATACCAACTCCAAAAGGAATTAATACTTTTAAATTATCCCATAAGTTATTAAATTTAGTTAAGTTACTAATAGTATCAATAATTGGTTTATAATAGCCCATTAACATTAACATAAAACTACCACTAATACCAGGAATAATCATACTTGAGGCTGCTATCATACCAACTAAGAATAGTAATAGTATTCCTTTAAAATTTAAAATAATTGTTACAACATTATCCCCACTTTTTAATAAAGCAAATAAAAGAACTATTCCAAAAGTTAATAACATAATAATAATATTACTAACTTTTATATTATCTTTTACTTTACCCTTTTTTAATAATAATGGAATACCACCTAATACTAATCCCATAAAGAAAAGTGGTGTTGCAAGTGGAAAATGTTCTAATGAATATTTAATTAATTTACTAAATACAAGAACACCTGAAACTACTCCTATTCCAATAAATAAAATAAACTTCCAATTGTTTTTTAAATTCTTAAATGGATGACTAATAATATCAATAATCTCCTCATAGATACCTAAAGTTATCATAAGTGTTCCACCAGATACTCCAGGTATAATATTAGCAAGTGCTACAATTAATCCTTTAATAATTAAAATTATATTTTTCATAAAAACCTCTATATCATTATATCAAAAAAGTTGAAAAGAAATAAACCATTTCAACTTTTTTAACACTATTATTAATCTAACGAAGTAGTAATATGAGCACCAGATAAGCCATATTGTCCAAGATTATTACCAGTAACAAATTTCTTTTCAGATACAATTGCAGTATATACTGGAACTCCTTTACTTAGAGCTTTATCAACTAATTTTTTATTCCATTCATCACCTTTAAATGTATTTAATGCTTGTTGTTGCGTCTTACCTCTAAAAACAAATAAAACAAGAATACAATTATATTTAAGGGCATAATCAACATGAGATGCACTAATATTACCACTGGCATCACTAACAACATGGGCTACCATAATTTTTTTATCTCTATCCCTAATCTTAGGTATTACATTAGAAGCTGTACAATTAATAATTGTTCTTTTCTTTGTATTACTATCTAATGAAGCTAAGAAATAATCAAGGTATGTATTATACTTTTTATTTGGATACTTATTCAAGATATTACTTCTAACCGTAATATATAATAATTTATCTTTATGTTGATTCATTATTTTTACATAATCATCTAAGAATGCTACCGTATTACCATTAGCATATTTTAGTTTTTTTATTTGACTCTTGGTCAACTTATTAATTGGTACTGTATTTTTATTGTTCTTATCATAATTAATTATTTTACAATTAGATAAATCTTTATTCTTTTTAATATCACAGTTCAAAGTAAATCCTGCATCATGACATAATACTAAATATCCGTCTTCAGTTGGTTGTAAATCCACTTTAAGTGAATTAAACTTTTTATTTTGAACAACATATTTAATATGTTCCAAAGAATTTATCTTTTTTCCAGAATTTTTTATACTTGAATACGCAATATGATTAAAGTTAGCTACCACTTCATATGATGCTTTTTTCATTTTATAATTCTTATCATTAATCGTTGCCGTAATAGTAGTTTTACCAACACCAACTAATTTAACAGTACCATCTTTATCAACTATCGCTACTTTTTTATTAGATGATGAATAGATAATATTAGTATTCTTTCCTGTATTAGTTAATGTATTTTTAAACGGTCTTTCCCCAACTATTTTAGTTACTGCTTTCTTATTATATTTTATTTCATATTTTTCATCACTTTGATTAGCTACTACTTTTACAGTACATGTTGATGTTTTACCATTACTACTTGTAACAGTTATAGTTGCTGTTCCTTCTTTTATGCCAACAACAGTTCCATTTTTATCAATTGTTGCAACATTTTTATTACTTGTCTTTAATGTAACTTTTTTATTAGTTGTATTAGTTGGATTATAATTAATAGTTAGAGTAAATGAATCTCCTACTTTTATTTCTTTACTACTAGGACTTAAACTAATACTTTTTAATTCTATATTAGTATTTTGATTGTTGTTATTATTTGAACTATTATTGTTTTGATTATTATCATTACTATTACTGTTATTACTATTATTACTATTACTGTTATTACTATTATTACTATTATTATTAGTATTGTTATTAATATATGTATTATCTGTATTACTAATAATTAGATAACCAATAACACCAAGTATTAAGACAATAATGATAATACCTGGTAATGAACTAGTTTTATTACTCTTACCATTCATACACTACTCCTATTCTAATGATAACATAAATAATATATATGATTATGTTTCATAAATTAAATTAATTGTCTAATTTACAAAAAAAAGAAAGTATAAACTTTCTTTTTATTTAACAACGATATTAACTAATTTATTAGGAACTACAATTTCTTTAACAACTTCATGTCCATCTAAATAGTTTTTAACATTATCTATTTTTTTAGCTAAATCTAACATTTCTTCTTTAGTAGTACTTGTAGATACTTCCATCTTACCACGTACTTTACCATTTACTTGAACAACCATTTCATATGTATCATCTTTGGTTAAATCATCATCATATGTTGGCCAAGTAGAATTAGCAATGGAATCATTATGACCAAGTTTTTCCCATAACTCTTCAGTTATATGTGGACAAACAGGATTAAATAATTGTAAGAAACCTTCCATATATTTCTTTGTTAATACTTTTTCTTTATAACATGCGTTTATGAAAATCATTAATTGACTAATAGCAGTGTTAATAGAAATATTTTCATAATCATTAGTTACCTTCTTAACTGTTTGATGATAAACTTTCTCTAAGTTTTTATTGTCTTCATCAGTTATTTCATTTTCAGTGAATAATCTATAAACTCTTTCAATGAATCTACGACTTCCTCTTACACCTTCACTATTCCATGGTTTATCAGCTTCCAAAGGACCCATGAACATCTCGTACATTCTAAGAGTATCAGCACCAAATTCATTAACAATATCACTTGGGTTAACAACATACTCAGGGAATCGTTTACCCATCTTAATACCATTAGAACCAAGGATCATTCCTTGATGAACTAATTTCTTAAATGGTTCAGCTACAGGTACTAACCCTTTATCATATAAATAATTATTCCACATACGTGAATATAGTAAGTGACCTACTGCATGCTCTGGTCCACCAATATAAAGGTCTACTGGTAACCAATGTTTCATTAATTCATAGTCACAGAATTCTTTATCATTATCTGGATCAATATAACGTAAGAAATACCAACTAGATCCTGCTGAACCTGGCATTGTATTAGTTTCCCTAACACCATGTTCTCCATTAATTTCTACATTCTTCCATTCAGTTGCATTTTCAAGAGGTGCAAGTCCATTATGACCTTTATAATCATCCATAACTGGTAAGACTAATGGAAGTTCATCATCAGATAAGGCAACACAATCACCATTATCCATATGCACAATTGGTACTGGTTCTCCCCAATATCTTTGACGAGCAAATATCCATTCACGTAATCTATAATTTATTTTCTTAGAACCAATTCCTCTTTCTTCTAAGAATTCAATCATTTTATTAATTGCATCTTCTTTGTTCATACCATCTAAGAATCCTGAATTAATATGAACGCCATCTTGAGTCCATGCTTCCTTACTTATATCTCCACCTTCAAGTACTTGAATAATAGGAATATCAAACTTTTTAGCGAACTCATAATCACGATCATCATGAGCTGGTACTGCCATAATAGCACCTGTTCCATAAGTCATAAGAACATAATCACTTATCCAAATAGGAATCTTTGTATCATTAACAGGATTAATAGCATAAGCACCAGTAAAGACACCAGTTTTATCCTTATTAAGTTCTGTTCTTTCAAGATCACTCTTACTCTTACATTCTTCTTGATAAGCTTCTACTTCTTTTTTCTTATCTTCAGTTACGATTTTATTAACCAATGGATGTTCTGGAGATAATACACAATATGTTGCTCCAAATAAAGTATCACAACGAGTCGTAAAGACAGTAAAATCATAATCAGAGTCAGCTATCTTAAATGTTACTTCAGCACCAATGCTTTTACCTATCCAGTTTCTTTGCATTTCTTTTGTTGATTCTGGCCAATCAAGAGATTCAAGTCCATCCAAAAGTCTTTCAGCATATTTAGGAATATCGATAACCCATTGTCTCATATTACGACGAACTACTGGAAATCCTCCTCTTTCACTCTTACCATCAATAACTTCATCATTAGAAAGAACTGTACCTAATTCTTCACACCAGTTAACAGGCATTTCTATTAATTTAGCATAACCATCTTGGAATAATTGTTTAAAGATCCATTGAGTCCATTTGTAATACTTAGGATCACTTGTAGCAATTTCTCTATCCCAATCATATGAAAAACCTAATGACTTTAATTGTGTTCTAAAAGTCTTTATATTTTCTTCAGTGAAAATTACTGGATTATTACCTGTTTTAATTGCATATTGTTCAGCAGGTAAGCCAAAAGAATCATATCCCATTGGATGAAGAACGTTATATCCTTGCATCTTTTTCATACGTGATACAACATCAGTTGCTGTATAACCTTCAGGATGACCAGCATGTAATCCTACACCACTTGGATATGGGAACATATCAAGAGCATAAAACTTTGGTTTACTAAAATCTTTAGTATCGGTTTTAAATGTTTTATTCTTTCCCCAATATTCTTGCCATTTCTTTTCAATTTCTAAATGATCGTACATAATAATACCTCCATAAATTAAAAAAAAAATTCTACTTATAGGAGCGATATACGCGGTACCATCCTACTTAATAGAATTCTATTATCTCTTATTACTATAACGGGTTTTCCGGTTCAATCAAGAAACAAGTTCAATTACTACATCTATCTATTTCCATCAACCATAGACTTTCTATAAAACTTTATAATTTACTACTTTTCCATCAACTTGAATAAAATAATATTAACATCAAAGCTTTATAAAGTCAATATTTTTAATCACTACAAGCAAATGCAAATAAATTACCATTAACAAAATTTACATAACCATGACCTGATCCTTGGGCACTACCAGGATTAACAATCGTAAAATAACTACCAAAAGTATTTATTAAAGAAGTATTATTAGATACAAGTGTTACATTTTTTCCTGCTCCATCATTTTTAAGAGCAGTTAGAGTCTCTCTTGTTCTTTCTTCTTGACTATCACCTTTAGGTGAATAAACATATATCGTTTTATTTTTTAATCTTGATGTATGTGATAATTCAACTCTAGCATGAATGATAAATAAACGATTATAATTACCATTAACCATTGCACCACCAGCAGCTGGTCCTCCTAGGGAATAACCGGCTACAGAATTTTTCTTTCCACTTCTTTGTTTAGTAATTGCTTTAACGAAATTCGTTGCATTAATAGCATCTTGATAATGATAACTACCCGTTGTTGATACGAGAATAATTATTCCTCCAGATTTAATCATACTTGTATTACGATCAATTGCTGAAAACATTCCTCCCATATTACGTTCACCAGTACCACCTAAGAAAGCTAATGTATTAACATTTGATAAATCAACACCTCGTGGATAATAAATACGTATTAGTGATGATCTACCATTATAAACTAAATTACTAGTTGATATGTAATAAGAATATCCAGCATAACTATAAACATTACCGGACATTGTACCTGTACCACTATTAGCAAGATTTTGAAAGAAACTTGCATCCGCTCTTACAGGACTAACTGTCTTACTATCACTATATCCCCAAACACCACCTACAGAAACTGGTGGATCTGATGGAGGTGTTGTTGATGGTTTAGTAACTGTTATATTAACAGATCGTGTAAAATTACCTGCATAAATGGTTACTAATGAGTTACCAGCAGATACTGCTTTTACTAAACCACTATCACTTACGGTTACATGATTATTATTACTTTTATAAATTAACTTAACACCTGAATTAGCAGGTATAGTCTCTGCTTGAATTTGGGATGTTTGTCCAACTTTTAATTTTAAAACACCAGCTGACTTTAAATTAATACCTGATAATTTAGGGTTAACAGTAACCGTTATATTAGCTCTTAAAGTATTATTAATAATTAAAGTAATACCAACAGTACCTTCTTTAATACCTCTTACATTTCCATTATTATCAACGGTAGCAACAGATGGATCAGCTGTTATCCATTTAATACTTGTTATTTCAGCATTACTTGGTTCAACACGATATTCTATCTTTTTATATTCATCAACTCTAAGACTAACTTTTCCACTTGTTACAACAAGTTTTTCTACTTTTGGTTTAGTCGGTGAATCAGAACCCTTTGTAACCGTTATATTAGTACTTGCACTTTTACCATTTTCTGTTTTTACAGTAACAGTTACATTACCATCTTTAATAGCAGTTACTAAACCATTATTATTAACCGTTAAAACATTACTATTACTTGTTTCCCAAGTAAGATTTTTATTTGTAGCATTACTTGGAGTAATTATCGCACTTAATCTTCTAGTTTCTCCAATTCGCATATTAATATTAGATTCAATTATTTCAACACTATCTACTTCAATAGTATTTATATATACTTCAACAATACATTCATCATATATTTCACTATTACCATCAATATAAGCAGTTATCTTAGTCTTACCAACATTAACACCTGTTACATAACCTGTATTTTCATTAACAGTTGCAATACTAGTATTATCACTTTTATATTTAACCTTATTACTTGAACTATTAATTGATAATTGTATGCTTTTATTCTTCTCTAACCTAACATTCTTCTCCGTAAAAGAAATTGTATCAGTTTTATTTCTAGAAGTAGGAATAATATTAAAAGCAAATAATCCAATAATTATAATAGCAACTATAAATATATATGGAACAATATTCAAAATAGATTTTAAAGTCTTATTATCCATAATCTTACTCCTATAATCATTATACATTATTATTTCTTATAATTTATATCTATTATTATAAAAATAATCGCTTTACATTATAAAAACACATGTATCATTCATTAAATACATGTGTTTTAACTAAATTTTTCTAAAGTAATATTATCAAGTTCTACTAACCTTGTTAATAAAACTAGTCTTTGATTACGATCATTATTATCACACGTTGATAATAACAATAACTTATCATTTGAACTATATTCTATATTATTTATAAATACAGATTTTTCTTTATAATAATTTAATAACTCTTCGGAAGAATCATTTTTATTAAAAAGTAAATTATAGGGAATATTATCATTTACATTAACAATTGAATATGTAATAACTTCTATTTTATATTTTCTATCAGGTAATGTTAGGACACCTAAAAGATGATCATTAAAGTATTCATTATCATCATATTTAGCGATATCAGAAAACATTCCACCTACAGATAAATTATGACCATATAAAATATTGTAGTCATTAGAAAAATCATTATCATTACGATAATCTAAAAAGATACTTCCAGCATAATTATATTCTTTTTTATAATCAAGATTTAAATATGTTTGATTATTAGTAGTTTGTAAAATTGGATAATCAATTGTTGTATTTGATATTTTAATCCAACCAATTATATCACTATTAATACTTTTTACATCTTCAAAAGTCATATTTGATTTTGCTTCACGAATTTTCTTTAAATCATCACTAAATGTTACTTTCTCATATATTTGATATGCATCATATACTCCGTATATACCAATTGATAAGATTGTAAGAGTAAATATTATAATGAAAAGATTTATTATTTTATCTATCACTTTCAATACTTTGTTGATCATATTTTCTTCTCTTTCCCAAAATAATAATTATAAAAGCAACTGATAAAATTAAAAGCACTATTGGTAAACGATATACATTCATATCTGTTTTTGGAATATCAATAACAATTTCATCATGAGCATTTTGATAAGCAAACTTTACTGGTTTCTTTTCATTATCACTTAAATCTGTTCCAAATAAAAGAATATTCTTTATTATATTACCTTCACTATCATATACTGCTTGTACATATAATTCATACCTTTTATTTGATAAATTATAATCCGCTGGATTACTTATATTTTTTTCCTCTATAATATATTTATATAAGCCTACATCATTATAAACAGTATCATTAAAATCAATATAAAGTGTTTTGTCTATTTTTTTGTTAACAACTCTATCATTTTTATTAATAATTAATGTAAGATTTGTTGGCTCGTTAGTTGCCGTAGTTAAATTAGATGGATCTGGAATTATTACGTAATCAACTGTTAAATCTGTTGGTTCTTTTATATTACTAACTGAGCACTCTACCTTAATTTGATCACTTGCGAAGCAAATTAAAGGAGAGAGAAAAAGAGTGATTAATATAAATATCGTCACTTTATATTTTTTTATTAAATTTATAAACATATTAATCACTCCTTATTAGAAATTTCTTATTTGCAATTTTACCATAACCGTACCATTAATATTATTAATATTAATTGCACCAAATTCGCGTGAGTCACTTGTTACTAAGCGATAATCATTTATTAAGAATACTTCATCACTTTTAACAGTATATGGATATTTAACCTCACTATTTATAGCTTTTACTGTACTGTAAAAACTTTCTTTTTCTTCACTAGCTTCATTTATTAATACAAAACCATCATCAGTTATATTAACAACATCGCCTTCAAGAGCTAATATGCGATATATCCCCTTTTTACCATTAATATCTACGGATACTACATCACCACGCATATATTTTTTGTTTAAACGATAATAAAGAACTAATGACCCTTCCTTAATCGATGGATTCATATTTGCATTTCGAACAATTTGAATACCAAATACATGAAAGAATAAAATGTATAATACTAAAACAATCAAACATATTTTAATTGATAAATATATCAAATTTCTTTTTAGTTTTTTTCGTGAATCTATTTTTTCTAAATCAACTGAATTATTAACGACATTATCATTTATTGAATTAAAAGTGTTAACATCTTCATTCATAATTACGCATTAACTTTTTTTCTAATTAATAATACACTACCAACAGCGATAAATATTAATCCAATAAATGGTAGAATATTTAAAATAATACCTGTTGGAGATATTGATTCACGAACATTTTGATAACTAACTGCATTTTTGCTATTATCATTTGATAAAGCCTTTTGTGCTGTTACCTTACTATCTGTAGTTGAACTATCAATATATGTTTTATAATTTGTTGCACCTGTTTCAGTTATTGTATATTTCCAACCACTATTTAAATTTGATAATTCTACACTTTCACCATGTTTTAAACTAATAGGTACTGTTTTACTAGATGGTGAAATTGTAACTGTTTCAGTTGTAACAGTAGCATCAGCTTTTGTTGTTTTCTTAGTTAATGTTCTTGATTCTATTGGGTTAGTTGAACTTCCATCTGCAAAAACAATATTAAAATTAAATGTTTCATTTACGTTTCCTAAATCACCAGTTACTGTTTTACTTAATGATAATTTAGATAAAGGTTGTTCAACGAATTCGATATTTGTTTTATTAGAACCAACAAAACCACTTTGTAATACAGTCCATGTTTGATTAGTTCCTTCCATTCTAGACATAACCATAATATCATATGAATTACCTGATTCAGTTTCGGTTAATGTAAAATAATAATCACCTAAAGTAGTGAATCCACTTCCCATTGATGAAATATCATAATTTTTTGACACTTCAATAATATTACTACTATTAGGTGTATCTGTTTCAGCAACTGTTAATGTGTATTGTGTTGGAAGTGTTCCTGTATAATTTACACAATCAGTTTGACCTGAAGTACATTGTTTTACTGCTAATGTATAATGATACGTTCCTGGTTGGGCAGTATCTACATTTATAATCTTTTTTGTAATGGGAATTGTATGTATTTCTGCTGCTTTAACAGATAATGTTAAAGCAAACATCATAATTAACATAAATAATATTTTACTTATTTTCTTCATTTTTCTCTCCATTTTTTAATATTATTATTTCTTTTTTTATTGTTTTTATTTGTCCTTTACATCTTTTTCACTCCAAACTTATAAACCTCCTTTTTTTATTTATAACAAATAACATAACCATTATTGATAATGTCATTATTATCATTATACAATATAACATACTATTAATTCTCTTTCCTGTTGGAACTATTCCTTCTTTTATATTTATTACTTCTAACTCCGATCCACTTTCTACCTCTATCTCACAATATGGATCTGTTCCCGTATATGTCGAATTATAGTTTGTTCCATCTATCTTAAATGAACAATTATAACTTCCTGGAAATTCTATTATTGAATATTCTTCACTTAACAAGTTAAATGTTACTTCATCATTTGCTTTTATATTTTTTATTACCATACATACCTTAGTTCCTAAACATTTATTTGTTAAGACTGTTGCAAATTTTGAATCATATTCACTTGTTTGATAATGACTTATATTTCCACTATTTATTATTTCATAATCACTACTACTTAATGCTACACCATTTTTCTTCAATTTATAATCTAACATATCAAGATATTCATTATCATCATATATCAATATAAAATTAAATTTATCATTTGTATTTGCTAATCCTCCTTGTACCTTTTTTGTTATCGAATTAACTCCACCTTCTATCGATGGATCTCCTCCTGGTATATCGATATTTAATATTTCCATAGTTAACGATTCATCTAAATCATTTACTTTAATTATTCCATCATACATTGTTTCATAATTATCATTATTTGATTTACTTAATACTAAATATGGTGAACTATTTAATTCTTCTACTTCATATGTTATTTCTTCTTTATAATATAGGATAATAGAATCATTATTTTTTAGATTAAAGTTAACAATATACTTATGATTTGTTGTATCTAAATTTTGACTAACTATATTTGTACTTCCTGGAATACTTAAATAGTCATCATCATCTTCATGTCCATTCATATCTATTGATAGTTTAAAGTTAAAAGTTGTATTATTATCTTCATCATACTTCTTTTTTATCTCAAGTTCTTTATACGATTTTATTAGTACATTTTCTATATAAACGGTATCTCCATCTTGTAAATCAGAATATATTGCATTATATATTGTTTTATTATTGCTTATTATTGGGACCCCCGCCTCACAATCTTCACGGCCACCTTCACATTCATAATATCGTCCTGCTGTAACACGTGGTCTACCATCTAAATATTTTACATAAAATGTTGGTTTATATATCTTTTTTCCATAATTATCAAGTTCTTCTTCGATTTTATATTGTGCACTTGGTCCTTCTACTGTTATAGTTTCGCCATCACTTATTGAAACAACAATAGTTACTATTTTGCTTCCTGGTATCACGCTAATTATATAATCAGTATTTTTTTCTAAAATATTATTACCCTTTTTTAATGTAAAAGAATCCTCAAAGATATAATCCCAATCAACATCATAATCTTCAAAATTTTCTGCAGTTATTTTAATAGGAAAATCACTTGTATCACCATCACTTACTTCTTTTTCTATCTTAAATGAAAATTCATTTATTGCATCATTATTAGTAGTATTTTCGAAATATGGATATTTTCCTATAGCTGTTAAGCATGACCATTGAATATTTCCATCTGTATCTATTACATCTCCATTATTTAAATTACAATTAGTAGCATTTTTATTTAATTTATAATATTCGATTTCATCATAAAAGAAACGAGTATAGTCTGACGCCCAATAACTATCAAGATTTTTAACTGTTGCATATAATACATCATCATCACGAAGATATGAATCTAAATGATTATTAGTTTGAATTATTTTAAAAAAGTTAAGTTCTTCAGTTTCGTCAAAATCATCAATTGGTACCGTTAAAATAACATCACTACCTTCATTATTGGTTGTTGATAACGTTTCCCATTCAGAACCATTATATTTTTGTATTGCAAATTCAAATCCATGTTTTTCTTCCTCGGTTTGTGGTTCAATTAATTCATCATCATTTTTTATGAACTCTCTTATTTTAAACTCAATATTTTCGCTTCCAGAATACATCCATGTAAAATAATTTCTAATTGTAACTAATGGTGCAACTATCCATCCAGCTGATCCACTTATCACTTCATGATGTGGAGCTATTAAAACACCTATCATATTATTTACTGTAAGATCATCAAATATTGGTCCAAGACATTCATATTTATGATAATCATTACAATGATTTCCATCAAAATTTAATAGGCTATTTGAACCCAATAATCTATCAGCTGGATCATCTTCGTTATATATACCAGATACATGATATATAATTCTTTCTGCATAAGTATTATCTAGATTTATGGTTACTGTGCTATTGTTATACGTGCTTGGTCCATTTATTGTATAATCTCCATCTAAATCATCATCAATATTAATTACCAAAGTTTGATGTGGTTTAATATTTATATTCGAAAAAGTTAAACCACTTGGATAATCTGACATTTTTAAAGCAACATAGACAGTTTCATAGTCTCCTTTACTTGTTATATCAATTGATACCTGATTATTAGAAACTGTAATACAATTTGTACACATTATCTTTCCAACAGAAGATAATCTATTTGATATACCAAGCCCGACATTGACAAAATCAGAAATAGATATTACCCCATCATCAACAACTGTGTGTGCATTAATTTCACTTTCATTATGTATAACAACATTATTTGGAACTGCAATGCTACCATTACTATCATTATAACTTCTTACAAAAGCATCACTTGGAATATAAAATTGAGGTTTAATCAAGCTCCAAGAATAAGAGGTATTTAAATAAAAAGTACGATACATTGTTTTATGAAACGAACACTGTGGATCCTGTTCACACTGTGGGTCATCAAATGCAGACTGCTGAGTTGGATCAAAATCTTCATACGCACGATCGTGAATATTATGAACAATAAACTTTTGATTAGGTAATTTCGATACTGCTCCCACTCCTATGGGATTTAAAACATTGGGCTCCCCACCCCAATAACCTGGCAATCTATTTTCATAATATTCTGTAATAAAATTAGTTGAATAAGTAGATCCTGTAGATATATAAAGCATTCCTGTCCTAATACCATAATTTACTCCAGCTTCATCACTACTCCAAGAATCATTTAAAATATCTCTGAAATCATATCTTGTATAATCATCATCTTTACTTGATAAAGCATATGATTTTATTGGAATAAAAAGCGAGATGACTAAAAATAATATGAATAATCTTTTCTTCATTATTTGTCATCTCCTTCTCTATCTTTATATCTTACTCTAATATAAGAATATCATTATTTATGTAGAAAAACAACATTGTGTAAAAAAATATATATTTTTTTGTATTTATTATCAATTATTTTATGAAAATTTACTTTTTTTTTACATTTTTCAGTAGTTTCTTTTTAAATTTAATAAATTATATTTTATAATATAAGAATTATTATTTTTTCCCTTTACATTTTAAAAAAAAGATAATTTATGGTATAATATATGTGTTTTGAGAGGGGTATTATGAAAAAATACTTAAATTTAGTAAAAAAGGATTTAAAAAGATTTATTGCTTTTTTAAAAACATATTACCATAATAATAAAACATTTGTTTTATATATCTTAATATCACTATTTATAATGTTTTTATTAAGAGTATTTACAACACATGTATATTTAACTTTATATCCTATATTTGTTGATACTTTTATGATAATTCTATTAGGATCATTTAACTTCTTTTTTAAAACACATAAAAAAAGATTTGTTTACTTATTATGCATGCTTTCATTTCATTCTTTAGTATGTGTTATTGATGCTGTTTATTATACATATTACGCATCTTTTAGCTCTGTATCTGAAATATCATCATTAGGACAAGTTAAAACGGTTAAAGAAGCTTTCTTTGAACATTTAAATCCCTTACAATTTATTTATTTCTTAGCACCTATTATTTTCTTTATTATTTATAAAAAGATAAAAAAGAATCTACCTGATATTAAGAAAGGTAAAAAGTATCTAAGAAAGAAATTTTGGAAGACATTACTTGTTGGATTAATAATTGCATCTCCATCATTTATAACCGCTAATAGAAATGATTATAGTAGATTATATAAACAATGGAATCGACCATATGTTGTTAATCGTTTTGGATTATCTTTATATCATGCGATGGATTTATATAACTTCGTTTCATCTAATATTTCATCAGTTTTTGGTCTTGATAATGCCTTATATGAAACTCAAGAATTTTATAAAACAAATACTGATTATAAAGAAACTAATAAATACACAGGAATGTTTGAAGGATATAATATTATCTTTGTTCATATGGAAGGTGTTCAATCATTCTTATTTGATTTAAAATTTAATGATGAATATGCTATTCCAAACGTAAGAAAGCTTGCAAGTGAAGGAATGTACTTTGATAACTTCTATCCACAAATAGCTCTTGGTACTAGTAGTGATACAGAATTTTCTATTTTAACATCACTTCTTCCTTCTAATAGTGGAACAGTTTTTGGAAACTTTTATAGTCATAAATATTTCTCATTAATGAAAGAACTTAAAAAGAATAATTATTATACATTTAGTATGCATGGTAATGATTTTACGATGTGGAATCGTAACAATGCTCATCCATTCCTTGGATATGATCATTATTACTTTAGTGATAAATATACATGGACTGAGGATGAATTCTTAAACCTAGGTATTAATGATTTCGCTTTCTTTAAACAATCAATCCCTTACCTAGAAGAAATAGAAAAAAATAATCCTAACTATGTAGGAACAATTATTACTTTATCAAATCACTCACCTTTTATCTTCCTTGATAAATATAAAGAGTATGATTTAACTGTAGATTATAAATATTATAATGAAGATAAAGGAAAGTCTGAAAGATTAAAAACTGATTACTTAACAGGAACATCTATTGGTAACTATATAATTAGTTCTCATAATGCAGATTTAGCTTTAGGTGACTTCATTAAAATGATTAATGAATCAGAATATTTTAATAACACTATCTTTATTTTCTATGGTGATCATGATCCAAGATTATCTAGTGAACAATATAATTATTTTTATAACTATAATCCAATTACTAAAGATTTACTTGATGAAAGTAACAAAGAATATCATGAATATAATGATGCAAGTCACACTAAGAATCGTAGTACACCACTTATTATTTGGAGTAAGAATGAAAATGTTCGTAACTTAATTAAAGGTCGTGTATCTTATCCAACTAGTATGATTGATGTTATGCCAACCATTGGTAATATGTTAAATATAAGCAATCCTTATGCTTTAGGACATGATATTTTTAATATTAAAGATGATAATATTGTTGTTTTTCCAAATGGTGATTTTATTACCAAAGATTATGTATATGTAGCTTCAAAAGATCAAGTATATGATTTTAAAACAAATGAATTAATTGATAAAAAAGATATTGATAAAGAGTTATTAGAAAAATATAAAGAATATGCTACTAAAAGAATAACAATAAGTAACGATATAATTCATTACAATTTAATTAAAGTAATAGAAAAGAACAAAGTTAATTAACTTTGTTCTTTTTATTTATCTAAATTATCAACTAAATTATTTACTTTATTAATATCATAACCCATCGTATTCAATTTATAAGTATATTGTCTACTATGATAAATATTTTTAATATCTTCTAATTCTTGTGGAGAGAAAACATCTTTATTATCATATATTACTTGAAGATATGTAACAACTTGATTTTCATCTTCCTCTGTTGGAAACATAGATAAGTGATCAAATAAGACATTTATATCATTTTCAATTTCATCAAAATTATTTCCAAGTACTAACTTCTCTGTATCTTTATATAATGAATTACCACATGCTGTAATAAATAATATCATAATAAAGATTAATAAAATTCTTTTCATTAAAATTCCTCATCAAGCGCAAGAAAATCTGCTACTTTTTTATATTCTACATTAGTGACTTCATCATATGTTGATAACTCATGTGTTATTTCATCTATAAAGTCACGATAGAACATTTTTATTGATAACAATAATACAATTGTTGAAGTTGTTTTGCTTTTGGTAATATTAATACTTTCTAATTCAATCTCATATTTTTCATGATCAGCGATATATCTTTTAATAAGATTACCAATATATTTAACACTTTCTTTTTGAACAGTAACATTCATTTCAAAACTCTCACGAGAATTTTTGGTATATGATTTTTTATCAATATAATGATTGAATGGTCTTAATATAAGATTAACAAATAAAATAATTAATGTTCCAATAGATGCTTCAAAAATAGCTCCTGTTGCACATAATACACCAATAGCTGCATCACACCATAAAGTAGCAGCAGTTGTTAATCCTTGAACCTTCATACCATCTTTAATGATAACACCAGCACCTAAGAAACTGATACCAGAAACAACACCAGCAGCAATACGTGTTATATCAACATTACCACCTGTTACAATAAATGACATTGATACAAACATATAAGCACCAATAGCTACTAATATCGTTGTACGAAGACCTATTAATCTTCTTCTATATTGACGTTCTAATCCAATAGAACAACTTAATAAAAAACAAAAAATAATTCCTATAATAAACGATCTATTATCCATTATTATTACCTCTATTTTCATTACAATTATATCATAGTTAAAATAACTAAAACAATATATAATAAAAATATTGATAAAAATATCAATATTTCTTTTTATTCAAATCTAACCCTTTTAATTGTAATTTAATAATAATACCTTGAATATCTCGATCTGAGAAATTTAAATTTTTTAAATCTTTTCGACTTAAACTCCATAAATCTTTTACATAATTTATATTATTATTTTTTAATTTTTTAACAACATTATCATTTAAAGTTAAAACTTCAATTTCACTATCTAATATTTTGTTTTTCATATTGCACTCTCTTTAATCGATACAATATTATTATATCAAATAAAAAATAAATATGTAAGTAAAATCAACCATTAAAACTCATTTTTAATGATTTAATAATCGTCTTAATTGTTGATATAAAAGCTTTTTTCTCTTCTTTATCTAATTCTTTATAATTTACTAATAGTTTAATTAAATTATTAATTTTAATCTCAGATACTTTCTTTATACCACTATCCATAATTAACTTAAATAGTTGATTAATGAACTCTTCTCTATTCTCACTTGGTACCTTAGATAAAATATCATCAAAACCTTTTTTTATTTTATCACTATTAATAGATAAATCAGTTTTAACAAAATTATTATTTTTAATAACCCAATTATAAAAGTCATGAGACATAACACCTTTTTTAGAAGACTTTATAACATTTTTAATAGTATTATCATATAAAAGTCTTCCTACAATGGAATCCATTGGAAGAATATTAATAATCTTGTCTTGATATTTAAAATTATTAAAATCATAATCAATAGGACCATCAAAGTTATATACATTAATTACTCTTCTTTGTATTTTAGTTTTGGCTCTTAAGAAAGCTTTAACTGCTAAATATCCACCTTTTGAGTGACCAGCAACATATATTTTTTTAGACTTAATATTATTTAAATAATTAATAGCATCATTACAAGCCTTAATCTCATGATAAGATATTTCTAAACTTTCACGATAACTAATAATATTATCTGTTGTTCCTCTAAAAGAAATAAAGACACTATTTGGAAGATTGATTGTTAAAGCAAGAAAGTCTTCAGCATTATCATAATTTAATAATCTTATAACATTACTTATTACTAAATTTTTATAACGTTTATTACTTGCAATTAAACGAAATAATTCTAAATCTTTTTTCTTTATTTTTAAATTCATCTTTAAAAAATTATTGTAAGCATCAATAATCGTTGTATCATAATTTACAATACTATCAAGTGGAAGGTATGATAAAAACGAAAAGATTAAAGCATCAATCTCTGTTACATCTTTTAACTTTTCATTATATTTAGTTAAGTATATAAATAAATCACTCTTCATAGACATCATTAGGTATATTAACAAAAATAAAAAGACGCGTCAACGTCTTTTTTTATATTCTAAAACATTATTTTGTAAATCCTTAGGTGGTATTTTATAACCTATATATTTTTGACTAAGTCCAAGAGGATAAATACGATTATTAATTATACCTAAAAATTTAATAAGAACTTCATCGCAATATCCTCTATGAAAAGCAATTGTTATATCAAGAAATCCTGGAACAAAATGTTCTGGAAAATCCATATCACTAAGGGCAGGAATAGATACTGTAAAGTTATTATGATCATCTTGAGTTTTAAACCTATGCGAATGACCTCTTAATATTAATTTACGAGTAAAGTTTTTATCTGTTTTATCGATAGGAATAAAATGATTCATTACAAAACTATCATTTTTAAGATTAACTTCATTTGTACCATAACCAATAGGGATCATATCATGTCGATATTTAAGTAGGGCTTCATCAATTGGCATATCAAAAGCAATACTATCAAAATCATGATTACCTAAATTGATTATATTCGTAATACTATCATCATACGGATACTCATCTATTACTTCTTCTATTTGGTCATTTAAATAAAGCCTTTTCTCTTTATTACCATGAGTACCATCTATTAAATCACCACCATGAAAAAGATAATTAATACTATTTTTTATACAATAATCATATACTAAATCTAAATATGATAAATTATCATCATTTGAACCAATATGGGTATCTGAGATAACAGCATAATGAAAGATATCTTCATCACTTCTAGTAATAACTGAAAAATCTTCTTTTTCTTTTTTATTAATATTAAAGAACGTTCCATCGCTAAAAAACATTTTATTGGCTATGTTATTCTTTATATCTAAATTTACTTTCTTTAATAAACTAAGATAGTCTTCTGAAGTTAAAGACATTGATTCTTGTATTTCACTAAATGTATAACCTTGTTTTAATTGTTCAATAACTTCTTCTTCCATAATTGCCCCACTATCTAATTAATTTTTTTACTTCAGAATTTATTTTTTGTTGTAAATCAACATTATAATCACTAGCTAAAAAACTTTGACCTAGTTTAAGAATAAGATCATCATCTATTTTATATGATCCTTTTATAGCAAAAGGAATAATATATTTTTGACTACGGAGTAATAATTCATAATAATTATTCTTCTCTATTTCATTGTCTCTATTAAGAGGAAAAACACAAGATATATTACTATCAACAGTTTCAACAAAAGCTTTTCTTAAATTTTCAATATTGTTATTTGATAAATCAATTATCGTCCTATTTAAATCACGATAGAAAAAACTATCTTCTTGTAAAAGAAACTTTATATTACCATTAATAAGCGATATTAAAACAGGATCATATTTACCAATATGATTTCCAACAAGAATATATCTCTTATTTTTATCTAGTTCTTCACTTAAACTAATTACTGGCTTAAATAGTTTAATGAATAATCTTTGAATACGATTATAATCCATAACCATCTCCAATTTCATTATATATTATATAATATTATTCAAATAAATTAAATTATTAACGTAAACTATTTTAAATCTAATTCTTTTAAAGAATACCAAGCAAATGGTGTCACCATATCTTCTTTTATATCATCAAGATTAATCCATTTTGCAAATAATGTATCATGGATAAGATCACTAACTATTTCTTCTTTATCAATAACAGTTTTATAAATAACGCCAATATGATGTAAATCTTCAACATTACCATCATCCATTGTCCATTTAATATTATAAGTATAAACGTTTAATAATTCATAACTAATAACATTAGCACCTATTTCTTCATTAACTTCTCTTTTTAAAGTTTCAATTAATGATTCATGATGTTTATTACCACCACCAGGTAAATCATATTTACCTTTATATCCACCATTCTTTTTCATAACTAATGCTATTTTATTATCTTTAATAATTACAGCATAAGCTCCTAATCTTTCTTTAACAATCATAATTCCTCCTATAAAAAAAGAGTAATAAATTACTCTAAATCCATACACCAAAGATAATTCCGGCCATAGCAAAAATAAATCCAAATACCCAGAAAAATCTTACTATTTCAATTTCATGCCAACCAAGTTTTTCAAAATGATGATGAATTGGTGTCATTAAGAATATTCTCTTTTTAAATGTTTTATACCAGAATACTTGTAAAATAACACTTAATGTTTCAAGTACAAATACAAAAGCAACAATAAATAAAGTTAATTCACGATGGGTAATAATTGCAATAGCTCCCATAACAGCACCTAAAGCAAGGCTACCGGTATCACCCATAAAGATTTTCGCCGGGAATCCATTATATACTAAGAAACCAACTAATGATCCTGTTAAAATAAGTGTAAAAATACCCATATCTGTATAACCAACAGTTAAACTTATCAAACTGAAGGCAATCATCGCAATACCAGAAAGTCCAGCAGCAAGTCCATCTAATCCATCGGTTAAATTAACAGCATTACTACTACCAACTAAAATTAAGAGAATAAACAATCCATATAACCATTTCATCTCTATTCGAATACCTAAAGTTGCAATTTCCAAAGTAGTTTGTCCATTATTATTCATATATAAATAGAAGAAAATGATCGCAACAACAAGTTGTAATAATAACTTTTGGATAACCGTTAATCCTTCATTCTTACCTTTTTTCAGACTTAAATAATCATCTAAAAAACCAATTGTTGCATAGCTAATAAAGACAAACATAACAATTTTTAACTCATTCGAAAAATCAATTTTATGAGTTAATAATAAGAAGGTTGTTACCAAAAGAGTTGACATAATAAAAATTATTCCACCCATTGTAGGAGTACCCTCTTTTTCTCCATGACTAGTATATATATTTATTTTTTGGCCGATACGAAAATGCTTAAAAATTGGTATTACAACAAGGCCTAATAAAGCTGATGATATAAAACCTAACATTACTGCTAAAACAACTTTAGTAAGTAAATACATATACTCCTCCTACTAATAAAAGTATACTATAATTAGAGCACTTTATTTACATAAAAAAAACTTGCTTTACAAATCTTTACAAGAAAGCAAGTTTTTATTTTTAATTATTTGTTTTTAGTAATTTTTTACCTTTTTTATCTTCAGAAATTCTTCTCATTACACTCATAATTGCTTCATGTGTAAATTCATGAATTACATAATAATCTTCAGTATCAACAAATCTATTTTTAACATCATAGATAATACCAATACCACCATTCATTACCCAGTTAGTAATATTTTCAATACTATCATCAATTAAAATTGATGAAGTAATATCCATACCTAATTCATTCATTACATATTTAGCTTTTGAATAACGAGGTCTTCTAAATTCTGGATCAAAATTGTTATTCTCATGGAAAAATAATGGTGTAAATAATGTATCTGGATAATTTTCTTTTAAGAAGGCTGTTTTAGCAGCTACTTCATTTTTACCATTCATATGAGATAATACTTTTAATGGTTGAGTAAAGATTTGTTCTTTTGCTAATTTAGCAACTTCATCTGGAATCTTACGATCTCTTTCTGAAGACATTAATCTTTCTCTTGTATAATAGTTTTCATAATGAACAGCAGCTTTATCAACATCTTCTTTGTTATCAAGATATAATCTTGTATCACGAAGATCTAAGAATCTTTCTCTTTCAATAAAACTCTTTTCAAGCCTTTTAATAATATAATGGAAAACATCATTTTCTTCTGTTGTATGTGTACAATCAAATTGATATTGATGCATCATTTCAAAACGTCTTTCCATTTCGTCATAACGCATTCCATCTCTTTGAACATCAGCACGTAATTCTATATAAGCATCATATGCTCTTTTTGCTCTTTCATCTGGCATTTCTTTTAAGGCTTTTGAATTCTCATTAACAATTGTTAATAAATCAGCTCCGATTGCCCAATCTAGTTTAGGATATCTACTCTTTAAGTCATCATTCATTTCGTTGTGAGATGATATTAATACATCATCAAGGTCGATGAATAGATTGAATCCCCTTAAATTCCCTAATTCGTTCATACATCCTCCTATAAACTAACGTTTTCTATAATACCATAAAAAAAATGTATTGTCAAGATAAACTTTTTTTGATATAATAAAAGCCCCGTGGAGTGTAGATATGAAATTATTCGTTACAGACTATGATAATACCTTATATATTGATGATATTGAAATCAAAAAAACTAATAAAGATTTAAAAAAATTACAAGAAAGAGATACCAAGGTTGTTATTGCAACAGGAAGAAGTCTTCCATCTATTAAAGAAGAAGTAGAAAAACATAATATACCTTTTGATTACTTATCTTGTGCTGATGGCTCTCTAATATATGATAATAATTATAATTTAGTTAAAGAGTATAAAATGAATAACGAAATTATTGATTTATTAATGAACTATTTAGTTAAAGATACAATCTTAGAAAAAATACAAGTATCATACACTCATGGTTATGAAAATTATATTGATTTAACAAAAACCATATCTAGTTTTAATTTAGTTGTTCATAAAGATAACTATACAAAAGTGTTAGATAAAAAATATCAATATTTAAAAGAAAAATATCCTAATTATAGTTTTCTATCTTATCTACATGATCCTATATATTATCTATGTATTAAGAAAAAAGGTGTTTCCAAATCAAAAAGTATTGATTATTTAAAGAAAAAACTAAAAATAAAAATGAAAGATATTCATGTTATTGGAGATGCTGATAACGATTATGAGATGATTAAAGACTATCATGGATCATGTGTTTCTAATGCAACCGATAATATCAAAGCTATAAGTAAAAATGTTTATAATAAAATAAGTGATTATATAAATATCATATAATCACTTATTTTTTTCATACATTGTTTCGATATTAACTCTTTGAACAAAAGCAAGAGAAACAATTAAACATATTAGGAAACTACCACCATAAGATAAGAATGGAAGTGGTACTCCTGTTAATGGCATAAGACCTGTAACACCTAATAGATTAATTAGAATATGGATTAATAAATATAAAAATACACCATAACACATTAATCGTTTATAGGCACTATTAGCTCTTTTACCAATAATATATATTCGCCATACACATACAAACATTAAACCTAATATAAACACTGATGGAATAAAACCTAACTCTTCAACAACAATTGCAAAAATAAAGTCCGTATAAGCTTCAGGTAAGTATAAATACTTTTGAGTACTATTACCAAGTCCTACACCTAAAGCCCCACCATTATTAAAGGCAATATATCCATTACATAATTGGGTTCCTGTTGTATAAAACTTTTCTTCACTACAAGGATTCGTAAAATCAAGTCGTGATACAAGACGGTCAACTAAACCTTTTCCTGTACTTGTAAATAAGAACCCTATTGCAAGAACAGCTACTACCCCACTACCAATTAATAAATACTTTCTAGTTTTTGGTGTCTTAATTAATGATAAAAACATAAAGAAAATTATTCCAAAGTAAATACCAGCTGTACCTAAATCTGGTTGAATAGCAATTAAGGTAACAATCGCTCCTACAAAAACAAATAGTAATACATATCTTACCCATAATTTAAGATTAGGGATACTACAACATATATACGACATCCATACAATCGATGCTACTTTTACAAATTCACTTGGTTGAAATCGAAAATTTTTCGTTATAGGTAACCAGCTATGAGCTTGATTTATCTCGGGACTAACAAATAGTACTAACACAAGAAAAACGATTAAGGCAACCATACCAAAACAACTCACTGGTCCATAAATCTTTGTATTAATAAAAATAACAAAAATGGATATAAGTAAACCTACACTTAAAAACATTAATTGATGTCTAAAGAAATATGTTTGATCATTAAGTTTAAAAGAACTAGAAACATTACTTGCAGAAAAAACCATTACAAGACCTAATGCAAAAAGAATCATAGAACATATTAATAATATTTTATCCATTCTTTTAAAATCATTATATCTTTTACTAAAAAACTCACTTATCATATTACCCCTCTATATTACTTCTAAATCGTCATCATTAGGATTAGATAAATTAACTTCTTTAGTTTTCTTTATTTCTTTTTCTTTTTTCTTTTCCTCTTTGACTACTTCTTTTCTATTCTTTTTCTTTTCTTCTTTTTTTATTTTATCTACTTTATTCTTTTTAGGATTTTTATTTTTACGTTTTTTAATAATTAACAATGTTACTATAATACCTATTAATACGATAATAGCAAGTATAATTAAGATTGTCATTAAAGTACTACTTTTCTTTTTTTCTGTACCTTTATGAATATGTAATAAATATTCTTTAGACATATTTAATCTTTTTTGAATAACTTTGATTTTTATTTCACTACCATCTTTAAGATTACTATTACCTTCAATCTCAACTTCACTTTCTTTATTAGCTCGTTCTGTTTTAATCGTTAAATGAAGTGGTATTTTTTCAAAATATAAATCATATTCTGTATTTCCAACTTTAAAGTTAAAATCTTCATATTCAGCTATTTCTAAATTTGATAAATTAACGACACCTTCACCTGTGTTTTCAAATCTAGTTATTGTCAAATTATATACTTGTTCTATATCTTTATTATGAACCGTAATGGAAATTTTATTATCACCGATAATTAAATCATTATCATTTTTAGATAACTCATATGTTGCATTAGGATCATTTGTTTCTACTTCTAAATCTAAAGTATTAACATCATATGGGACATTTATTTGATAATCAGTTACTCCACGTTCTAATTTAACTTCACCACTTGAAATACGCAATTTCTTTAAAGTAACATCTGGTCCATCTTCTCTTTTTATAATGACACGATATTCTTTTTCTTTACCTTGTTCACTTCTTACTATAAAATCAAAAGCTTTACTACTCTCTTCAAGAGGGAAAGATAAACTTGATGTTATTTCATATTTAGCATATGAACTATTAGGAACAATTTCAACTTTTAATTCTTCAACATCATATTTTACTTCAACATTATATACAAAAACATCTTTAGATACTTTAATAGTTCGATCATTAATTGTTAATTTTTTTAAAGAAGTATCATTACTTGTTAAATGTTTTGTAATATTAAATGTATATTCACTAGAAAGAGGTGTTTCAAGTCCTTCCATCGTTTTACTAACAGTTAACTTTTTAGTTATAGATTCCCCTGGAATATCAAAAGTTTCTCCTGACTTAAATCCACTACTTGTTGCAGCTGGATCAACCATTTGATATTCAATTTTTACTTTTGTATCATTTACGGTACCACTACATATTAAATTATTACATGTAATTGATTCTCCATTTATTTTTACATTTGTAATATCTGTTTCATTGCTCGCTAATACATTTATATTAAACAATAAAAGAAATATAATTAGTATTTTCTTTATCCTCATCAATACACCTTCATTATGTTTAATTATATCATTTAAGCCTACTATTTTCAACCAAGGCGACAAAAAAAGGACCAATAGGTCCTTAATTCCAGAATACATCAAAGTTATTATCATCATCTTTTTTAGATGAATCTTTCTTTTCAATTTTTGGTTCTTCTTTTGACTCATCTTCTTCAGTTTTAAATAACTTATCAAGAGCTTCAACATTATCTTCTTGTAATTCTTTATCATTAACAATATCAGATAAATCAATATCTTCATTAGATACTTTAGTCTCAACCTTGTTTTCTTTTTCTTTAAGGGCATTCTCTTTCTCTTCTTTTTCAAGACGAGCAATCTCTTCATCAATTGATTTAGTTAAAGCATCTAAGTCAAAATCATCATCAGATAAAATATCATTTTTCTTATTATTACTTGGAGATGGTGGAAGACTTGCAAATGGACTTCCTAAAGAATCTCCTCCACCAAATGGGCTAGCTCCTCCAAAAGGACTTCCTCCACCCATTGGTGAGAATGGACTCCCACCCATACCTCCTCCCATAAATGGTAATCCCATAGGGCTACCACCGCCACCTATAAGATTATTTTGTTTATCTTCACGATGAGCTTTTACGAAGTCACGTACATCAAATGTTTTAACTTCTTCACGAGGTCTTTCAGGTATTTCATATACTGGAAGTTCAGGATATTTTCTACCCCAATTCATTTTAAACTCTGGAGTTAAATATGTTTTAAATGGTGGCATACGAAGACGACGAACAATTACCTCAAATTGTTTCATTTGTTGAAGATCACTTATGGTAACTAGAGGTGTTGATGTTGTTTTATCATCTTTCTTTGATTTTACTTCACCACACATTTTACTAATTTCTTCCAAAGCTTTTAGTTCGGTACTGATAAGGTATACCATATTACCACAGTTACCTTTAATTGTTTCAGCATTTTGCTCACCATAAACTTCATTTAACTGAGCGAAGTTCTGGATAATAAGCGTAAATCTCATACCACGAGAACGCGCTGCCGTAATCATTGTTGTAACATCCTTAAGAGGTGGCATATTTGCAAACTCATCTAGTAAGAAATTCGTTCTTACTGGAAGTCTACCATTATTTTGATAAGCAACATCAATTAATGTTTCATATACTTGTTTTACAAAGATTGTTGCTAATGAGTGATATGTTTTCTTTTCATCTTGAATTACAATGAATACGGCTGTTTTTTGTCTACCAATATCAGCTATTGAAAAATCACTATGAGATAACATCTCTGATAAATTAGCTCGAGATGCAAATAATTTAATTTTCTCTTTAAATACCGCTAAGATACTACCTTTAGTCTCATTAGGAGACATTATAGTACTTGATGCATTAACATAAGCTGCACTATTAGGATCTTTAGCATTAAAGTATTCCTTAATATAAGTACTAGGTCCAAATCTTTCTTCACCGACTGTTGACATTAAACTTATACTATTAATATTAACTTGATCTTCTGTAGCATCTTCAAATAAACCTAGAGCTAAACCTGAGAAATATCCAGCAGAAGTTTTTTCCCAGAATGGGTCAGCATTTTTATTACCTTCATCATACAAAATATTTGCGGCAAGGTCATCTAGAAGCTCACATGATTTATCTTGATTACCTTCTTTCCATAATTTATACGGAATCGTAAGTGGGTTCCAAGCATTACCTTGTCCAGGTGAACGGAAATTTAATAAAACAATTTTATATCCACGTTTTTTAAGCATTGCTGCTTTCTTTTGATAAATTTCACCTTTAGGGTCTGTGATAACCATTGATTCATTATGTTTTGCTAACACTTCTACAAGTGGGAAAATAATTGTTTGTGTTTTACCTGAACCAGTAGAACCAATAATTAAATTATGGTATTCTCCATCATCAACCCATAATGTTTTACCATCATTAATTAATGGAATACCCGCATATTTAGTATTATATTCAGAAGAAATAATTGGCTTTAATTCTTTTTGCATAGCTTTTTTATCAGCCCATTTACTATAACCATCCATTTTCTTCTCAGTTGTAAATCCCCATCCTTTTTCAAATTCAAAGAAATATGATTTACAGCTCCATACTAAACCGAATAGCGTAAATAAATATACAACAAGAGTTCCCGCTATAGCCTCACCTTCAAGGGCAATAAATGTTAATCCCAAAGGTCTACCACTACTAACAGCTCTTATATTAGACATTACTAAAACTACTACAATGAATAAAAGAACAGCATATATACAAAAACGTTGCATGTCTTTTTTCTCAAAACGCATTTTTAATTTCATAAAATCACCTATATTATCATTATATCATATTTATATTTTTTTATAGTTATTTTATTTATAAAAAAAGTCTTATAATTAAGACTTTTTATAAACCACCACGATCACCGAAGGAATCAAGTTCTTCAGCTGTTACGATAACATCCATTTGTAATCGTTTATTACCACATACAAATAGGGCTTGTCCTTGTGTAAATCGTTTTATTACATCTTTTTCATTATCATTTAAATCTACAAGCTTAGCTAAATCTTCAACAGATTGTTTATTAAGTAACATTATCAAATAATATGATGCGTTACCAAAGATTGCTTTAGCTTGTGTAATAACACTTTCATTTGTAAAGTCAGATGGTTGTTGTGTAATAATAATGGTACCTGTATTATATTTTCTTGCACGACGTTGAACTTGTTCAAGGAAGTTAGCTCCTAAAATGTTATTACCAGATAGTAATACGTGAGCTTCATCAACCATTAAGACAGTATCACGACGTCTATCAAGACATAATCCCCATGCATACTTAAGTACGTTGAAGAATAAAGCATTACGAATATTAGTATCTGTATTCATTAATTCACGAATATTAAATACGATGAAATCAGAACTTGATGGAATTGATGTATGTCCATCAAATAAGTATTTAAGTTCACGAATAAATGGACGAAGTTTTAATTCAAGACGTTCTAGGACATCACGCTCATGAGTTTTCTCAGTTGTTCCTGTTAATCTATGACGTACAGTTTCATATACATTACTAAATGTAGGGAAATCATCACTTGTCATATTAAAGAAATTTGTATCAGGTCTTATACCAAAACGAGCATAAGTATCTTGAACAACTTCACTAAATAATGTTAAAACATCATCTTCAATATCAGGATAATAGTATCTCATGAAAGCTTTTAATGAGTTTAAGTTTTGTGTAATCAATGTACTAGCAAGACCTTCAAACACTTCTTCCTCATCAAAGTCCATAACAATTTCAAGAGGGTTAATTAATCCATAGTCTCCACCTTTACCAAGGTCAATGGAATCTCCTCCATATAATTGACACATATCATAAAGCTCGTTTTCAGGGTCAATAGCAACAATTTGACAATTGTTACGAATATGACTTCTCATTAATAGTTTAGCAGCTGTACTTTTACCACTACCAGAACCACCAAGGATAACCATATTGGCATTATTACGATTATTCTCTTTACGAATTTTATATAAAAATTGATTGAATAGAATTACACCACCTGAGGCATCAACTCCAAATAATGTTGATAGACCAGGGTCTTTAATTGAATCGAAAACAAATGGATACATTGCCGCAACAGAAGCAGATGGTATTGGTGTACCAATACGCTCTTCTACTCTTTGTTTTGGGAATATTGGAACCATTGATTTAAAGATTGTTTCTTGTTCGAAACGAAGAGCTTTAGCACGAAGTTCCATTGAATCTAAATAGTTTTTAACATTTGTTTTACGAAGTTCAAGTTCTTCTTTAGAATTAGCAGAAACTAAAACATGTAATTGGAAATCAAAAATTAAATCTTGATTAGCAACCATTTGTTGAATAAAGTTTTCAATAGATTCATTATCTTGTCTAATTTGTTCTTGACGTGTACGATCTTTTTCTTCCTCAAATCTTGTTTTTAAATCAGCTAATTGTTTATTAAGCATTTTTCTAATAACATCAAAAGGAATTGGAATATGTTTAATAACAATCTTAACACCGGTCATACTAGTAAGTCCGGATAAATAACCAGCTGTAATAATTTGTGGGTAAGAAATAACGGTTAGAATTGTACAATATTTATCACTGATTATGAAGTCACCAGGATTAAATTGCATACCCTTTGGGGCAATTTCTGAAGCAAAGATACTCATTTTTTAACCACCACCGTTCTAAAATCAGTTCTTACTCCCCCATTTAAGAAATTATCTAAAACAATACGTAAATCGTCATTAGAAACTTGACTAGCTACAAGAGATGCTCCAGCGAAACCATTAATCATTGTACGAATTCTTTCTTGTACCATATCTGGATTTTTCTCTTTAAATAATATATAGAATTCAATATCAACAATTTGATTATCAATAAACATCTTAGCTTTTGCTATATCTTGTGATACGATTTTTCTTCGACGTGGATCAGTTTGTTGTGTTAATAAAAGTTCAAGTTGTGATTGATATATTGAAATATCAACCGGTTTATCAGCAACAACTAACCACCACTCAAAGTTAAATGTATTATAACAATTCTTTAAAGCATTGATGATATTATCTTGTTGATTTTGCTCTAGTATAAAGATATTACGAGGCTCAACTTTAACCCCAGAAACTAATTCTTTATTCTTCAAGAAAATCATTCCGTCTTTAATACCTCGAACATTTACCCAGTTTTCAGTATAAGGACTAGTAGGAACAACTTTTTGAGGAGCCTTTTTAACGTTTGCGGCTTGACTCATATACACTACACCAACCTCTCCATTTATAATTACGTGGATTATTATAAAATATTTTTATTTCACCCAAGAGAACACGAACATTATGGTAATTAGGTATTGGGAATACCAAGCCTACGGCAAGTAAGCCTGGCATTGTAGAAAGTACACTAAATACCCAATGAGCATTCTCAAATTGATTAACTATTATTAATAATACTATTGTTGTAACAACACCAGAAATAACAATACCTAAATCAAGTGGTTTAAATAAATTAAATATTAATTGTCCACGTTTTGTATTTGCAGGAATAAAATATTGATTCACTATTTATCACATCCCATTTTTTAACTCTTTTTATCATATTGATCAGCAATCTTCTTAGCAGCAGCTTGTGCAGCAACTCTTGGATCGCTTGTTTGAGTAGATATACTTGCAGTTTGAGCATCTTGACCAGCTTTCTTATTTAATGCCAACCAATCACCAAGCATACCTTCAATAACTTTTCCATGATCATCAAGAATTTGACCAGTATCTCTAGTAGAATCCATACCTTTTTTACTAGTATCAACCCCAAATGATGATGATGAATTAGTAATAATTGCAGCTTTAGCTTCCTCAATTATTCTTGAGAATGCAGGATTATCTGTAAATCCAACTCTTTGCTTCATTGCTTCTGTAGCAGTTTTATGAGCAGGATCAGTAGATAAACCAGCAATACCAACAATAAATTGATCTGCAAATCCTTGTAAGTCATCTAACATTTTTTGAGCATCAGACTTAACTTGATCAGCACCCATTTCAGCTTCAGTTTGTTTTTGTGCAATAAAATCTTCTTTCTTCTTTATTGCATCATTCAATGCTTGCTCTTTACGTTTAGATGCTTCATCACTAGTTATACTTCCACTAGCTAAGTCAGCATCAATTTGAGCATCTGCTGCATATAATTCAGCATCAATTTCTCTAGAACGCTTATCGATTTCAGGCTTGAATTCTCTCATTTTTCCTTCTACAAAGCTTCTTCTTACAGATCCATCTTCATCTTTAATTGTGGCTTGAAGACGCGTCATAACCGTATTAATAGAATATTGTCCACCTTCACCCATGTCCTTCATAGAAACTTTCATAAGTGAACCATCAGCATTAACACCGACAACAAATTCTCCATTTAATTTACTACCAGCAATTTTAGACTTCATTCTATCTAAATATTCAGTACTAAAATGAACATCAGCAAATTTTGCACCTAAATTATTATGTACATAATCTAGAGCTGCTTTAGCTTTATCACTGGATTCTTGAGCAGCCTTAATTTCTGCATTTAAAGCTTCCAAATCTTGTCTTATACCAACACGTCTCTTAATAAGTTCTTTTTGATATTCTCTCCAACTAACATGAGCATCTTTTCTTGCTTCATATAAATCAAATCTTCTATCAGCTGCACGAGTAGCTGCATCCCTTGTTTCTTTAAATCCTTTACCAGATAAAGCTGAACGAGTTCCAGCCCAAGCTGCTGATCTTCCACTTCTAAGTCCAGATAATGCAGCATCACGTAAGGCTTGGTTTCGTTTCTTTCTACCTGCAGGGTCTGTACCCCATTTACCGCCTGCTGCAGATTTAGCTTTATTGTATTTATTAATAGCACCAGCGATACCACTTTTTCCTGTTCCTAATACTGAACCCATTAATCCGCCAGCACGTTTAAACATACCACTAATATTATCATTACCTTTAATACCTAAAATATCCATTATAAATTTAGGGGCATTCTTAGCAAATAGTAATAAACCAATAATAAGGAAAACGAATACTAATGCTTTGATTTCTGTATTTTCACCTTGCATTGATGAGAAAATACCACTAGTCATACTTCCAAAATCAGCAGATATTTCACGAATTAAGAAAACCGCAAAATAAATAATTATTAATCGAATAAATAAATCTATATAAACATCTTTACATTCTTTTAACCATGCTTCAAAAGCTCCACCTTTGGCTTTATCAATGTAACTTACGATTGGTATTGGTGCCATAACTTCCAAAATGGATAATTTAATTGCACGAATTGCAACATCAACCGCCATTGAAACAAGAACAAAGGCCATTAAAACACCAGATATTGTTGACCAAACCATCATATAACGATATGAACAATCAGCATCGCTAAAACTTGGAATACAAAATTTGAATAAAACCGCATCAACACAGTCTTTTTTACAACCATAGTAGATACTTCCTTCAATAGCATTGTGCTCTTTATCATCATCACTTCTTGCTACATCCCAATCAAAAGGAGCATTATCTGAACGTCTACCAATCGGTGCCAAACCATTTCCCGATTTTTGGAGGACAAATGCATTAAAAGTTGTCGTAGCCATCTCATCAGCTTCTTTTCTTACTAACTCGACATGCTTACTAGATCCTTCACCTGTATATTCAACATCTAATATTATTGTTGGTATATAACTAGCAATATATGATTGTTTTGACCTAGCAAAAGCAAATATTTCAGGTACTACAACAAGTAAAATAATGGCAATCGCCGAATTCTTTAAAATACCACCGATACCCTTATCACTATTTGATAATTCATCAGGGTTTACTATATATTGAATTGTTGATATAGCTATTTTAAAGAACATTAATACTGCAAGGAATGCATAAACTTTATTTGTTAAATCATTTATTATGCCTTCTCTTAATACTTGAATATCAGCAAGATATAATATTATTTTGAAAATAGTTGCAATTAATTTATAAATTAAACTATCAATCCATGACACTACTATGTAAAATATCATAAAACTTACTCCATCCTTTAATATCAAAAATAGTTTAATAATTTATTCCTTATAAACTATAATATCCTATATTAAAATTATAACACATAAGTGACGAATTTATATAAAATATTTTCCCTTTTTTAATAAAATGTCGCTTAATCATGAATACATTAATACAAAAAGTGTAAACTGTCAACTTTATATACAAAAAAAGATGATAAAATATCATCTTTTTATTATTATCTACGAGCTTTATATCCAGATAAATACTCATCAACACGTTCACTTTGAGCAGTCATACCAGTAGTTGCTCTTAGTTCAGAATTCTTATAGAATTCCATTATTTTCTTTAATGAAGTAATTTGACTTGCACTTAAAAGTTTTAAATCAATGGCAGCTTCAATACCACTTTCACCATCAGTAAACGCATGATTTTTAGAATTACCACTTCTATCTTGATATGTATAACCTGAATATGCATTTCTTACTACATGATTTACAAAACCAATAATATGATAATAAGTTCTAATACAATTTTCAATTGTAGCTCTTGCATCAGGTTCAGCATAACCAGCTGGATTACTAATTACTGATTGACATGCTTTAATTTGAGCACTTAATCTTTCTCTATCTCTAGCAACTGAACTAAACATTTCAAGACTAGTTACTGTATCAGTTAATCCACTATCTAAATGGAATTCATTTTCTGGAGTTTTCATTCTTTCGATTTCTCTCATCTCATCTAACATATTACGAGCTAAAGCAATATTTTCTGGACTGAAATCTCTAAAATCAAATCTTTCTAAATTTTGAATTAAGGCAACTTGTGATGCTGTTGTTCCAAATGAACCTCTTGTTCTTTTTGAAAATCCGTAATCAATTAAGCCAGTTAAACGAGTATCATTAATCTTTAATTCATCTCTAACTAGAGAATTTAATTGTCTAATTAAGATTGATCTAAAGTTTCTAACACGTTCGCTTCCTACTTCTTTTTCAGGATCTAAGAAATCTCTTAAGTTATTATAGAATACTTTGTTATCATAAATACCTGAACGGATTGATTCTAAGAAGCTTGTATATGATCTTAACAACGTTAAAATCATCTTTGTTTCTTCATCATAAGTAACAGCAACGCCTTTTTCTCTTGAATTTTTAATTAATTCATTTAATTCTTTTAAACATTCTGCAAAATCAACTGATGTTGTACTTCTTGACATCTTATCAATGATTTTACCAATTTCTTCTTTAACCTTTTCTGGAGTTAAATCATCAGTAGGATCTGGTTTTGGTCCAGGTTCTGGACCTGGTCCTGGTTTTGGACTTTCAGAATCTTTCTTATCTTTCTTTCCTCCATCTTTCTTCTTTTCATCTTCATCATCCAAATCTTCAGGATCTGGTTTATCTCCACCAGCTCCACCTGATTTTCCTTTTGAAGTATGTTTGTATTTTTCAAACATTTCTTTAACTGAATCAGATAAAGTATCCTTAAAGATATCTTGTAATAAAGATTCTAATTTCATTACTAAACGATCATGTACTGATTTAAAGTTTTCACTAGTTCCTTCCATATTTAAGAAACTTTCAAGAGCTGTTTCATTAATAGCTCCTTCATGAGCAGCTTTAACGATTTTTAAATATGAATTACATAATTCTAATAAATCTCTATTTTTAATTTCAACACCTGGTGTTGCTGAAATAGCAGCATATTTTACACTAAATTCTTCATCAATGAACTTATTAACTTCATCTTTATTTGAAACCTCTAAAGCTACTACTTGAGCTACGATAGCTGCAATGCTAGCTTCAAATGATTTTCCATCTTTTTTAGTATCTTCTTTGTCTTTTCCGTCACCTTTTGTATCATCACCAGGTGAAGCAATAGGAGCGAAACCAGCTGTTTTATATCTTTTAAATAATTCACTATCTGTCATAGCATCAAATCTTTTTCCTACACTACGACGTAATCCTCTAAAGTAACTTAAAGTATTAGTAAATCCTTTAACATTTTTAAGTGTTGGATACATTTCTTCATATTTTCTAGGTGGTTCTTGTTTCTTAACATTTCTATTTCTTATAAATTTAGTTGCAAGATGTGTAATACTACGTATACCAGTTACACCTAAAGCACCCCAAATAACAGGACTAATAGCTCCTACTAATGCTGGTAATCCTAAAAAGTTTAATGCAATAGGGGCAGCAACTACACCAGCAGCTACTATTAAACCATTAAGTAAAATTCTTCCATAACTTGAACTAACACGTCTATTATAAATTGTTTGGAAAGTATTTCTTAAACTACTTCTTACTTTCTCTCCTGATACTGCAAGTGGTGTTACTGCATCATCATAATTTATTGTTTCTTCTAACTTTAATAAATTATTATAAGCTGCTTGTTGGTCTGCAACACTAGCCCTTTTTGTTGGATCACCAACACTAATAGCTGTTTGTAAAGATTGAATAGCCGTACGATATTGTTCCATTTTTTCACGTTGGGCTCTTAATTTTTCTTTGCTACGTTGAGTCATTGTTCTATTAACTAATCTCTTAAATAAACCTATTTCTTCTATTTTTTCGTCTAATTTTTTGATTTCTTCGTCTAAAGATTTTACTTGGGCACCTAAATTCCCATCTAATCTTCTTAATTCATCTTCTGTCATGATTAAACTCACCTACTTCTATTATTAATATAGCATTTGACTATATTTAACGTCAACAATTTGACTCCTAAAAGTAAGTATTCCTCCTCATCTAACGTCATATTATAACACACTTGACGTAAAATGTAAAGAAAAACTGGATAGTCTAAAATCCTATCCAGTTTCTTATATCACCAAATGTTACATATACAATCAATAGTAGTAAAAGAACAAATCCTATATTATTAATCATATTTTCAACTTCTGGTTTAATTGGTTTTCTTCTTATCTTCTCAATAAATAAGAATAGTATTCTACCACCATCAAAGGCAGGGAATGGTATTAAATTAATAAAGCCAACATTTAAAGATAATAATGCAAGAAGTGAGAATAAATCAACAAGTGTTGAAGTTGATTCTTTTTGTGTTTGATCAACAGCTCGAAGTATTCCTACAGGGCCTGACAAATTCTTTGTACTTACATTTCCTGTTATTAATTCTTTAATCGTAATCACCATTTGTTTAATTAAAGATCCTGTCTTCTTAAAAGAATATGAAATAGCCGCAAAGAAGCCATGTTTTCTAGTATTATCAAATTCTATACCAACACTATATTCTTTTTCTTTAGCTGTCTCTTCATCCAATGGCTCGAGTCTTAACGATAAAGTTTCTTTACCTCTTAAAACTTTTATTTCAAAGTCGTATTTTTTTTCAATATTTTCTGCTTTATCTTTTACCCTTTGTTCATTAATATTCATTGTTTCAATAGTTAAATATAATTGTAATTCATCTAAATTACTTACACTATTACCATTTACTTCAACAATATAATCCCCTTTATTAATACCCGCTACTTCAGCAGGACTACCTGGAATAACTCCTTTTATCATATTACTATTACTTGGTGCTCCAACAATTAATGCTAAAACAAAAAGCGTTACTATTGCTAAAATAAAGTTATTTCCAGCACCAAAGAACATAATTAGAAATCTTTGCCAAACCGGTTTTGATTGTAATAATCTTTTCTTGGGAATAGATTTATCATCATCTAACCCTTCACCAGCTAATTGAACAAATCCTCCTATTGGTATTGCACGAATACAATATTCTGTTTCCCCATTTTTACCTTTTTTACCAAATAACTTTGGTCCCATACCAAGAGAAAACTCATATACATAGACACCAAATAATTTAGCAAAAAAGAAATGACCAAATTCGTGAACAAGGACAATTGTTCCTAAAATTAGTAAAAAATATAAAATTGATAAAATCATAATGCCTCCTATAAAATATTAACCATTATAATATATGCACTAATAACAAATAGTATACTATCTAATCGATCTAATATACCTCCATGACCTGGAATTAAGTTACTAAAATCTTTAATATTATAGAATCTTTTAATACTTGAAAAGAATAAATCTCCAAAAGCACAAATAATTGTTAAAACAAATGTTTCGATAACAATTAATAAATTCATTTCATAACCTACAATCATTAAAAATAATACTGGTATAATCGTTCCAAAAATAGTTCCACCTACACTACCTTCAATTGTTTTATTAGGTGATACCTTTGGAATTAATTTGTGTTTTCCAAATAATTTTCCACAAAAAAGTGCAAAACTATCTGTCGTAATTGTTATTAGAAATAAATATAAAACAGTATATAAATTAGAAATATTTTTTAAACTTAGACTTTCTACAACACGAACATTAATAAAGTTTTTGAACATAAAACCAATCATTATAGTTGATGTTAGTAGCCATAAACATTTTTTATAATCATATTTTTCTAAATCACTATTAATAATCATAATAATACTATATAGAAGGAACATCCCCATAATTAAATAGTAGTTAAATGAATTAAAGTCTTTAATAATAAAATCACTTATAATAATAAATAAACATAAAATATAACTTATGATTTTCATTAAAAATGGTACTTTTTCGAGTCTTAATAATTCATATAACCCTAAAAGAGCAAGAATACTTCCTGCTACAATATAAGGAATACCACCTAATATTAAAATTGGCAAAAATATTATTGTCATAATAATTGCACTAATAATTCTTGTTTTCATAAAAACACATCCTTTTTAACATGCTGGTATTTCAGCAATACTTAATAATAATTGAATTATAAATGGTGATAAGGCAAGAATACCAAATCCAAGTCCTCTTTTCATAGTATTTTCATTGGCTTTTTTAAAAGAACCACCTTCACCAGAAAAGACAACTTTTGCATATTCAAGAGTTGTAAATACTAAAAATAAGACAGCACCTAAAATAATTAATGGCATCTTAATTGATGTTTCAATTAAATCTTCAAGGCCACGAATAGCTCCACAGCCATCACCTTTTTTAATATCTTCAACAACTGTTACAACAGTAGCGTGACCACCACCATCACCATCTCCATCATCATCAATTACAGTACCTTGAGATTGACTTTTTAATTCCAAAACACCATATAATACAGCATTATTATCCACAAAATAGTTCGTATTTATTCTACAGTATTTACTAGCCTTACAAGCATAATAAGCCTTAGGTGGACATGAACTATTTTGCGTCAATTTAATAAATTCTCCAATATCGTTAGTCCTACCAGGCATTAAGTAAACGCCTCCACTTAAAGATGCATTAATACCTTTATCACTACCAACTGTAATAATAAGACCAACATTATTGTGATCAATCTTATATTCACATCTTAAGGCTTTTACATTATAAGTTATTAATAGTAATAATACAATAAAAACTATTTTTTTCATATAACACCTATTAATAGAATATCATATTTCCTAAAATAAAATAACTATTTTAGATAAAATAGTTATTTTTTAAACAAACTTTTAAAAATATCTAAATAATTATCAACAAATATAATCTTTAGTTTATCTTTATATTCACCATCAAAGTCAATCGTATCATTTTTATTATCATAAGGTAGATATAAAGTGTCAATATTATTTGATAAAGCAACTGTAAGTTTTTCTTTAAGACCACCTACACGAATAATCTTACCAGATAAAGTTATTTCACCAGTCATAGATATATTTTTAGGTATCTTAACTTTCTTAATTAAACTTAATAAGGATGTTACAATATTTACTCCTGCTGATGGGCCATCTTTCTTTTGATTTAAATTAGGGAAATTAAGATAAAAATCATTTTCATTTAAAAGATTATAATCAATCTTAAATTCTTTGGCATGACTTTTTAAATAAATAAAAGCTAAATCCATAGAATTTTTAATCATATCACCAAGTGATGATGATGCTGTAATAATACCCGTACCAGGATACATTGCAGACTCTATTTTAACTAAAGCTCCACCCATTGGATTATAAGAAAGACCATTTACCATACCTATTGTATTATCATAATTCTCATCCTGAGGATATTTAATAGGACCTAAGTATTTTGTTAAATCATTTACATCAATTATTTCATTATTAATTAACTTACAATAAATAAATTTTCGATATAACATTCTTATTAATCTTTCAAGTTCACGAACACCACTTTCGCGAGTATAATTATTAATAATTTTAATAATTGTTCCATGACGAAGATTAAATTCATCTTTAGTTACTTTATATTCTTCAGATAATTTCTTTAATAAATAGTTTTCTGCAATATTAACTTTTTCTAAAAGCGTATAACTAGTTAGTTCAATTATTTCTAATCTATCTTTTAATTCATCAGGGATTTTATCAATATAATTTGCTGTTAAAATAAACATAACATTAGATAAATCAAACTCTTCTTCAACAAAATGATCAACAAATTTATCATTTTGTTCTTTATCAAGAATCTCTAATAAACTGGAGGCAGGATCACCCTTTATATCTTTAGTCATTTTATCAATTTCATCGATAATAAAAACAGGATTATTGACACCTACCCGTTTTAGTCCTGTTATTATTTTACCTGGTGCAGCACCTACATAGGCTCTTCTATGACCAGTTATTTCTGCTTCATCATTAATTCCACCAACAGAGATTTTTACACATTTTCTTTTAAGAGCTAAACTAATAGCTTTAGCAAGACTTGTTTTACCTACACCTGGTGGTCCAACTAGACAAATAATAGGACTATTTTTACTTTTAGTATATTTTTTAGTAGCAATATATTCAATAACACGTTCTTTGGCACTATCAAGACCATAATGACTATTCTCTAATATTTCTTTAATACTTTTGATATCGTTATTATCTTTTGTACTTTTATTCCATGGAAGAGCAAAAAGTGTATCAAGATAATTTCTTAAAATACCAACTTCTGGAGAATTCGCATTACAGAGTTTATATCGCTCTAAATCTTCACTTATTCTATTTTTTACATGAAGAGGTGCATCAAGATGTTCCAGTTTATCTTTTAACTTAGCAACATCAGGATTTTCTTCAATTCCCAATTCTTCATTAATAATACGTAATTTTTCACGTAAAATAAATTCTTTTTGACTATTATCAAGATTTACTTCTACACGATCATCAAGACTTGATTCATATTCAAGAAGAGATAATTCGTAATGAAGATCATCAACAAGCATTGTAACACGTGAAAGTGGTACTAATTCATTAATATAACTTAATTGTCTATCAAATGATATTGGCATAAAAGATACAATAGAGTCTGTTAAAACATCAATATTATTAATATCTTCTATTTGTGAAATAACACTATTTCCTAAAGATCTCTTGTTATCTAAATATTCAACAAAAAGGTTTTTTAAAACACGAGCATTAGCAAGTTCTTCTGTTGGGGTTATTTTATCTACTTCAACATTTGTAATATTAACGTCATATATATCATTATCATAATGATAATTATGAGCTTTAGCACGACTAATACCTTTAAATGATACTTTCATAAGACCATTAGGCATATCTATTTTAAATTTAACTTGAGCCACAACACCAATTGTCGGAAATTTTTTAGTTTTTAAAATATCATCTTTTGTAGAAATAATAAAAATATAATTATTAAAATAATTTTCAGATAGTGAAATAATTTTCTTATCTTCACTTCTATCAAATTCAAGTTTAACTTCAGCATGAGGGAACAATACTACGTCATGTAATATCAAGACAGGTAGATTAGTTTTTAACATAATATCACTCCTCTCGTTACAAGACGTTATTATAGGTATCACTCTATTAAAAAACAATTAATTTACATGATAATTTACAACGAAATTTTTGCGTATTTTTTTATTGATTTTTTTTGACAAAAAACACTTGATTTTACATATATGCTTTGCTATAATTAATTAAGCGAATGGGGTCATAGCCAAGCGGTAAGGCATGGGACTGCAACTCCCTGAGCGGCGGTTCAAATCCGTCTGGCCCCTCCATTTTTTAATTATTATTATGCAGATGTAGTTTAGTGGCTCGAATATGGCCTTGCCAAGGCTAGGACGCGGGTTCGATTCCCGTCATCTGCTCCATTTGTAAAAATCGTCGGAACAACCGATGTTGAGATAAAGCTTAATTCGAAAGAATTAAGTTTTTTTGTGTTTAAGAAAGGTTGTGATGATATGTTAAATATTATTAAAGAAAAACTTGATTTAAGCCCTGATTTAAAGAAAAAGATTGATTGGGCTAAGAATTATACTTCTACTCCTATAACGCTAAAGAAAGGTCATTTAATTAGATTAGAACCTAGTAATCTTGCTTATGTAGATCCACACAAAGTAATTATTAATGATTATACTTTCCTGTTCTTCAATGGTGTTGATACTTTCTATATTAATAATTTAAATGATAAACATAATTTATCAGAACTAGAAAAATACTTTAAACTAGCTAAATGCTCTTAATACTATTCCCTCAATAAGGAATTGACAAAATTTCAAAAAGTGATATTATAAATAACCAATGAAAGAGGTAACTCTAGAAATGGAGGTACATCTATGAAAATAAAACACAATATATCGAATATTTATAATATTGAATTTAATGAGGAGTCAGTAGTATTTAGACTTTACTAGATACTATTGTCTCCTCTTTTTTAGTAAAAGGAGTTGAGATTTATGGAAGAAGAAAGAAAAGTTGCTGGTATTTATATTCGTGTATCAACTGAAGATCAAGCTCGTGAAGGATTTAGTTTAGGAGAACAAGAAGAAAAGTTAAAACAATTATGTAATTATAAAGGTTATGAAGTATATAAAGTATATTGTGATGCAGGTATAAGTGCTAAAGATATGGAACATAGACCAAAGTTTCAAGAAATGCTTAAAGATATGAAAGATGGAAAAATCAATTATATCGTTGCTTATAAACTTGATAGAGTTACTCGTTCTGTTAGAGATTTAGAAGAACTTATTTCACAATTAGAAAAATATAATACTTATTTAGTATGTGATAGAGATGATGTTAATACCTCTACTGCTAACGGGAGATTCTTTGTAAGAATGTTAACTGTCTTATCACAACTTGAAATTGAAATCGTATCAGAAAGAACTAAATTTGGTTTAAATGGTGCTATTAAGTCTGGTCATTTACCTGGACAAGTAGCTTTAGGATTTAAAAAAGATGGAAACAGAAAAACAATAATAGATCCAGCTACTGCTCCTATCATTAAAAGAGTATTTGATTTATACTTACAAGGTAAAACATTCTTACAAATATCTAATATATTTAATGGAGAAAAAGTATTAAATAAGAATTGGAAAGATACTCATATTGAAAGAATAATAAATAATCGTTTATACATGGGAGATTATGAAATGTATAAAAGACTTAAAGAATGGAAAAATGTTGAACCAGTTATTTATATGAATGTTGTTGATCCAATTATACCAAGATATATTTGGGAAGAATGCCAAGCACAAAAGATTATTAATCAAAGAACCTATACTAGAGATAGAGTCTATACTTTCTTTCAAAAACTTAAATGTCCTAAATGTGGCAAGATAATGAAATGCAAAGGCTCTGGTGGTAAAAGAAAAAAATATGTTTATTACAATTGTGAAGATTGTCATGAAAATATTAGAGAGTCTTATGTTGAAGAAGAATTTGAAAAGATTGTTGGTCAATTATTAAGATTTGATAATGAATATAATGAACTATTCTTACCACTATTTGCAGATAAAGAAAAAGTTGCTGATAAATCTGATATTGAAAGAGAAATAATAAATCTTACTAAACAAAAAGAAAGAATCAAAAAAGCTTATATGTCTGAAGTTGTAGAACTTGATGACTTTAAAGAAGATTTAAAAGTAATAAATGAAAAACTGGATATATTAACTAAACAATTAGAAAAAGAACAAGAACTAAAAAATAGAAATAGATTCACTCCAGAGAAAGTTATGGCTGATAGAGATTTACAAAGAATATTTATGCAAAATGGAAAAGATGTTTCAATGTTTCTTACAGAGTGGCAAACAATGACTAAAGAAGATAAACAAGAATTTATAGCTAGATATATCGAATCGCTTACTTTTGAAAAAGATGAAAGATATCCAAATGGGATACATTTAATAGATATAAAATTAAAATCATTATTTACTGAAAAAGTTAGTCGTTTATCTGAACTTGGTTTATCACAAGTTCCAATAGAATTTATTTCAAATAATAAATCAGTAATGCTTAATGTTAGTTATCCATTAAAAGAATCACAAGTAAAAGATTATATGAAAGAGTTTAAAGATATAGATGGTGTTAAATTGCATATTCACCCAACATTTGAATTTAGTTTAGAAGATATGCCTGAAGAAATATTTTTCGACCTAGAAAAAGATGAAAAAGTTTTAAAGTTAATTCCTATTATTAAAGATATAGACAATCCTGAAAACTTATCAAATAAGTTTAAGTTAGGAATTGTTACTTCGTTTGTAAAGACTACTAAAGAGGATTCTAAGGAGTAATCCTTAGTCCACGAAATCTTGTATGGAGAATCCGTACAAGATATCTAGAGGGTTATATATCTTGGATGACCATGATATGGGATATACTAACCCACACTAAAAAGGAGGAATTATATGACTGAATTACCTTATTCATTTCATCTTGGAAGTAATAAAAACAGAAAAGCATCAGCAAGAAGTAATGCTAGAAATAATGTAAGTGGTTCTTCTTCTCTAGCTAATAATGGAATACAAAATTATCAACAATTATCAAAAGTAAATAATCATGATTTTAGAAAATACGAAAATGATAATGATTATATTTATCAATTAAAAGGAACTAATGATATTGTTTATGATGTTAAAGAATTTTATAAAACTGAATTTGAAGAAGCAAGACTTGAATACAACAATAAACAATCTAGACCTAGTAGAAGAATTGATGATTATTTTGAATATGTTAATAAAGATGAAAAAAGAGATCTTGCTTGTGAGATTATAATTGAACTTGGAAATAAAGAATATTGGGATTCAAAAGATTTTGAATTTAAAAGAGAAATGGTTAATGTATATGAAGAACATTTGCATGATTTAGAAAGACTAGTTCCAGAGTTTAAAATAACAAATGCAGTTGTACATTTAGACGAAACATCACCACATATGCATATAGTTGGAGTTCCAGTTAAAGATGGTTGTAAAACAGGTTTATCAAAACAAGTAAATAAATCATCAGTATTTACTAAAGAAAGACTTGAACATATACAAAATGTTATGAGAGAAAAATGTATTGATACTTTTAATAAATATTTTGAAAAAGAAAATGCTACTTTAAAAACTAAAGAAAAAGGAAGAAATAAAGATATTTATGTTAAAGATATGGTTAATTATCAAGAGTTAAAAAAAGAACTTGAAATAAACAAAAGAAGTATTGATAAAAACAATGATAAGATAAAATCGATAAACAACTCTTCAAAAGAGTTGAAAGATTTATTATATGGTTTAGAAGAATCTAGACTTGGTGGTTATAAACTTAATAATAAACAAAAAGAAAGATTGCAAGATTTAATTAAAGATGTTGAATCTATAACTGATTATTTTGATAACTACAAAAATATAATTAATAATATATCTTCAATTAATGATAATTTAAAATATCAAAAAGATAGAAATAATAAAGTTGAAAATGATAATGATAAACTTATTAAGGAAAATCAAAAACTAAAAATGAAAAATACTGAATTAAAGGAAGATAGAGATTTTGTTCATGCGGTTATGGATAAAAGAATGGATGAAAGAAAAGATTTTATAACTTATTTATGCAAAAATGCCAATAGCAAAGATCCAACTACATCTAGATTTTTTAGACAAGTTGTTAATGACATGAATAGTAAAAACTTAATAACTGATAAAGAACATAGAGTTATATTTAATCCACCTAAAACAATTAATAAATCAGAAATAAAAAAAGCACTTAGTTCTATTAATAGAGAAATGGACGAGGCTGCTGAAGAATTTTATAAGACAAACAAAAAGGACGACTATTATTTATAAGTCGTTCTTTTAAATATATCAGAATATCTTAATATTCTGATCTAATTGATAAATTGTAATTTATCTTTTAAAATAACCTATAATTGTACCTTTTTGTAATATGTGTCCTTCTATTGATTTTAACAATTTCTTTTTCATAATATTAGAAGATAAGTTCAAAGTATCATCTAATGAAAATATAGTAAATCTATAATTGTGTTTTTGAAATCTAGGTGGCTTTGCTCCTGCATATTTGTGAAATCCATAAGCAATTCCTTGTTTGACATTTTCCATAATTCCAACATTTTCTGGAATAATGGATTCTGCTTTTATATTCCAAGCAATCCAATGTGTAAAATTTTTAATAGGATGACTTAAATCCTCTAATATTACTACTAGACTTTTTGCTTTAATTGATAAATTTTTAATTTTAAACTTTGGAGATACATTTTTTCCATATCCAGTATATTCTATTGGAATTATATCTCCATCTTTAAAAACTGTTTCAAATTCTAATTTATCATAATCCATAATTTCACTCCTAAATTGTAATTTAGCGAAATAGTAACTTAATTTTCTTTTTTATTAAACATATG